>CAZKLE010000126.1:0-7699 GCA_964553415.1 uncultured Myxococcales bacterium
GTACGACTGAATTATCAGGCCATCGGTTCGGGTGGAGGCATCAAGCAGATCAAAGCCAAGACGGTGGACTTCGGCGCATCCGATGCGCCGCTCAAGGCGGACGAACTCGAGAGATTCGGGCTCATGCAATTCCCCATGATCATGGGCGGCGTCGTGCCCGTCGTGCACCTGAAAGGCATCGAAGCCGGGCGGCTCAAACTCACGGGCACCAATCTGGCTGACATCTACCTGGGTAAGATCACAAAATGGAACGATACGCGCATTGCTGCCAACAACCCCGGTCTGTCGCTGCCCGATCAAGCCGTCACCGTCGTGCACCGCGCCGACGGGTCGGGAACCACATGGATCTTCACCAACTATCTATCCAAGATCAGCCCCGAATGGCGCGACAAGCTCGGCAACGCCAAAGCTATATCCTGGCCGACAGGTGTCGGCGGCAAAGGGAATGCAGGGGTCGCCGCTTTCGTCAAGAAGCTGAAGGGCTCTATCGGCTATGTGGAATACGCCTACGCGGTTCAGAACAAGATGGCCTACGCATTGCTGCAGAACCGTGACGGTACGTTCGTGGCTCCGACCGCGCAGAACTTCCAGGCGGCAGCTGCCGGCGCGGACTGGTCGCACGCGAGGGGCTACTATCTCGTACTGACCAATCAGCCGGGTGCCGATTCTTGGCCGATCACCGGTGCATCGTTCATCCTGATGTACAAGAAGCAGTCCGACCCCAGCCAAGCCAAGGAAGCACTGAAGTTCTTCGATTGGTGCTACCGCAACGGCGCTGAGTCCGCACGCAAGCTCGACTACGTCGCTATGCCCGACAGCGTCGCCAATATGGTACGCGCAACCTGGACGAAAGTTCTGCACGACGAATCCGGGAACGCCATCTGGCCGTGAGTCGACGGCTCGCCAAGCCCTGGGGCGACGACCTATTTCGTGGGATGACCCTTGCCTTCACGGCGGGCATCCTCGCGTTGTTTGCGGCCATCGTCGCCAGCCTCTGGCACGAGTCGCTACCCGCGATCCACAAGTTCGGTTTCTCGTTCCTAACGAGCACGGCGTGGAATCCCGTCAAAGATGACTTCGGGGCCTTGGTTGCCATCGGCGGCACGCTGATTTCCACCCTGTTGGCGATGATCGTCGCCGTTCCCGTCAGCATCGGCACGGCCTTGTTTCTAGCCGAACTGGCGCCGGGGTGGATGAGAACGCCGTTCGGCGTAGGCATCGAACTGCTCGCCGCCGTCCCCAGCATCGTCTACGGCATGTGGGGACTGTTTACGCTTTCCCCGTTGATCGCCGACCACATGCAACCGCGGCTCGCTGCGATGTTCGGCTTCCTCCCTCTGTTTCAGGGGCCGGCAATGGGCATCGGAACCTTGACGGCCGGGTTGGTTCTGGCGCTGATGATTCTTCCGTTTATCGCCTCGGTCACCAGGGATGTGTTCCTCATGGTGCCGCAGAATCTCAAGGAAGCCGCTTACGGCATGGGATGCACGCAGTGGGAAGTCGTCCGCGACGTCATGATCCCCTACGGACGAAAAGGCATCGCCGGCGGCGTGTTCCTCGGCATGGGGCGGGCGCTCGGCGAAACCATGGCGGTGACCTTCGTCATCGGCAACGCCCACAGGTTTTCCTGGTCGTTGTTCGCACCGGGCAATTCCATAGCCTCGACCCTGGCCAATGAGTTCACCGAAGCCGACAGCCAGATCTACCTGGCGTCTTTGATCGAGCTGGGCCTCGTTCTGTTCCTGATCACCTTCCTCGTGCTCGGGCTGGCGCAGTGGTGGCTGCGGCGCGGCGCCGCGGGGCGGACATCCTGATGCGCACGACCCGGCGCCGCCTCATCAATCGCGTCGTTCTCAGCGCGTCGGCCTTGGCGGCAAGCTCGGGCCTGCTCATGTTGGGGTGGATTCTCGGCGATGTCGCGGTCAAGGGGATCCGCGCCGTCAACTGGACTTTTTTCACCGAACTACCCGCTCCACCCGGCATGCAAGGGGGAGGCCTGGCCAACGCCATTGTCGGCACGTTGCTCATGACCGCTGCTGCCGCCGCCATGGCGGTTCCCTTCGGGGTGATGGCCGGAACATGGCTGTCCGAATTTGGCCGCGACTCGGCCTTCGGCAGAGTCGTACGCTACCTGTCCGACATTCTTGTATCCGCTCCTTCGATCGTCATCGGCGTCTTCGTCTATCTGATCATGGTCCGGAGCATGGGCCATTTTTCCGGCTGGGCCGGGGCGGTATCGCTGGCGATCATCATGGTCCCGGTGGTCAGCCGAACCACCGAAGAAATGCTCAAACTGGTTCCGCACGAGTTACGCGAAGCCGCTCTCGCGCTGGGCGCTCCCTACTGGAAGATCATGACGCAAGTGATTTATCGTGCGGCCGCCGCCGGCATGGTCACCGGCATCATGCTGGCCGTTGCGCGCGTAGCCGGAGAGACCGCCCCCTTGCTGTTCACCGCTTTGAACAGCCCATACTGGATGCACGGCATGAATGAGCCGATGGGCAATCTTACCGTCACCATGTTCAACTACGCCATGAGCCCCTACGACGATTGGCAAACCATGGCATGGGGAGCGGCGTTGCTCATTACCGCCGGGGTGCTGGTCACGACGGCCGCTACACGCTTGATTCTGCGTCTACGGAGTGTGCATTGAGCATCATGGCTTCCCTACATTCCACTCGTTCGGCCGCGCTCGATGCGGGCTCGGGGAGAAGCGACGTCGCAACGCATACCAGGATTTCGGTGCGCGATCTGAACTTCTACTACGGAAGCAAACAAGTCTTGTTCGATAACAGCCTCGACATCGCCGCCAACCGCGTCACCGCCTTCATCGGCCCCTCCGGCTGCGGCAAGTCCACCCACATCCGTACCTACAACCGTATGTTCGACCTGTACAAGGGGCACCGCGCCGAAGGCGAGGTGCGCATGGACGGCGTCAACGTTCTCGACCCGAAACTTCCGGCCCTCGAACTCCGTCACAAGGTGGGAATGATCTTCCAAAAGCCCACCCCCTTCCCGATGTCGATCGCCGACAACATCGCCTATGGATTGAGGCTGCACGCCAATATGACCAAGCCCGACAGCCGGGAAAAGGTCGAGAAAGCCCTACGCGACGCCGCCCTCTGGGATGAGGTCAAGGATGTGCTGACACAGCCCGGCACCGCCCTCTCCGGTGGACAGCAACAGCGCTTGTGCATTGCTCGCGCCCTCGCCATCGAACCGGAAGTCCTCCTCATGGACGAGCCCTGCTCATCTCTCGACCCGGTCGCGACGGCCAAAATCGAAGAACTCATCGACCAGCTCAAGCGCAAGTTCACAATCGTACTGGTAACGCACAACATGCAACAAGCGGCCCGTGTGTCGGATTTCACAGCGTTTTTTTATCTCGGCAGGCTGATCGAGTTCGGCGATACCAACACCCTGTTTTCCTCACCGAGCGTCAAGCAAACCGAGGATTACCTGACCGGGCGTTTCGGATGAGGTGAGCGATGACCAACCGTCTTCATAGGCAGACCGACAAACTCAAACGCAAAGTGCTGGCACTCGCGAGTATCGTCGAGGGTAACCTTGCCAAGGCCGTCCACGCCGTCCTGCAGGACGACCCCGAATCCGCCCGTCAGGTGATCGACGCCGACCCTGCCGTCGACGCCGAGGAGGTCGACACCGAAGAAGAATGCCTCAAGATCCTGGCCCTGTATCAGCCGGTGGCCAAGGACTTGCGCTTCGTGGTCGCGATTTTGAAGCTCAACAACGATCTCGAACGGATCGGCGACCTGGCCGTCAACATAGCCGAGCAAGTCGGCCATCTCGGCACGCACGAGCGTTCTCTGTGCCCGGACACGCTCGGGGAAATGATTCCTCGCGTGCAAGCGATGGTACATCAGTGTATCGACTGTCTGGTCGAGCTCGACGCCGAGACCGCACGTGCGGTCGGCGCCGCCGATGACGCCGTCGATGCCCTCCACCGCAGTATGTTTAGCTACGTGATCGACGCCGTACACAAGAATCCCGACGACGTCGAAGATCTGATTCACTATCTATCGGTCTCGCGCTATCTGGAACGGATTGCCGATCACGCAACCAACATTGCCGAAGACGTCATCTACATGACCCACGGCGAGATCGTTCGCCACACGGGCAAACCGCCGAGCTCGTAATCGGCTGCTGTCAGCTTCGCCGCCAACGTCTCAGCTTCTGTTCGAGAGCGTGGAACGGACGAGGAGATTTCTCCTCGATCGCGGCACGTATTTGTTTGATCGCGAGAACCCCATGCCGATAGCCTTCCGCGTATAGTTCCCAAACATCTCCACCATCAGCGTGCTCGTATTTGCTGAGATCCGGCCCGATAACGACGTCGGCCTTCTCCACCTCGATACGGGTGTTGGTGTCCATGGCGATTCCGAAGGCGTTGGAAAGAACATCAAAAAGGCTTTTCGGTCGCGCGTACTTTCGCACGGCGTTGAGTTCGACGGCTACGATGACCTCGGCCCCCATGGCAAGGAGTGGCGAGACCGGCACGTTGACGACCAATCCTCCGTCAACCAACAAACGGCCGCTGATGGCAGTCGGAATGTAGTAGCCCGGCATACAGGTGCTCGCCATGACCGTCTCGGCAAGGTCCCCCGACCGCAGCACCACTGCCTCGCCGGTACTGATATCGGTCGCCAGGACGGCTAAGGGGGTCGGCGCATCCTCGATACGAACTTCACCGACCTGCTCACGAACAATGGTTGCAATCTCGTGATTCGAGAGCAGCCCGAACTTCGAGAGCGTATAGCTGCGGATATCACGCCAGTGCATGCCCGCGGCAAGTCGGCGAATCTCGGTCGGGCTTCGCCCGAAGGCATACAGCCCGCCGACCAGCGACCCCACGCTGGTACCCGCAATGCAGTCGGGCTCGAGCCCGTGCTCGTGCAAAGCCTGGAGAACGCCGATATGGACTGCTCCGCGCACGCCGCCTCCGCCCAAAGCCAGGCCGAGCCGCAGCCGCCGAGTGGCGCTGCGGCCTACGTGAGGTCCCCTAGGCTGGTGCTCGTGTCTCATTCCCCACCCTTCTTGTAGCGGGTCCCGAACGCTGCTGCCACAGACCATTCGCGCCCAGCCCTGCATCTTCCGTTTCCTTGACCCTGCCCCCCCGCCACCTCATGATCCGTGAGAGCACCTTCATGGCGAGACGATCAGCATACCGACCGGGTAACCCCAAGCCTGATATAGAGATCAACAAGTCCACCGAGCACAAGTATTGGCAGCGGCCTGAGTTCACCCTCCTGCTTTATGCCGTCTTCGTTTTTGCGTCCTTCTATTTCTGGCAGGCATCGGCTGTCGGCAGACGCGAGGTCATTCCCTACAGCCAGTTTCTACAATACGTCGATCAAGGGAAAGTCGCCGAGGCCGTCGTCACCGATAAGATGATTGTCGGCACGCTGTCGCAGACCGATCCCAAGACCAATCAGCCGACTCGTTTCTCGACGATTCCGCTCTGGAACAACGAGCTGGCGCAGAACCTCGCCAAGCACGGCGTCAAATACACGGTGCGCGAGAACAACGACTGGCTCGCCAACTTCATTGTCAACTGGGTGCTGCCGTTCGGCCTGCTGTTCCTACTGTGGGGCTGGTTTGCGCGTAAAATGGGGTCGGCGGGAAAAGCGTTCCTCAATATCGGCGGCAACCGCGTACATATCCATCCCGACACGCTGCCCAAGGTCAGTTTCGACGATGTTGCGGGGGCCGACGAAGCCAAGCAAGAACTCAGTGAAACCATCCAGTTTCTGAAAGACCCGACACAGATCCAAAGGCTGGGAGGACAAATGCCCAAGGGCCTCCTTCTGATGGGTGCGCCGGGAACCGGCAAGACCCTACTGGCCCGTGCCGTAGCAGGAGAGGCGAACGTTCCGTTCTTCAACATCAGCGGCTCGGAGTTCATCGAGATGTTCGTCGGGGTCGGTGCCGCGCGCGTACGCGAACTGTTTGAACAGGCTCGTCAGAAAGCCCCGTGCATCATTTTCATCGACGAGCTTGATGCCATCGGCGGCGCACGCGGGTTCGGTCCGATGGCCGGCGGTCATGACGAGCGCGAACAGACATTGAATCAGGTCCTGACCGAAATGGACGGTTTCGATCCTTCCGTCGGCGTCGTCGTCATGGCCGCCACCAACCGTCCGGAAATTCTCGACAAGGCCTTGCTCCGCGCCGGCCGTTTCGATCGCCAACTGGTGCTCGACAAACCCGACCTCGAAGCCCGCGTCGCGATCCTGAAAATCCATACCAAGAAGCTGACCATCGCTACGGATGTGGATCTTCGCGTCGTGGCTCAGCGCACGCCCGGTTTCGTCGGCGCCGACCTCGCCAACATCGCCAACGAAGCCGCCATCTACGCCGTACGCATCCACCGTGACGCAATCACCATGGAGGACTTCGAGGCGGCGGTGGATCGAGTGATTGCCGGACCCGAGAAGAAACACCGGGCGTTGAACGCGGAAGAAAAACGCCGGGTCGCGTTTCACGAATCGGGGCACACCATGGTCGCCAAAAGCGTCCCGAAGGCCGAACCCGTGCACAAGGTGTCGATCATTCCTCGCGGCGTCGCCGCGCTGGGCTACACCCTACAGCTTCCCGTCGATGAAAAGTTCCTTTCGACCGAAGAGGAACTCAAGGACCAGCTCGCCATTTTGCTCGGGGGGCGCGTCTCGGAGGAAATCGTATACGGAGACGTCTCGACCGGCGCGCAAAATGACCTCGAACGGGCATCCGAGATCGCCCGCGCCATGGTCACGGAGTTGGGGATGAGCACCAAGTTGGGGCCGCTTACCTACGGCAAGAAACGCCAACTCGCTTTCCTCGGTGTCGAGGGCAGCGAGGAGCGCAACTATAGCGAAGCCACCGCTCGCATGATCGACGAAGAGGTGAGAGCCCTCGTCGAAGAAGCCCACCGGCGCGCCACCGTGATCCTCACCGGCAAACGCGAAATTCTCGACAGCTTGGCCGCGTTACTGGAAGAGAAAGAAGTCATATCCGGTGAGACCGTCGACGAGGTGATCGCCGCTCACAATCACAAAGGAGAACCGCATGCCCACGCTCGATCTAACAGCTGAAGAAACCGCCCTTCTCGCCGAGATCCTTAGCTCCTACCTCTCTCGCCTGCGCAGCGACATCGCCGACACCGACCTCAAGGACTACCGCGACGGTCTCAAAGCCAAGGAAGCGACCGTCAAGAGCCTGATCGGCCGCTTCGCGCCTACGGAGACTTCGCCTTGAACTGAGCAACGGTGTTTTTCTTGGCGCTCGTAAACGACGAGGTCCAGCAAGTGGAGGTCTGGTCGTTAAATACCTGCACCGTTACATCCGGGCTCTGATCGAAGAACTTGGTAGCGCTGAACGGAGCCGGCGTGGGCAGATTGACGCCCTTTGCTTTTAGCTGGAACTTGGTCTTGCCGCTCGCGCCCGGCTTGATCTTGATCTGCTCGATGCCGTCGATGGGTCCACCCTTGAATTTGTACTGCCAGCCTTTGGGGGCTTTGTTCAACCACGCGTTTTGCGGAGGCAGCACCAAGGAAGCCGCGACTCTCGGCGATGCCCCGGTCATGTCGTAGACACACATGGAATAGGTGGCGACGGTCTGCGGGTTTCCGATGGCCCCCTGCGGAAATCCGCCTCCCCGATTCCATTTCCATTTGATCTGGTCGACCGGCTTGGTCGGATG
>CAZKLE010000127.1:0-7596 GCA_964553415.1 uncultured Myxococcales bacterium
GCTCAGTGAGGCTATCAGTTTTCTTGCGGCGCGTTTCTTCATCGAGCGAAAGCCCGGCGACCGATTCTCGGAAGGATCCCGGACCAACCGAGGGTAGCATAGCCGGGGTATGACCTGCAGAGCAAACTCCCGGTCGCGACGAGCAAGCTGCTCGTGACTCTCAAGGGCACCGTCGGCAGGCCAGCGAAATCGGTCGCCCGACGGCGAACTCGAGGACTATGAGAGCGTCGGTGGCTGTGGTTCCGGCCGACTGATTTACGTCGCATACGCACGGATCACATACTTGCGGTCCCACCGCGGCCGCCAGGACAACGAACGCATCGGTCGCCGTCGTGCGGCCGTCCGCCGTCGGATCGCCGCATCTGTCGTTGATCTGGATGCGAAAAACGTTGTTGCTTGAAGAGCCTGCTACGTAGACGTTGCCCGATGTATCGACGGCTATGGATCGCGGGGCAGACAGGGTATTGCCCGCGTGGCCGTCGCCGGCGCGGTCGATGATTTGGGTAATGGCGCCGCCTGGCGTGATGTGGAAGATGTTGTTACTGCGTTCGCCGGATACGTATACGTTGCCGGATGCATCTACGGCGACATCCGACGGTTGCGACAAGACCTTGCCTGTGCCGTCGCCGCTGCTGTCGATGATTTGGGTAATGGCACCGCCTGGGGAGATGTCGAATACGTTGTCGCTGTCCTTCCCGGCCACGTAGACGCTGCCCGATGCATCTACGGCAATCCCCGACGGACTCGACAAGACGTTGCCTGTGCCGTCGCCGCTGCTGTCGATGATTTGGGTAATGGCGCCGCCCGGGGTGATGTGGAATACGTTGTCGCTGTCCTTCCCGGCCACGTAGACGCTGCCCGATGCATCTACGGCAATCCCCGACGGACTCGACAAGACGTTGCCTGTGCCGTCGCCGCTGCTGTCGATGATTTGGGTAATGGCGCCGCCCGGGGTGATGTGGAATACGTTGTCGCTGTTCTTCCCGGCCACGTAGACGCTGCCCGATGCATCTACGGCGACGGCATATGGGCGGGACAAGACATTGCCTGCGCCGTCGCCGGTGCCGTCGATGATTGCGGTAATGGCACCGCCTGGGCTGATACGGAACACGTTGTCTGTGTAGGCGCCTGCAATGTAGACGTTGCTCGATGCATCTACGGCGACAGCATATGGGCCGGACAAGGTATTACCCTCTCCGTCGCCGCTAGCGTCGATGATCTTGGTAATGACGCCGCTTGGCGTCAGGCGGAAGGCCTTGTTAGTCAGTTCGGCGGTCACGTAGACGTTGCCCGATGCATCTACGGCGACCTGTGACGGTCGCGACGAGATACCGCCCGCTCCGTAGTCTGTTCTATTGATTAACTCGGTAACGATGCCGCCTGGCGTGACCTGCAAAACATTGTCACTAAAGAAACCAACTATATAAACGTTGCGCGACGCATCCACTGTGAGGCCCGTCGGGGAAGACAAGGCATGCCCCGCACCGCTGTCACCGCTTCCGTCGATGATCTTCGTAATGACGCCGCTTGGCGTGATGCGGGGGACGAGGTTGCTATCTGCGCCGGTCACGTAGAGGTTGCCCGACGCATCTAGGGCGACACCCGACGGACCGGACAGGAAATTGCCCGCACCGTCGCCGGTAGCGTCGATGATCGTGGTAATGCTGCCGCCCGGTGTGATGCGGAAGGCGTCGTGAGTGTTGTCGCCGGTCACGTAGACGTCGCCCGATGCATCCACGGCGAGACGCAGGGGGCTATCCAGGGCATTGCGAGCGCCGTCGCCGCTACTGTCGATGATTTGGCTGATGCCGCCACCCGGTGTGATCCGAAAGACGTTGTTACTCTGGTTACCGGCCACGTAGACGTTGCCCGATGCATCTACGGCGACATCCGCCGGTCGCGACAAGATATTACCCAGGCCGTCGCCTGTAGCGTCGATGATCTCGGTAATGACGTCGTCCGGGCTGATTCGGAACACGTTGTCACTGAAAGGGGCAGTGACGTAGACGTTGCCGGATGCATCCACGGCGATCCGCCCCGCGCCGGCCAGGACATTGCCCGCACGATCGCCCGTCCAGTCGATAATCTGGGTGATGAGGCCGCCCGGTGTGATGCGGAAGACGTTGCTGCTGCCTCCGCCGGCCACGTAGACGTTGCCCGATGCGTCTACAGCTACTCCCACCGGCCTGGACAGGAGACTGCCCACGCCGTCGCCGTTTGCGTCGATGAGCTCGGTAATGACACCCTCCGGTGTGATCCGGAAGACGTTGTTACTCTGTTGGCCGGCTACGTAGACGTTGCCCGATGCATCTACGGCGATGCCGGTCGGCACGGAGAAGTTCGGTCCTTGAATGATTTCCGTGATCGTCTTTGCACTTGCGGGCGGTGCTACGAGGAGAATGGCGGCCAGTGCTGGGCCCAATATGCGAGCGACAGTTCCGGCCTCAACGCAGCTCAGACCGAGCAGGTAACGCAAGCGGAAACTCCACATGTTCGTTAACGTTCCCGGATCAAACCTTGTGATGGGAACGCCGCCAGGCAGTCTACTCCTCCGCCCGGTCCTGAGTCCAGGCCGGGCATCGCGCCCGTCGTATGCGGCTATCTCAGCGCCCGGCCTATGGTTTTACGGTTCCGATTGATCTCGCGCAGGCTGGCGATGCCGTCTTCGGCCACGTCGGTGCCGACGACTTCGTCGTCTTCGGCATACAACTCATCCATGTCGACCCAGGTGGCATAGACGCCGCGGGTACGGTCGGTGATGATTCCGGCTTTGAGTAGGGTCTTGATGAGCACACGGAAGATGTTGGTACTTTGCGCCATGAGGCGCCGTCGGTCCGTATCGGTAAAGGCCTCGCTGACGGCGCCGGCGACCCAGTGCCAATCGAGGCCGAACTTCGCGTAGATTACCTGCTTTTGCTCGGGGTTGACCAGGTTGAACAATATCTTTTGAAACACGTCGGCGGCCCACAGCTCGACGCGTTCGTGTTCGCTTTCGCTTAACTGGGGCACGGTCTTGTCGGCCCAGATCTTGCCGAACTTGTGATGAAAGGCTTCGTCGGTCATCACCAACTGTACGAGTTTGCGGAGGGTAGGGTCGTTGGTCCTCGAATGCAGTGTGGCAAACGCTCCCATCGCCAAGCCTTCGACGAGCATCTGCATGCCGATCAGTTTCTTGTAGACCTCGGGGGCGATGACGAGGTCGGTGAGCAGGGTGGTCAGCGTTGATCCCGAGGGCAGGGGATCGCCCCAACGCTGTTGCACGTAGTTGGTAAAGCCGGTCACGTGGCGGGCTTCCTCGCGCACCTGATTGGATGCGTACTCGACGGCGCCGGGGTCGTGCATGATGTGACAGAGGCTGGCCGACAGGGACAAGGCGCCCTGCTCACCGTGCAGGAGCTGCGAGATCATCCAACGGCTGATTTCGTTGGCCAGGGCGATCTGTTGACCTTCGTCGAGTTTGTCGCGTACCGCCGAACTGAGTTCGGCCGAGAAGTCGAGAGGCATGATGGTGTTTTCGTGCAGGTCGAAGGGCTCGGCCTGGAAATCGATGTATGCCGCGTCGTTGGGGTCCCAGAAGTGATCGTGGGTCTGCGAGATGATCTTGTCGAAGGCGTTGGTACGCGAGTTGTAGCGGTCGGTTTTCACCATGCTGGCGAAATCATCGCGGTCGACGGTGTTGTACATGGCGTCGTAGGTAATGTGATCAGGCATTGTCGCTCTCCGTTGCGGTATTGTCGCCGTCCGCCCCCGACGGATACAGTCCGGTGGTTTGGATTGCTACGAGGGTCTCGATGACCTGCTCCCGCGAAGCGCGGGCGGGGTCTTTGCTCCACCAATCGATCACGCGGGCTTGCATGCCGATGATGGCTTGCGCGGCGATGGCTATATCGACATCGCTGCGGAAACATCCGTCTTTCTGTTGATCGCGCAGAGCCGCTTCGCTTTCGGCGGCAAAAGTATCCAATACCTGCGATTGCAACTCGGCCCATTCGGTGTCGCGGCTAAACAGAATACGAACCACCTCGCGACGCTGTTCGGCAAAGGCTACGACGGTCTCGATGCGGCGACGCAATCCTTTGGGGCCTTCGCAGCCGCCGGTGGCCAGGTCGAGAGCGACACGTAATTCGCCGAACGCCTCGAGAATAATATCGCGCAGCAGTGCGCGCTTGTCTTTGAAGTGCAGATAAAAAGTTCCCGTGGCCACGCCGGCCGCGCGGGCGATGTCGTGGGTGGTGACTTTGCGCAGACCGCGGGCGGCGAACAAGCGGGTGGCGCTGGTCTTGAGCCGCGCGTGTGTGGCCTCGCGACTGCGCGTCCGGGCGCCGCCGGTTGCGCTGTCGTTTGCCACGCGGCTTGCTTGTTGGGTCTGCTGGGTTCGGGGCGGCATGTTAGTAACTGACATTAGTGTCAGTGGGTGGTGCTGTGTCAAGGAGAACGCCCGGGACCGGCGGCACGAAGCCGCCGCGCCGGCGTTGCTAGAGGCGAATCTCGAGCATGGCGCGGCCCCGCATGCGGCCACTCAGCCGCGAGAGCGTATCGGCGATCCACATCTGCCAGCCGTACTTGGCGTGCAGCGCCCGGTAGGCCGCCTCGATGAGTTCGCCATCGCCGGATTGGTCGAGGATGCGACCGCTACCTTCATGCCACGGCCCACGCTCGCGGCCGCGAATGTCGCATACGGCGACTTCGATCTGCGGGTTTCGCCGCAGGCGTTTGACCTTATAAGAGGAGGCCTCGGTGAACACGTACAACGCCTCGCCGTGACGGGCGAACCATACCGGCACCGCTACTTTCGAGCCGTTGCGTCGGAAGGTAGCCAGGCTAATGTAGCGGTCGCCGTCGAGTTCGATCAATGCGTTCTTGTCCATGGGATGCCCCGAAACCGGGAGTCAAAGTATCACGATCGCTGGAAGTACGAAGCAGGCAGGTGAGCGTATAGCCCGTAACTCGACCGATACCAAAGGAGATCCCCATGGCCTTGAACGAAAAACAAGAAGAACTGTGCAGCTCGAGTCGTTGGGGTTTTTCCGATCTGCGGGCGTTGTTCTTGAACTGCACGCTCAAGCCCAGCCCTGAGCTTTCGCACACCCAGGGTCTGGTCGAGATCTCTAAGGCGATCATGGAAAAAAACGGTGTTGCCGTAGAAGTGCTGCGCCCGGTCGACTACGACATCGCCACCGGGGTGTATCCCGACATGACCGAGCATGGCTGGCAGACCGACCAGTGGCCGGAGATCGGTGCCAAGGTCCGCGCCGCCGACATTTTGGTGTTGACCTCATCGATCTGGTTGGGCGAGAAGACCTCGGCCGTCCTATCTGGACCCGGGCTCGGGCGGACCCGAAAACGATTTCACCAATCGCAATACGACCTTCATGACCTGGAACCTCCTGCACCTTGCGCGCATGCTCAAGGACGCCGGCGGCATTCCCGCCCACGGCAACCAGCGCTCGAAGTGGACGGCGGGCTGCCGCTTTGACTTCGTGAATCCTGAGTATCGCTGAGGTGGCAACAATCTTGACAGCGACCGAGACTGGACAGTAAGGATAGGTCATGCGGATCACGATTGTGGTGGGAGTCTTGTCGGCACTCTGCCTGCAGCCGGCCGGCGCCTCGGCCGGCTGCCCGGGAAGGAGCTGCCGGCACGTCGGCGGCGGCAGCGGCCACACTACTCTCCCGACCGAGGGAGCTGCCGTCTGCGCGGGGGGTGCGGCGGGCTCGTTCCCGTGTCGGAATGTCGATCTTGCCTACTGGCTCAGCATCGACGACCTGGGCGGGGGAGAGGGCAACGACAGCTGGGGTTGGCGTGACGACTCGAGCGGGCGCGAGTTCGCCCTCATGGGACGCTCGACGGGGACAGCCTTCGTCGAGGTCACCGACCCGACGGCGCCGGTCTACCTGGGCGATCTGCCATCGCACGTGGGCAGCTCCCCATGGCGGGACGTCAAGGTCTACGCCGGTCATGCCTTCATCGTAAGCGAGGCGAATGGCCATGGAATGCAGGTTTTCGATCTGTCACAGCTCCTCGATGTCGTAGCCCCGCCCGTGACGTTTACCGAGACCGCCCATGATGCGAGCTTCGGTCACGCGCATAACATCGCCATCAACGAGGACACGGGCTACGCCTATGTCGTCGGCAGCGACGTGTGTGCGGGCGGTCTGCACATGATCGACATCTCGGTTCCGACCGCACCCACGGTCGCGGGATGCTTCGATGCAGACGGATACACGCACGACGTGCAGTGTGTCGTCTACTCCGGACCCGACGCGGCTCACGTGGGAAGCGAGATATGCCTTGCCGCGAACGTAGATTCGCTCACCATCGTCGATGTCACGGTCAAGGGCGCCCCCGTCCAGCTCTCGCGAACCGACTACGCCGGCCGAAGCTTTACGCACCAGGGCTGGCTGACCGGAGATCAGAGGTGGTTTCTGCTCGGCGACGAGGGCGACGAACTCGACAACAAGCACAATACCCGCACCTACATCGTCGATGTCTCCGACCTTGACGCTCCGGTCTTCACCGCGACCTACACCGGTCCGCTGCCGGTCATCGACCACAACGAGTACGTCGTCGGCAATGTCTTGTACGAAGCGAACTACACGGCAGGCCTGCGCCTCCTCGACCTCACCGGCGTGGCGATGGGCGAGCTCTGCGAACTCGGCTACATCGATCTGCATCCCGCCGACAACGACCGGACGTTCGAGGGGGCATGGAACGTCTACCCCTTCTTCGCGAGTGGTACGGTCCTGGTCAGCACGGATGCCGGCCTCGGGGTCGTGGTCCCGGACCTCGCCGGCGCAGTGTGCCTGGCGGATCCGCCGATCGTGCAGAACGGGTCGCAGGAGAAGTGTCTGAACGCGATGAGCAAGGCGGGCTCGAAGGTGGCCAAGGCTCAGGGGAAGGATGTCGCACGGTGCATCAAGAACGCCAGCCGCCGGAAAATCCCCGACGGCCAGGCGTGTCTCGTCGGTGATCTCCAGGGCAAGGTGGCCAAGGCCGCTGCGCGTACGGCCGCCGATGATCTGAGGCTCTGCACGGGGGATCCTCCGACCTTTGGGTACACGAGCGCAACGGCGGTGAACGCCTCAGCGGTTCTTCATGAGACGGCGCTCTGGAACGACATCTTCGGGCCCGACCTGGGAGCGGCCGTTTTCCTGCGATCCGTCGACCGGGCCGGCGCATCGTGCCAGGCGAGCGTCGCGAGATTCTACGACAAGGTCATGCAGGCACGGCTCAAAGCCTTCGACGACTGTAAGAAGACCGGGCTCCAGCTCGAGACGATCACCAACCGCCCGACCTTGGAGGTGTGCTTCGACGAGATGCTCGCCGACACCACAGGCAGGATCGGGAAGGCGACGAGCCGGTTCGGAAGTCGGGTCACCGCGAAATGCGGTGTCGTCGATCTGAACACTGCCTTCCCCGGCCTCTGCACGGGGGCCGGGGACTTTGCGAGCTGTGTCGACGAGCGTGGTCTCTGCCGCATCTGTCTCCTGCGAAACGGTACGGATGGCCTCGGGCGCGACTGTGACATCCTCGACGATACGATCGCCAACGGAAGCTGTCCGCCCTGAACCGCGCGGCTTGCGGAGGAGATATAA
>CAZKLE010000128.1:0-7526 GCA_964553415.1 uncultured Myxococcales bacterium
GGGCAGGAATCCCTGCTCGCGGTAACTCTCAACCGAGGTCGCGCCATGCCTTTTCGACAGGCGCGAACGGTCCTTACCGACGATCAAAGGCATATGCCCGTAAACCGGAGGCTCGGCGCCGAGGGCGCGGAAAATCTGAATCTGCCGAGGCGTGTTCGAAAGATGATCCTCGCCGCGAAGAATGTGAGTAATCTCCATCGCCAGATCATCGGCAACCACCACGAGATGAAATGTGGGCGTACCGTCGGAGCGAAGTAGGATGAGATCATCGAGTTCCCGATTATCAAAAACCACTCGTCCCCGTATGACGTCTTCGACGGCCGTCTCGCCTTCCAGCGGAGCACGAAAGCGCAACACCGGCCGTTCACCGGGTCGAGGCAGCCGCCCGCGGCCCCGGCAGCTGCGATCGTACATGGCCTTGCGCCCTTCTTTCTGCGCTGCCCGCCGCTTGGCCTCCAGCTTATCGGGGTCGCAGAAACACCAGTAACAAGCGCCGGCCGATTGTAGCTTTGCTACGGCATCTGCGTACACATCGCCGCGTTCGCTCTGAAAAAACGGTCCTTCGTCACATTCCAAGCCCAACCAGGAGAGGCCGGAGAGAATCGCTTCTACGTATTCAGGCGAGGATCGCTTGCGGTCGGTATCTTCAATGCGAAGCACGAAGTTACCGCCTCGGCTGCGCGCGAACAAATAGTTGAACAGCGCCGTCCGTGCCCCACCGATATGGAGGTAGCCACTGGGACTTGGCGCAAATCGAGTCCGAATCGCGGTCATGCCCGCGACTCAACCACGGGCCTGCGCGACCGTCAATATGGCGCCCGCTTTGCTCAGTGACGGCCGAGCCGCAGCACGGGGAAAAAACACGGCAGCTGTGCCGCCAAAACAGGTACCATCGAGAGGTTATGGGCAACAATACCGTGGCTAGGAAAGTGCTGGTCGTCGAAGACAACCCCGACAATCGTAAGATTCTCGTCTACAGGCTGCGCCGGATGGCGGCTTTCACGACCATCGAAGAGGCCTGCGACGGTCGCGAGGCTCTCGAGTGCATCCACAGCGCGCCCCCCGACCTCATCATCATGGATATCAACATGCCCGAAGTCGACGGCCTCGAGGTGACACGAATCGTACGCGCGACACCGGGCCCGGTGTCGGCGATTCCCATCCTCCTTCTGACGGCCCAGAGCACCGACGCCTTCGCCGCACAAGGATACCAGGCCGGATGCACCGACTATCTCCCCAAGCCGATCGTCGACCCTAAGGTACTTCAGACCAAGGTCTACGCCTGCCTCGGCCTCGTGCTCCATGCGACGGACTCCGAGCGTGCCGTAGGCAATGCGGCGCCCTGACCGACACCCCTTTTCGCGACCCAGCTCCGAATTGCACGCTTCAGCATAATGCATCGCGCAATGGAACCGGGCTCAACCGCTTGGGCACTGACAAAAGCGCGCCCGATCTCCACCGACCGCGATCGTGTCCTAGAAATTTTCTTGCCCCGCGGACAGGGGCGGCGCATACTTTTCGGACGTAGTTTGCCATGTTGTGGTGCGTACAAGACAGAGCGAGAGGAACTTCGAGCCAAACCCAGACCTGAAACAACTACGGCGTGACTCTGCCTTGCGAAGGAGCGGAGAAGTATGGACGACAAGACCAAGACCTTTGAGGAGATCATCAAGTCGGATCGCGTACATTCCGCTGATGGCGACTGGACCGGGGTGTTCCTCGATTATCTGGACAAAGTAAAAGCCGACTCCGGCATTTGCACACTCGCACACTCGCGAGTCTACGACACGATCATTCGTCACGGCGTACGCGACGTGCGTGAGGGCGAGATACCCGAAGCGCTACAGAAGGAATCGCCCGCCAAGGTTTACGGTTTCTTCGCCGAAGAGTTCTACGGCATCGAGAAGATCGTCGCGCAGATCGTCCGCTACTTCCATTCCGCTTCCTTGAAGGGAGAGGAATCGCGGCAAGTCTTGTACCTGATGGGGCCGGTCGGCTCCGGAAAATCGTCCCTGGTCAACCGCCTCGAGCAAGCATTGGAGGACAGCCCGTCGTTCTTCGGTATCGACGGCTGCCCGATGCACGAAGAGCCTCTCCATCTGGTGCCGAGACACCTGAGAAAAGAGTTCGAGAAAATGCTCGATGTTCGCATCGAAGGCGACCTCTGCCCGGTGTGCCGCTTCCGCCTGAAGGAAGAGTACGGCGGCCGCTACGAGGAAGTCCCGGTTCGCACCTACGATTTCTCCAAGCGCAACCGTTGCGCCATCGCCGTCGTTCCCCCCGTCGACCCCAACAACCAGGACACCTCGGTATTGGTCGGCAGCGAGGACATATCGAAACTCGACCTCTACTCGGAGGGCGACCCGCGCGTACTGGACTTGAACGGCGCACTCAACGTAGCCAACCGTGGCATCTGTGAATTCATCGAGGTCTTCAAGAACGATACCGAATACCTGCACGCGATGATCACGGCGACACAAGAAAAACACATCCCTGCTCCCGGCCGGCATGGCATGGTCTACATCGATACTGTCATCGCTGCGCATTCCAACGAGGCCGAGTGGCAAAAGTTCAAGGCCGACCATACCAACGAGGCGATTCTCGATCGCATCGTCGTCATCAAGGTTCCCTACAACCTGAGGCTGTCGGAAGAGGTCAAGATCTACAACAAAATCATCCGCCAATCGGATTTCAACGCACACATCGCTCCTCACACGATCGAGGTCGCGTCCATGTTCGCCGTCCTCTCCCGCCTCGAAGCCAATCCGAAATGCGACCTGATGACCAAACTGAAGATCTACAACGGCGAGGAAATCATCGAAAAAGGACGGGTAAAAAAGATCGAAGTCGGTGAGTTGCGCGACGACTCTCGACGCGAAGGCATGGACGGCATCTCGACCCGCTTCATCATGAAAGCGCTCGACAATGCGCTTTCGGACAGCGGTTCCGGGAATTGCATCAATCCGATCAGCGTACGCGAGGCCCTCGTCAGTATGGTACGCGAGTCGGAGCTGTCCGAGGACGTGCGTAAGCGCTACCTCGAGTTTCTACAAGACACATTGCACAAGGAGTATCTCGAACTCCTCGAACGGGAGATCACCAAGGCATTTGTTTTCTCTTACGAAGAACAAGCCGAAGCGCTTTTCCAAAACTACCTGGACCACGCCGAGGCCTTCGTCAACAAGGGCAAGGTAACCGACCGCAGCACAGGCGAGGACCTCCTTCCCGACGAAGGCTTCCTGAAGTCCATCGAAGAACAGATCGCGGTGATCGGCTCGGCGGCGGAAGGCTTCCGCCAAGACGTGATCTCGTACCTCTGGTCCTCGAGTCGGCGAGGAGTATCGATCCGCTACGCGAGCTACGAGCCGCTCAAACAGGCCATCGAGAAGAAACTCATGTCGTCGGTACGCGAGCTGAGTCGAATCGTTACACGCGCGACGACCCGTGACGAAGAGCAAACCGATAAGTACGACGCAATGGTATGCAATTTACTCGAATCCGGCTATTGCAAGCACTGTGTCGACACCGTCCTGAAGTACGCATCGAACAATCTGTGGAAGGACTGAGGGAACCGCATGGGCGCGGTGTTTCGCCCCAAACGAGAGGAGTCCGCCGACAGAAGCGCCGGCGATCGTCAACGCCACCGCGAAAAGGTGCGCTCGTCGATCCTCGATAACATCGCCGACATTATCGCCGAAGAATCGATTATCGGCCGATCGGGAGACGAGGTTATCAAAGTCCCGATCCGTGGCATCAGGGAGTACCGGTTTAGCTATGGGGAGAATTCCCCCGGCGTCGGCGAAGGAGCGGGCGAAGATGTAAAAAAGGGCGACGTCATCGGCAAGCGGGAGGGTCAGAAAGGCAAAGGCAGGCCCGGCCAAGCCGGCCAGGACGCGGGCCTCGACTACTACGAAACCGACGTAACGCTGTCCGAGCTTATCGATCTGATGTTCGAAGACCTCGAACTGCCCGACCTCGAACGCAAGGACCTGCGGACCATCGAATCGTTGCGGCAGTCCAAACGCAAAGGCTACCGTAAAGTCGGCATTCGCGTGCGCCTCGACAAGAAGCGGACGATCATCGCTAAAATGCGGCGCGAACGCAGCAAGGGCTTGCGCGGGCCGGCCGTGGGACGTGCGGCCGACGGCCCCCGCCTCCCCTTCAGTAAACACGACCTCCGCTACAAGCATCGCACACTGACGGTACACGAAGAGTCCAATGCCGTAGTCTTGTGCATCATGGACACTTCGGGGTCGATGGACACCGTGAAAAAATACCTCGCACGGAGTTTCTTCTTCCTCCTCTATCAGTTCGTACGGCGTCGCTACGAGAGCGTAGAAGTCGTCTTTATCGCCCACGATATCGAAGCGAACGAAGTCGATGAAGATCGCTTCTTCGCGAAAGGGGAATCGGGAGGCACCTTCGTCTCTTCGGGCTACCTCAAGGCCCTGGAGATCATCGCCGACCGTTACCATCCCGAACTGTGGAACATCTACGCGTTTCACTGTTCGGACGGTGACAACTTCGGCTCCGACACCCCTACCGCACTCAGAGCAGCCCGCGAGCTGTGTTCTTTGGCCAACCTTTTCGGATACGGAGAGATCAAACCTCGCGGCGCGGGTTTTTACGGCAGCTCGCTGATCGATGCGTTCAAGAAGATCGACGTGGATAATTTCCAAACCGTCCTGATCGAACGCAAAGAAGACATTTGGCCGAGCTTCAAGGCCTTCCTCAGCCGCGAGCGGCGCGAATCGTGAAAGACACGATCGACAGCCTTCGCGTGTGGGACGAGCGAATCGGCGAGGCCGTGCAAGCCTGCGGCCTCGACTGCTTTCCACAGGAATTCGAAGTCTGCGACCACAACGAAATGATCGGCTATATGGCCTACTCCGGCATGCCGTCGCACTACCCTCACTGGTCCTACGGCAAAGCCGTCGAACGAACCAAAACGATGTACGATTACGGCGTCTCAGGCTTGCCCTACGAGATGGTCATCAATTCGAATCCGGCACTCGCCTACCTGATGACCGACAACTCGTTCTGCCTCAACATCCTAACGATCGCGCATGTGTACGGACACAACGATTTTTTCAAGAACAATTTCACCTTCGCCCCGACACGCGCCGAATATACAGTCGCACGATTCAAGGCCCACGCCGACCGCGTACGAAGCTACATCGAGGACCCCAGTATCGGCGCGCTCAAGGTTGAGTCGCTGCTCGACGCCGCGCACGCCCTCTCGCTGCAATGCCGCCGCAATCTGTCGATCAAGAAACTCTCCCGCGAAGAACAGCAAACGATGCAGTTCGAAGCCTCGCTACCCCGCAAGGACCCGTACCGTACGATCCACCGAAAACCGGACCACAAAGCTCCCGACCTACGCAAGGTTCCGCTCGTGCCTGACGAGGACGTACTCTTGTTCATTCGCGACCATAACCCCTACCTCGAAGACTGGCAGCAGGACCTTCTGACAATCGTTCACGACGAAACGCAATACTTCATCCCGCAAATCGAAACGAAGATCATGAACGAAGGCTGGGCAAGCTACTGGCATTACCAGATCATGAGCAACCTGGACCTGCCCGACGAACTGCGGATCGAATTTATCGTTCACCATAACCAGGTCCTGCGGCCGCACCCGGGGGGATTGAACCCATACCATGTCGGGTTCCGCATCTGGCGGTCCATCTATGAGTCCGAAGAGGGCGGCGGCCCCTGCGATCTGAGCAGGGCGAGCGCGGGGAAAGAAGCCCTATTCCGAGTACGCGAAAGCGACCGGGACCAGTCGTTTGTACGCCGTTTCCTCACAAAGTCGCTCGCTCGTGACCTGGGATTGTTCGAGTTCAAGCCGCGCCGAGGCGAATACGTGGTTTCCGAAGTCGCCGACGAAGACGGTTGGGAGTCGATCAAGGACACCCTGATCAGCAACGTCGGAACCGCCGCTATTCCCGTTCTGAAGGTCGAGGACGCCGATTATCGGGGCGAGCGCGTGTTGCTCATGCGGCACGCCTTCGAAGGGCGCGAACTCAATCTCGAACACGCAGAGAAATGCCTCATGTATGCGCAGCTCTTGTGGGGACGCGAAGTCGCATTGGAAACCGTTCTGGCGGGAAAACCTGCGCAGCTCACCTACAACGACGACGGGTTTTCCATCAAACGCGGGGAATGAGCCGTTGAAGTACCAAGCTCAATCCGCGATGAGGATCAAAGCAACCGCACGGGCTTCGATCGCACGCCCCTCGCCGACTGCTCCGAGCCCCTCGGCCGTCTTCGCCTTGATCGACACCGCATCGCCCGCGATGCCGAGCGGGCGGGCGACGGCCTCTCTCATCGCCGATATATGTTCGCGTAGACGCGGCCTCTCGAGCACGACGGTGATGTCGACGTTGACGACCTCTGCATGACGTGCCGCCAACTGTCGGGCTACCGCGCACAGGAACTCTCCCGAACATACCCCCTTCCACTTCTGATCGGCGGACGGGAAGTAGGTTCCCATGTCGCCAAGAGCCAATGCGCCGAGCAGGGCGTCGCAAACGGCGTGGGCCACGGCATCCGCGTCCGAGTGGCCGATCGCCGAGCAGTCGGCCGGAATATCCACGCACGCCAAACGCAGAGGTCCTCCCTGCACCAGACGGTGGATGTCGTAGCCTTCTCCGATTCGCAGCACGGTGCCGATATGTTACCATACCCGTGCGCGTTTCCCCCTCTCGACGCGACCAACGCAGCCTTGAACTCTTCCGAACATCCTTCGCAGCAGCCCGACTTCGAGACGGTTCTTGCCGGTCTCATCGACGGCCTTCTGGTGTTTTCTTGCGACGGAAGGCTGGCGTGGGTCAATCAGGCCGCCGAAACGCTGCTCGGGGCTTCGCGGCGATCCTTGCTGGGGCTTTCGGCCGGCGACATCTTTGCCGACTCCGCATGGGCGGCGCGGCTCGTCGAACGTGTCCGCGAAGGCCCCGAAAAGAGCCTTCGCGGCGAGGGCCTTCTCGCCGGGGATGACGAGCCGATCACGGCCGTGGCCGGCGCTTCCGTCCTGCTCGACCGAGACGGCCAGCCCGACGGCGCCTTGCTCCTCATCGGCGATCATACACCGCGCATCCGTTTCCGCGGCGACGATGCCCAACGCAGCCGGCACGATGCCCTCAACCGCCTACTCGCCTCGGTCGCCCACGAACTCAACAACCCCCTGGCCGGGATTCGTGGAGCGGCGCAATCCGTCGCCGCCAAAGTCGGTCGCGAGAACCGCGTGGCGACCTACGCAGACATGATCGTGCGTCAAGCCGATCGCATGTCCGAACTCGTGCGGTCTCTGCTTCTCCTCGAAGCCGCGCCCGTCGAGTTGCAGCCGACCAACATTCATCGAGTACTGACCGAGGTACTTTGTCTGGAGGAAACTGTGGCGGCCGAACGCGGCGTCGTGCTCAGTCACGAATTCGACCCCAGCCTGCCCGACGTCCTCGGCAACCCCGCCCGCCTCGAACAGCTCCTGCTCAACCTTCTCAAAAACGCCATCGAGGCGTGTCCGC
>CAZKLE010000129.1:0-7456 GCA_964553415.1 uncultured Myxococcales bacterium
TAGCGGTGGGGTTGGTTGCTCGGCCTGATGCAGATGCGGAGATCGAGACGTTGCAAAGACTGTGCGGATCGGCGATCGCCGCGGTGGCGGCGATCGCCGATCCGCGGGGGTTC
Source organism: uncultured Myxococcales bacterium (assembly GCA_964553415.1). Classification (GTDB taxonomy): domain Bacteria; phylum Desulfobacterota; class Binatia; order UBA1149; family JAJCZL01; genus CAZKLE01. Next base: position 114 of record CAZKLE010000129.1, read on the forward strand.
TTTTCCATGCTTGAGGAGGCCGGCGCACGTGTAGTCGTGCACAAGAGGTTCCGCGATCACCATAACTATACGGTGGAGGATTGGGAAGGGGTCGAGCGGGAGGCGGCTCGTGCGGGTGCGGAGATGGTGGTGACGACCGAAAAGGATCTCGTCAAGTTGCAGCGCTTCGGCGGCGCGGCAACGCCGTTACGCGCGCTTCGGCTGGCGATCGAGGTTTCCGGCGGAGAAGAAATTGTCGAGCGGATCGTGTCGCTTGACGCGAAACGCGGACGCCCTCATGATCGGCCGGTGGCGGGTTCAGCATCTCGAATGCCTGGCGGCCGGCGGGGAAAAGACGAATGAAGGCTCTGGTTACCGGTGCGGCTGGATTCATCGGCTCAACGCTCAGCGAACGACTGCTGGCGCAAGGCCATAGCGTTGTCGGAATCGATTGTTTCCTCGACTACTATCCCCGTGCGGTCAAGGAACGGAACCTCGTGGGTCTCCGAGACGACCCGTGTTTCGAGTTTGTCGAAGCCAACCTGGTGACAGCCGATCTATCGAAGTTGACCGAGAGGGCGGAGTGGGTCTTTCACCAGGCGGCGCAAGCGGGGGTTCGTAGCAGTTGGGGCGAAGATTTCCGCATCTACAGCGACAACAACGTATTCGCCACGCAGAGACTTTTAGAGGCGGCGCGGCAGAGCCCGTGCCTGCAAAAGTTCGTCTACGCGTCTTCCTCTTCCGTTTACGGCGAGGCCGAGGCGCTGCCGAGCCGAGAGGACTTCCTGCCGCTGCCCGTTTCTCCCTACGGGGTGAGCAAGCTTGCGGGAGAGCACCTCGTGCGCCTGTACCATAGCAATTACGGCCTGCCCACAGCCTCCTTGCGGTATTTTACAGTATACGGCCCCAGGCAACGGCCGGATATGGCGTTCCATCGCTTCCTGAAAGCGGCGTTGGAGGGAGAAGAAATCCAGCTCTACGGAGACGGCGGGCAGTCTCGCGACTTCACGTTCGTCGATGATATCGTGGGCGCGAATCTTGCCGCCGCTGCCTGCGACTCGGTGGGCGAGGCCTTCAACGTCGGCGGCGGGAGCCGTACGACCGTCAATGAGGTTCTCGAAACCATTGCAGCTTTGGTCGGTACAGAGTTGCGTGTGAACCGACGAAGCGTTCAGAAGGGCGATGTTCGGCATACCGCCGCGGATACGAGCAAGGCGGAAAACGCATTTGCGTACGCGCCGGCCGTGTCTCTGGATGAGGGGCTGTCTCGTGAACTCGAATGGCTTAGGTCTTGACCCGGCGCTGCTCGCGGTGCTCGCGTGTCCCAGATGTAAGGGGGAGCTGCGTCTTGACGAACCCTCGGCGGAACTCGTGTGTGAAGCGTGCCGCCTTCGCTACCCGGTCCGCGACGGATTGCCGGTATTGCTCGTTTCGGCTGCCAAGCCCCTGAATTGAGTCTACGGCAGGTCTGGGTGTGACGCTGCGTATACCCGAGGGATATCTCGACCGTCGCTGTGGAAGCCTTCGGATTGTCGCGGTCCGTCGTTGGTCCGACGAGATGAAGGATCTGCTCGTCGGTCCGGGGCGCGACGAGCGAGCGGACGCCTCACTCGGGGGCCGCGGGGGGACCCGTCGTGTTCTGGTCGGTGGTACGGCTTTCTACCTTCGCCGCTGCCTGCGGGGAGGCCTGGTGCGCTTGGTGACCCGAGATCTTTACCTCGCGCGCCCGCCGCGCCCGCTTCGTGAACTGGTCGTTACGGAGACGGCGCGTTCGGCACACTGTCTCGTCCCCAAGATCGTCGCCGTGTGTGTACAGCCGCACGGACCGTTCTATCGGGGATGGGTTGTCAGCGAGGAAATCCCGGGAGGCCGGTCCTGGTACTCCCGCTACAGAGGAGCAGGAGTAGCGGAGCGACGCCGCTTGCTCGAGGCAGCGGGCCGGGCGATGCGCTCCCTCGTTCGTGTCGGGGTGTACCATGCGGATTTGAATGCCACCAACCTTTTGTACACCGGGAAGGAGAAGGTTGCGGTCATCGATTTTGATCACGCAGTGCTCGCCCGGCCCGGGAGCGAGAGACGGTCGCGCCGTGTGCGCAAGCGGTTTTGGCGTTCCCTGGCAAAGCTCGAGACTCGCGCCGGTGTAGCGCCGACCGCCGAGGAGCGCGGTTGGCTGGAGCGTGGATACGAGCTTTGATGCGAGGAATGTTCTACCATCGGCTGGAGTCGAACAGGAGTAGCGTTATTGATGAAGAGCATGACGGGATACGGGGCCGCGACCGGACAAAGCGGCAAGGTCGGTCTGTCGGTCGAGATCCGCTCGGTCAACCAGCGCCACCGGGAGATCAAGATCAGCGCTCCTCGGGAGTATTCCCGTTGGGAGGCCGACCTTCGCCGTCAAGTAGCCGGCCATATCGGCCGCGGTCGGGTCGAGGTTACCATCGCGCGGACGCTGAGCGTCCGGAAAGACGAAATCACCATTCGGCGGGATCTCGTAGAGGCTTACTTGCGCGCGTTCCAACAGCTCAAGCGCGACTACGGAGTCAAAGGGGAGATCGAGTTGAGTCTGTTTCAGGGACGCGGGGATATCTTTCAGCAGCGAGCAGAAGAAGGCGATCTGTCGGCGGAGCTGGCAGTGCTCGAGCGATTGCTCGTCCGTGCTTTGAAGGCTCACACGGCTGCGCGCAAGCGAGAAGGCGCCCATCTCAAGCGCGATCTGAACGGTCGCCTCGATTCTCTCCGCGGGCTCGTGGTGTCTTTACGGCGGACGACCGCTGGTGCCGCCGAACGGCGCAGCCGGCGCCTGAAGGACAGGGTTCACGCGCTGATCGGTGAGGCGGCGATGGATGAGTCCCGTCTGATACAAGAGGCGGCGCTGTTGGCCGATAGAATCGATGTAACCGAGGAACTCGTACGGCTCGATTCGCACCTTGCCGGTCTCAAAAAAATGCTCCCGTCGGCCGAGCCGGTCGGTAAGCGTTTCGATTTCCTGTTGCAGGAGGTCGCCAGAGAGTTGAATACGATAGCGTCCAAGTCCGGCGACGTCGCCGTTACCGGGTCGATCGTGGAAGGGAAAACCGAAGTGGAGAAGCTTCGAGAGCAGATTCAGAACGTGGAGTAGAGGTATGAGTTCGGCTTCGATTCGTCTCCGCCGTCAAGGCGCGTTGTTCGTCGTATCGGGCCCTTCGGGTGCCGGCAAGACAAGCGTGAGCCGCCCGGCCATCGAACGACTCGGAGAGATCCGCTTGTCGGTGTCGGTAACCACCCGTCGTCCCAGGCCCGGTGAGCGTGACGGGGTAGACTACCGCTTCGTGTCCGGCGAGGAATTCGCCTCGCTGGAGGCTTCGAACGCTCTGGCCGAATCGGCCGAGGTGCACGGCTTTCGCTACGGAACACCGCGATCGGCGATCGAGGAGACACGTGGCCAAGGTGTCGACCTGCTTCTCGACATCGACGTCCAGGGCGCGGCGCAACTGCGCCGCGGCTACCCGCAAGCGGTATCGATTTTTTTGTTGCCTCCCTCGCGCGAAAAACTATTGTCGAGGCTGTCGGACCGTGGCACCGATTCCGAGGCCACGATGCGGCGCCGGAGCGAGGCTGCGGTTGCCGAGATCGCCGAGATCGCGAACTACGATTACGTTATCGTGAACGATAATCTCGAGGCAGCCGTCGATGCCTTCGTGGGGATCGTATCGAGCGAACGGCGTCGCGTACGCCTCGTCCATCCCGACAGCCTCGATCGGGCGATGCGGGCGTTCGAAGGAAAGTCCGGGTGACGAGTGCCGAACTGCAGCTGAAGATAAAAGCGTACGATCCGAGCGCCGACGTAAGCCTCGTTGAGGACGCCTACCGATTTTCGGCTGACGTGCATCGAGGGCAAAAGCGAATGTCGGGGGAGGATTACGTCACCCACCCTGTCGCGGTCGCGGGTATTCTCGCAGACATGAAACTGGATGTCGCGAGCATCGTGACCGGCCTTCTCCACGATACCGTCGAGGACACGCTGACCACCAGCGAAGAGATCGCCTCGCGTTTTGGCGCCGAGGTGGCGGCGTTGGTCGACGGGGTGACCAAGATCAGCAGGCTCGAGTCCCACGGCGGTGAGCATATACAGGCGGAGAGCCTCCGTAAGATGTTTCTGGCGGGAGCACGCGATATCCGCGTTCTGCTGGTCAAGCTTGCGGATCGCTACCATAACATTCGTACGATCGAGCATCTTCCGGAGCCGCGGAGGATGCGGATCGCGCAGGAGACGCTCGATCTATACGTGCCGCTTGCGCATCGAATAGGGATCCACTGGCTCAAGGACGAATACGAAGAACAGGCGTTTCGTACGCTCGATCCGAAGTCGTACCGGGAGATCCGGGAAAAACTCCGTGTTCACGAGGTGGAACGTGGCGGGTATATGGAGGAGATTTCCGGGCTGTTGCGCAAGCGGTTCCTCGATGCGGGAATCGAAGCCGAGGTCAGCGGCCGGTTGAAGAGCACGTACTCGATCTTTCGCAAAATGAACGAACAGGGGCTTCATCACGACGAAGTTTACGACGTCGTGGCGTTTCGTCTGATCGTCGGCACTGATCGTGACTGCTACGATGCACTCGGCGTGGTCCACACTTACTGGCGACCCGTTCCGGGTCGCTTTCGTGATTACGTCGCGCTCCCGAAGGCGAACATGTATCAGTCTCTTCACACCACGGTGATCGGGCCCTACGGCGAGCGGATGGAAGTGCAGATCCGCACGCATTTGATGCACCACGTCGCGGAACTCGGCGTCGCCGCCCACTGGAAGTACAAAGCGTCGGTCGAGGACGACGGCGAGACGCTGACTCGCCTCGCCTGGCTCAATCAGATGCTCGACTGGGAGAGACACGTCGACGATCCGGGGGAATTTCTGAAAAACCTCAAAGAGGAGTTGTTCACCGAGGAAGTCTACGTGTTCACCCCGGGAGGCGACACGCTGAGCTTTCCGAAAGGATCGACGGTGATCGATTTTGCCTACCGTATCCATTCCGACCTCGGTCGTCATTGCGCGGGCGCGAGAGTCAACGGCAAGCTTGTGCCGGTTCGCTACGTACTTCAGCAAGGTGAGACGGTTGAGGTCCTCACGACCGAAGATCAGACTCCGCAACGAGAATGGTTGCGCTTTGTGGCGACGCCGAGAGCCCGTCAGCGCATTGCCACATGGCTCAAGCACGAGGAGAAGGACCGTGCGATCGCCTTGGGGCGGCAGATCTTGGAGCGAGATTTAGCTCAGTATCACCTCGATATCGCGCGTCTCAATCGCGAAGGGCGCATGGCCGAGTTGTTGAAGACCTTTCGCCAAGATGACGAGAACTCCCTCCTTGAAGCCATCGGCTACGGGCGTCTGATTCCACACCGGGTGCTCGAGGCCGTTGTGCCGGCCGAGAAGTTGAAAGTTCGCGCCAGCGGAAGGCGTAGGTTTGGCCGGCTGTTCGATTTGATTTCACGTCAACGCAAAGCGGGGATCGTGGTGGAAGGAGGAGAGGACCAGGTCGTCCGCCTGGCGAAGTGCTGTCAGCCTCTCCCGGGTGAGTCGGTGGTCGGTGTGCTGACGCGAGGAAGAGGCGTTACGGTTCACGCGTCGACGTGTGGGCGAATCGAGGGAGTGGACCCGTTTCGTAGGGTCGAGGTGCGCTGGGAGAAGCGGGCGCGTTCGTCCCGCACGGTGAAAATCGAGGTTCGTTCGCGTGACCGTCCCGGGATCCTGGCGGCTATGAGCCAGTCCATTGCCTCGGCGGGGGTCAATATCGAGCGCGCGCACGTACGGTCGGCGAGCGACGGTAGTGCGACCAATGTCTTTGAGATGTCTCTGGAGACTCTCGACGAGTTTGATCAGGTTGTGCGTAATTTGAGACGCATACCCGGCGTCAAAGACGTTCGCCGTATGCGCAGCTAGCCAAGCGGAGGGTGAGACGATGAAATACCAGGATAAAGACGGGCCGATCGCCGTCGCGACTGCCGACGCGCCGCAGGCCGTTGGTCCGTATTCGCAAGCGTTGCGCGTTGGGGATTGGTTATTTTGCTCCGGTCAGATTCCCTTGGATCCGGTTAGCGGCGAGATCGTGGAAGGTGGTATGGAGGTGCAGGGCCGGCGCGTGTTCGATAACCTCGAATCCGTCCTGCGCGCTGCCGGTATGGATTTCCGCGACGTCGTCAAAGTTACCGTGTATTTGACCGACCTCGGCGATTTTACCGCTCTCAATTCCGTGTATGAGCGCTGTTTTCGAAGCCCGTATCCGGCACGTGCCACGGTCGGCGTCGACGCCTTACCCAAGGGGGCACGCTTGGAGGTCGAACTGGTGGCTCGAGACGCTCGCGTGTGCTGACCGAGTCGGTTGCTGTGGCAAGCCGGAAGCGTGGCCTCAGGCGGCCTTGGTGACCTTGCCCGAACGGATACAGCGTGTGCAGACGGTCAGAGTCTTTCGCGTCTTATTGACCAGTGCGTGCACCTTCTGGAGGTTGGGCTGCCAGGTCCGGCGCGTTTTGTTGTTCGCGTGCGAGACATGGTTGCCGACGCCCCGCCGCTTGCCGCATAAATCACAGACCCGAGCCATGGTGAGAACCCTCCAGAACGATTCGAGCTGCAAGAGCTACCACGGCAAGAGGCCGGCGGCAAGCCGTAGGCTCGAGCCGCTAAACTGCGCGGGTCCTCCTCGTGCCCGCAACTTGCCCGCGCTGCGGGCCTCCTGTTAAACGACACCGTGGGACAGGTCCGACTCGACGTCAACGGGTTTTTCGACCATATGATCGGCCGGCGCGGCCTCGCTCGTAGCGATGTCGAGGAGATCGGGCAAAGGGTCGCCCTCGTGCTGGATACGATTGAGGCCTCTCGATCGGCCGGCGATCTGCCGTTTTACGGCTTGCCGTACGACGACGGTCTTCGGCGGCGAGTCTGCGAAGAAGCCGCGCGCGTGCGGCGGGACTCCTCCCGCTGCGTGGTTTTGGGTATCGGCGGTTCCGCCCTGGGAACGCGGGCGGTTCTTGACGCGATCCCGGCCCGACAACGTCGTGAGGGTATAGAGGTCGAAGTGATCGACAACATCGATCCGGCGACCATGAAGGCGATGCTCGACCGTACCGATCCGGAACGGACCCTGTTCAATGTCATCAGCAAGTCTGGGACGACGGCCGAGACCATGTCGCAGTTTCTGGTGGTTCGGCAGATGCTGAGCGATCGCTTGGGAGAAGGACGGACCGCCGATCGATTTCTTTTCACCACCGACGCAGAGGCGGGAGTGTTGCGTTCGATCGCGGAAGCGGAGGGGATAGCGACTCTGCCGGTGCCGGCAGGAGTGGGCGGCCGGTTTTCGGTCCTTTCCGCCGTCGGGTTGTTCCCCATTGCCCTG
>CAZKLE010000130.1:0-7446 GCA_964553415.1 uncultured Myxococcales bacterium
CGATCGGCCATCTCGAGCATCTCCGCATAACGCAGATTGATCTCGTGCTGGCCGGGCCCCCACTCGCCTTTGCTGAACTCGACGGGGATTCCCGAGGCATCCATCGCGCGACGAACGCTGCCGATCAACGGCTCCTCGGCCGCAGGGCTCAAGGTATGGTAGTCCTCAACGTACCAGCCGAAAGTGCTGAGGTCGTCGAAGTTCTTGGCCGCAGCCTCCTCGTAGTCCTCTCGAAAGAGGAACAACTCCAACTCCGATCCCGCCTTTGCGACCAGCCCTCGGGCGGCGGCCCGTTCGAGCTGCGCTTTCAGGATCGCCCTCGGGGATACGGCCACCGGGAGGCCGTCCCGTTCCCCGTAAAGATCACAGATGACAACGGCGGCCTTTTCCGTCCAAGCGGCGCGCCGCAGGCTGTGAAGATCAGGCTTACACAAAACATCGCCGTAGCCCTTCGCCCAAGATGCAAACCGGTAGCCGGGAACCGGGTCCATCTCCATATCGCAGGCCAGCAGGTAATCGCACACGTGCATCCCCTGCTCGAGGACTTCGGATAGGAAGAAATGTCCGGTGATGCGCTTGCCCATCAAGCGACCGTACATATCCGGAAACACCGTGAGGACGGTATCGATCTCACCCTTGGCAACGAGGTCGGCGAGTTCCTCGCGCACCAGCATGCCGGGAGCAATGCGAGCCTGTTGCATGAAAGACGGCCGACGGACGGACACGATTCCGCCGCCGGCCCTCGTCCTATCGGCCTCCTGAGATCAAAGCCGAGATCGAGAAGAAGTCCTCGGTCGTCCCACTGTCCTCGCCCTTGTTGTAGCGCCAGCCAACCTCGCCGGGAAACTGAGAACTCGGCAAAGCGGCCCGAGTGGCATGCTGGAGTTGGATGTCGACCATGATGATGGCCGGCAGGAACGGCATTTCCCAATCGTAGGTACCGTCGGCCGGCGCACCGTCAAAGGGCTGCTTGGCCATTTTGTACAGATTCACCCAGACCTTCCAGAGCTGACCCGCCTGGTCGAAGATGTCACTGTACGGGATCACCCAAGCTTCTTTGTCGACGTAGATCAGTCGCTTCGAATACGCGTACTGGGGCAGCTTGGAATAACCCTCGACCACCCAAACGTCGCGTTTCTCCCACGTGTCGTCATAGGTGAAATCGCCGCTTCCTGCCCCCCACTTGACGGGGAAATGCTTGCCGTGCAACGAGGCCAGAATCGTCGTAGAGCCGAGGAACTTCCAATCCATCCACGAGATGCTGCCGGCGTACCCACCATAACTGTCGATGTCGGTATCCTGACCGAACAGCGCGTCCGATCGCTGCGCCGACGACAAGCGCCGCACACGACGCAACTGTGGCAGATACAGCCAGCTATTGTCCTGCCGGTTGTGGTCGAGGTAGCGGTAGTAAGTAAGCCCGGTACCCTTCAAGTCGAAAGGCTCGATGATGGGATGCAAGGACTCTTTGTAATGCACCTCGTCTGCGTTGGGGGCGTACAGAGGCTTGGGGGCAACATAAAGCCGCCCGGTAAAGTACATCCGCTTGAAGTGGTCGATCAGAAAATGACGCTCGACCGTCATGCTCTCTCCTCCGTGGCCGATGGTCCCCGTATCGGCATCGAAGTTTCTCAGATCCAGATCGTCGGTTTCACCCCAACGCGCCTGATAATTGTACATGATCTTCTTGGCGATATTCTTGTCGTTGGGATCGAGGTTGGGGAACGGCGCACCCGCAACCCAGTTTTCCATGCTGAGGCCGTCGGCCGCCAGCTTTACTTGCGACGAGTATTGCTCGGTCGCCTGTACGTAGGGCGGCGGCAGAGTGACCTTCTTCGGCGCAACGATCTGCATCTTCATGCCGTTGCGAACGATCCACTGCATACCCGGAGAAGCCAGATCTTTGATCTTTTCGACATTTACGGAAGAGATGACATCGCCGGGGACGACATCGGCGAGCGCCGGACCCGCAACCAGGATGAAAGCCAGCCCTGAGGCCAACCCAAGTGTTTCGATAAGATGCCTAGACATAAAAGAGGAACCTCCACTCCCCGCGCCGGAGCGAGGGGCACGCACATTTTCTCGGGTCTGTTTACACTAGTTCCCGCTGCATAGACAACCCCACAAAAACTCCCCTTCCCGCGCCCTCCCGACGGACTCGATTGCCGGCCTTGCCCGTCGGCTGCGGCCGGCTCGTTGCGCGGCCAAGCGCCACCCGCAGCGACGACAGGAGGTTTGCATCTACAGGGAGTCTTGGTAGTCACATGGATCGAGCAGAAACTCGAGATGTCACTAGCTAGTCGCCGCTGCGGTTTCTCCGGCGGGGCTCGGCGCAATCTCCCATTTGGAGGCACCTATAGATGAGGAAGTTCTTTGCAATCGCCCTGTGCGCGACCCTAACAACCGCCCTTGTTGGCGCCGGCATGGTCAACGACGCGGTCGCCGGCGGTATAATCTCCGGCACGGTCCGCTTTGAAGGTACGGCACCGGCTCGCCGCGCCCTGAAGATGTCGGCGGATCCTATCTGCGAAAAAGACAACCCGAACGGCGCTTTGGGCGAAGTCATGGTCGTCAATGACGGCAAGCTTGCCAACGTTTTCATCTACATCAAAGACGGCCTCGGCGATCGCAGCTTCGAGCCGCCGAAAACGCCGGCTGAAATCGACCAATCCGGTTGTGTATACAAACCCCACGTCGTCGGCGTTCAAGCTGGACAGGTACTCCAGATCGTCAACAACGATACGACCCTTCATAACGTCCACTCGCTGGCCAAGAACAGCAGACAATTCAACGCAGCGATGCCGATCAAGGGCATGAAGATCAAGAAAAAGTTCCAGAAACCCGAGATCGCCGTCCGCATGAAATGCGATGTCCACCCGTGGATGAGCGCCTACGTCGGGGTGACCGATAATCCCTTCTTCGCGGTCAGCGGCCAGGACGGCACCTTCTCGATCGCCGACGTGCCGCCGGGAACTTACACGGTCGAAGCCTGGCACGAACGGCTCGGCACCCGGACCGGAACCGTGACAGTCACCGAAGGAGGAACCGCGACGCTGGACTTCTCCTTTGCCGCCAAGAAAAAGGAGTCCTGAGGCTGCGGGGCGGGCGCACGGCCTCCGGGCCCGGCGCGCCCGCTTCACCGACGAGCGGTATGGAGTTGCCCCCCTTCGTGTTCACCGTTTTCGAGGCAACCGTGCTAGCCAGTGCGGCGCTACTCGCAGTCATGGCCATTGTCGATGTCCTGGCCCTTCCGCCGGCCCCTGCAGGCCGGGCGTACAGCCAACGCATCCTAGCGCTTTGCTGGACGGCTACACCGCTCTTGCTTTTGTCGGCCCTACTGACGGCGATAGCCGGGGTCAGCCTTGGCCTGTGAGCCTTGCAGCCCGGCTTTACGGCGAACCGCACGGTTCACCGCCGCGCTGACATTCCTCCTCGTCCTCGCCGGCGGCCTCGTCACCAGCCGCAACGCCGGTCTAGCTGTGCCTGACTGGCCGTTATCCTTCGGCAGCCTGAATCCACCTCACTGGTACGCCATCGAGAACGTGCGCACGGAGCACGGTCACAGGTTGATCGCGGCCTGCGTCGCCTTGTGCACGTTCGTGCTCGGCTGGCTCGTCTATCGACATGAAACCCGCCCGTGGGTTCGCAAAACGACGGCCCTGGCCGTGGTGGCCGTGCTCGCGCAGGCTGCGCTCGGCGGATTGCGAGTACTCGAATTATCGATTGATCTAGCAGTGATTCACGGCGCACTGGGACAGATTTTCTTCTCGCTCACCGTCTTGATCGCGGCTGCGACGTCGCCGAGTTGGCAAACCTTGGAGCAAAATGCGACTGCACGCCGGGAACTGAGCCCCAGCGCCGGCGTTCTGGTGACTCTTCTCCTGATGCAACTCGGGCTGGGGCTCGACTTGCGTCACCTCGTCGCAGCGAGCGGCCGAGACCTGCTGTCGGTAGCGCCCTTCTACGCCCACATCGGCGTTGGCCTTTGCATAGCAGTTGCAACCTTGTGGGTGCTTGTGTCGACATTGCGTGAAACCGATGCTCACCCATCGGATGCATTGCTACGCCGATCGGCTGTCGCTCTGGTCTCGCTTGTGGTAGTGCAACTGGTACTCGGCTTTGCGACCTTCATGGTGACCAACCACATGAGCCTCGACCGCGAGCCCAGCGCAATGGAAGGCTGGATACCAACGATCCACGTAGGCGTTGGGGCTCTGCTGCTCGCGACGTCTTCACTATTCCTGGTGCGAACTCGGGTAGCACAGCAGCCAGCGGATGCGGCAACGAGCCGCGCATGGGCCGTGTCATGAGAAGTGCCGAGGCCTTCGTCGAGAACGAGACCGCTCAGACACGGTCACGGGTTTACATAGAACTTTTCAAGCCCCGTATCACCGCGATGGTGTTGCTGACGGTAGCCATCGGTTGGCTGCTGGGGACTGCGGGCAGCGCCGATCCGGTCGTCCTGTTCCACGTTCTCCTTGGTGCCGGCTGCTCATGCGCGGGAGCGGGTGCCCTGAACCAGTACATCGAGCGCGATAGTGACGGGTTCATGGATCGTACCCGCTTTCGGCCCCTACCCACCCACCGTATCTCGCCGACCTGGGCCCTAGGCCTGGGCTTGGGCACGGCGACCGGCGGGATCATCTATTTGGCCACGTTGGTCAACGCCACGGCGGCACTCGTCGATGCATGCACCCTCGTGAGCTACCTCTTCGTGTACACGCCGATGAAGAAGTTGTCGGCGTATTCAACGCTCGCCGGCGCGGTGCCCGGAGCACTGCCACCGGTCATCGGCTGGGCGGCGGCCACCGGCGGCATCGGTCTGCATGCATGGGTTCTGTTTTCCATCCTGTTCCTCTGGCAAATTCCGCATTTCCTCGCCATCGGCGTCTTGTACAAACGCGACTACGCGCGCGGCGGCTTCCCCATGCTCGTTGTCGTCGACGAGGAGGGCCGGCTCACCGGCCGGCAGATGGTCCTCTACGCGGCAACCTTGATTCCGATTTCCTTGATGGTCTCCGTGGTCGGTCTTGCCGGAACCGTGTATTTTTGGTCGGCCCTGCTGTTGGGCTCGGTGTATCTCGCCTATTCGGTACTCGCTGCGGTGCGTATGGACGCCACCTCAGCGCGCCGATTACTATTATGCTCGGTCGCGTACCTGCCGCTCCTGTTGGCGGTCATGGTACTCGACCGAATCGCGTTAGGATAAGGACTAGGTCGGAACTCTCCCGTGAACTCCACCGCCGGCGTATCCGTACACAAGCTGGGATTCTCCTACCAGAGCCAGCGGGCACTGGAAGACGTTGAGTTCGAGGTTGCGCAAGGCGAAGTCTTCGGAGTTCTGGGCCCGAACGGCGGCGGCAAAACGACTCTGTTCCGGATCCTCGCGACGCTTCTCAGCGGTTATCAAGGCGAGGTACGGATTCTCGGCCACGATCTACGTCACGAAAAACAATCGGTTCGGTCTGAAATCGGGGTCGTCTTTCAGTCCCCCAGCGTGGACCCGAAACTCAGCGTCGCCGAAAACCTCCGCTTGCACGGCAGCCTCTACGGCCGCTCCGGCTCGGAGCTCAACCTCGCGGTCGATGACGCGCTCGCACGTCTCGGTCTGAGCGAACGAAAGAACGCCTGGGTTGAGACTCTCTCCGGCGGACTCAAGCGACGAGTGGAGCTGGCCAAGTGCCTTCTTTCCCGCCCGAGGATCTTGATCCTCGATGAGCCTTCCACGGGGCTCGATCCCGGTGCGCGTCTCGGGCTCTGGGATCATCTGCGCACAATCCGCGAAGCCGAGGGGGTTACAGTGTTGGTCACGACCCATCTCATGGCGGAAGCCGAACGCTGCGACCGCCTGATCATTCTGGATCACGGGCGCATCGTATCGGCGGGGTCTCCGGCCGAGCTGCGAAGCCGTATCGGTGGCGACGTCGTGACAGTCCGGAGTTCGAACCCCGAAGAGTTGGCTCCCCGCATCGAAGGCGAAGTCGGACAGACCCCCGTCAACATCGACGGCACGCTGCGGCTCGAGCGCAGCGACGGGCCGATGCTCGTCAAGCAACTCATCGAGACCTTTCCGGAGGAAATCGAGGAGATCAGTTTGGCCAAACCGACCCTGGAAGACGTGTTCATTCACGAAACCGGCCGTCGCTTCTGGAACGCGCCGTGAGCACGGGAGCAAAACCAGCACGACGAGTACGCGCTTTGCCCGCCGTCGCCGCCCTCGCCAAACGCGAATGGGTGCGTTTTATCCGCCAGCGTAACCGCGTCTTCGGGGCCCTGGTCCAGCCCCTGATTTTCTGGGCGCTCTTCGGAGCGGGCCTCAGCGCGTCGTTTCACCCCCAAGGTCCGGACAACCCGATGAGCTACGTCGAGTACTTCTTGCCCGGGACCATCATTCTGGTGGTGTTGTTCACCGCGATTTTTTCCACCATATCGACCATCGAGGATCGCAACGAAGGTCTCCTACAAAGCGTTCTCGTGGCGCCGATAGCACCCACCTCGATCGTACTCGGCAAGCTCACCGGAACGACGATCCTTGCCGTCGCCCAAGCCGCGATCCTCTTTCTCGTCATTCCACTGGCTGGCTTTTCCGTTTCGCTCACCGGCACGATTCTCTCGATCGCCCTCTTGTTTGTCATCGGCTTCGGCCTTGCCGGACTCGGTTTCGCCATCGCGTGGCGCATGGATTCGACGCAAGGATTCCATGCCATCATGACGGCGTTCCTACTGCCCATGTGGTTCCTGTCCGGGGCTTTCTTTCCGCCCGAGGGGGTGCCGAGCTGGATGAGAATCATCATGGAACTCAACCCCGTGACCTACGCCTTGGCCGCCCTGCGCCAAGTGATGTATATCGGACACCCCGAGTTCATGGGGCCACTGCCGAGTCTGGGGCTTTCCCTCGCCGTTACGGTGGGCTTCGCGGCCGCGATGGTTTGGCTCTCCGCGACTGTCATCCGCCACAGCCGCTTCGTCTCGTGAGGGGCCCGCGCCGAGTGTCGTGCTCCGGCCGCGGCGCGCTGAGCGCGGTCATCTTCGTCCTTGCCGCCGCCGTCGTGACCACGCTTGCCGTTCGATTCCTCGGCCCCCGGCTGCAACACGAGGCAGCCCTGCCTGTGCTCGGACAGGTGCCGGCATTCGAACACATTGACGAAAACGGCAAACCCTTCGGGGCCCGACAGCTCGAGGGAAAAGTATGGGTCGCCAGTTTCCTGTATACGACCTGCCCGGGACCCTGCCCGATTCTCGTAAGAAAACTCCAGCGTTTTGGCGACCGTTTTGCCAACCGGCGTGACTTCCACATGGTCTCGTTTTCCGTCGACCCGGCTACCGACACGCCAAAAGTTCTTCGCGCCTACACGGAGGCTCACGGCATCGATACGCAGCGATGGTCGCTGCTCACGGGTTCCCCCGATGCCGTCATCGCCACGATTCGTAAAGGCTTCTACCTCG
>CAZKLE010000131.1:0-7188 GCA_964553415.1 uncultured Myxococcales bacterium
CGAAAGTGGCGGAATTGGCAGACGCGCAGGATTCAGGTTCCTGTGGCCGCAAGGCTGTGGGGGTTCAAGTCCCCCCTTTCGCACCACACTCGAACGAGGTAGGACCGTGAAACCGGACGCGGATGGGTTCCGCCGTACCATGGGCAACTTCGCCACCGGGGTGACGGTGGTGACGACCAAGAATGGCAAGCGCCTGCATGGTTTCACCGTCAATTCCCTGACCTCGCTGTCGCTCGACCCCCTGCTCGTGCTGATCTGCGTGGACAAGCAAGCAAGCGCGCACGCTGAACTGGAAAGCTCCGGCGCGTTCGGAGTGAGCATTTTGTCAGCCGACCAGGAGGAGATTTCCTCCCTTTTCGCGACGAGCGCGGAGCCCAAAGACGACGCACTGCGAAAAGTCGAGTTCCGCAGCGGTCGATCGGGTGTTCCACTCATCGAGGGAGCGCTGGCGTGGCTCGAATGCGCGGTCGAGGAAGTTCTGGAAGGCGGCGACCATTCGATCTTCATCGGCCGCGTTACCGACGGCGGCCTCGGTGACGAGGGCGATCCGCTTTTGTATTTCCGAGGGTCCTATCGCCGCATCGGCGAGTAACGGCTTTACGAATCGGCCAGCCGCGAGAAGGCTTCGATCACCGCCGGCGGTGCCTGTACGAGTTCGATCAAAACGCCTTCTCCCCCGATCGGGGAGTCCTCGTTTCCTTTCGGATGGATGAAGCAGACGTCGAAACCGGCTGCGCCTTTGCGGATGCCGCCGGGGGTAAAGCGCACACCTTGGTCGCCCATCCATTGTACGGCGGCCTCCAGGCGATCGATCCACAGTCCGATGTGGTTCAGTGCGGGTTCATGCACTTTGGGTCTCTTGTCGGCGTCGATCGGTTGCATGAGGTCTACTTCGACCTTGAGGGCTCCGCTGCCGGCTGCCGCGATGTCCTCGTCGACGTTTTCCTTCTCGCTCCGGAAGTTGCCCGTCAGAGAGAGCCCGAGGATGTCGATCCAGAGTTTGCCCAAGCGCTGCTTGTCGAGACTGCCGACGGCGATCTGCTGGAGCCCCAACACGGTAAACGGTCGCTCGTTCATGACGGGCGACTGTAGCGGCCGACTCGGCGTATCTCAAGCGAGCCAGGGCGAACGGGCGATTTTGGCTCCCTTTTCACGGCCGAACGGCGTGCTATAGTCGCTGACCCGCATGGCTGGATACGATCCCAAAAGCTTCGAAGAAAAGTGGTACCGGCGCTGGAACGAGGCCGGCGCCTTTTCCCCGCGTGATGACGGCGAGAATCGAGAGTCCTTCTCAATGGTGATCCCGCCGCCCAACGTGACCGGCTCGCTGCATATCGGACACGCTCTCAACAACACGTTGCAGGACATTCTCGCCCGCTATGCGCGCATGGACGGCAAGGCGGTGCTGTGGATTCCGGGAACCGACCACGCGGGGATTGCCACCCAGAACGTGGTCGAACGGCAACTGCGGGAGGAAGGCCAAGATCGCCATGTTCTGGGCCGCGAACGCTTTGTCGAGCGTACTTGGGCGTGGAAGGAACAGTCGGGAGGCACGATCACCCGGCAACTGCGCAGACTCGGCGTTTCGTGCGATTGGAGCCGTGAGCGCTTTACCCTGGACGAGGGCCTATCGCTCGCGGTGCGCGAAGTCTTCGTCAGCCTCTACGAGAAAGGCCGCATTCGCCGTGATCGTTATTTGATCAACTGGTGCACACGTTGCCGGACGGCTCTTTCCGATATCGAAGTCGAGCATGAAGAACGCGACGGCCGGCTCTGGCATCTGCGCTACCCGCTGGAAGACGGCTCGGGGACGATTACGGTTGCCACCACCCGGCCCGAGACGATGCTCGGGGATACGGCGGTGGCTGTTCATCCCGACGACGGCCGTTACGCTTCGTTGGTTGGCAAGAACGTGGTGTTGCCGGCCGTCGGCCGTAAGATCCCTATCATTGCCGACAGCTACGTGGATTCTTCGTTCGGATCCGGAGCGGTCAAGATTACTCCGGCCCACGACCCCAACGATTTCGAGATGGGCCGCCGCCACGGCTTAGAGATGCTCTCGGTGATGAACGAAGACGGAACCATGGCGGCCGAGGCGGGCGAGTACGCGGGCATGACGATCGAGGCCTGTCGTCGTACGCTGGTTGAGTTGTTCGAAAGCGACGGCACGCTCGAACGGGTCGAGCCGCATAGGCATGCGGTGGGCGTCTGCTACCGCTGCCATAGTGTCGTCGAACCTCTTTTGTCGCTGCAGTGGTTCTTGCAAGTTGACGAAATGGCTGCCGCTACCCTCGAGGCTCTCGATCAGGGCCGTACGCGTTTTGTGCCGGCGCATTGGGAAAAGACCTATCGCTCGTGGATCGAAAACATTCGTCCCTGGTGCATATCGCGACAACTCTGGTGGGGGCACCGTATTCCGGCGTGGTACTGCAATCGTTGTGATCGCACCTTGGTCGCGCGCGAAGCACCGTCGGCCTGCGATGCCTGCGGTGGGGTCTTACGCCAAGACGAGGACGTTCTCGACACCTGGTTCTCGTCGGCGTTGTGGCCCTTTTCGACGATGGGGTGGCCGGAGCGTACGGAAACCCTCGATCGTTTTTATCCGACCACAACTCTGGTCACCGGCTTCGATATCATCTTTTTTTGGGTCGCTCGGATGATGATGATGGGCATCGAGTTCATGGGCGACGTGCCCTTTCGCGACGTCTACATCCATGCCCTGGTGCGCGATGAAAACGGGCAGAAGATGTCGAAGTCCAAGGGCAACGTCATCGATCCCCTCGAAATCATCGACCGTTTCGGCGCCGATGCGTTGCGTTTTACGCTGACCGCGTTCGCCGCCATGGGCCGCGACATCAAGCTTTCCGAAGAGCGCATTTCGGGCTACCGCAACTTCGTCAACAAACTGTGGAACGCCGCCCGCTTTGTGGCGCTGAAGACCGAAGGGGAAGATATTGGCGGTTGCTTGGACGACGAGCTTCGACTTCCCGCCGCCCGCTGGATCCGTGCGCGCCTGGCGCGCACGATCGAGGAAGTGCGCGAGGCTCTCGACGCCTACCGTTTCAACGACGCGGCGTCGTGTCTGTATCGTTTTACGTGGCACGAGTTCTGCGACTGGTACATCGAGATCGCCAAGATCGATCTCGACGCCGGCGGAGAGGCAGCCGCGGAAACCCGCATGGTTCTGCTGGCGGTGTTGGAAACCCTGTTACGGTTGCTTCATCCGGTCATCCCCTTCGTCACCGAGGAACTTTGGCAGGCTTTGCCGGCGCCGCTTCGCCGGGGCGAAACCATCATGCTGGCGGCCTATCCGCGTGCGCCCGAGGGCTGGCGCGATGTCGAGGCCGAGCGAACCATCGAGAGTCTGATCGAGGTTGTGCGCGCGGTGCGGAATGTGCGCTCCGAGATGAACCTGGCACCGAAAGTAGAACTTGAACTGTACGTCGGAACAGGGCCTGTTGCCGGTGTGTTGGAGTCGAACGACGCTCTGCTGAGGCGGCTGGCCCGGCTCAGCGAGGTCCATGACTCGGGGGCTGCTCCGGGGGGTTGTGTGAGCGTTTTGGCCGCGGATTCGGAATTGTTCGTGCCCATAGCCGGCTACGTCGATCTGTCGGCGGAGACGGAACGGCTCCGTTGCGAGATTGCCCGCATCGACAAGGAGGCCGAAGGCTTGCGCAAGAAGCTGGAGAATCCGGGTTTCCTCGCCAAGGCTCCCGAAGAAGTCGTCCGCCGCGGTCGCGAACGCGCGCGACGAGCGAGCGAAGAGCGCGCACTGCTGTGTCGGAGCCTCGAGCGCTTCGAAGGATTGATGAGTTGTGGCTGATCTGGGCTTTCCAGGCGAAGACCTCGGCGTCATGTCGATCGTCCGCCAGAGTCTCACGGAGGATCTGGGCAGCGGTGATATCACGACCTTGAGTCTGATCGCGCCGAATCGTGGCGCGCGGGGGGACGTCATGGCTAACCAGGACCTCGTCGTCTGCGGCATGCCCGTGGTGCCGATGATCTTCGAGGCTTTCGCCGAGCGCCAGCGGTCCGACGAGGAAGCCGGCTCCTTGGCTTTGGCCGACGCCGTGGCCGACGGGAGCCGCGTTGTCCGCGGCGAACGTGTGTGTCGTGTGCGAGGCACGGCCCGTGGCCTTTTGACGATCGAACGGGTTCTCCTCAACTTCCTCGCCAAGTTTTCGGGGATTGCCACCTTGACCTCTCGCTACGTAGAAGAAGCGAAAAAATCCGGGAAGAATGTTCGAATTCTCGATACCCGCAAGACCACGCCCGGTTATCGCCTGCTCGAGAAGTATGCGGTTCGAGCAGGAGGCGGGATCAACCACCGGATGCGGCTCAGTGATTCGGTGCTGATCAAAGACAACCATATCGCCATCGCCGGGGGGATGTTCGCGGCTCTCAAAGCCGCGAAGGTCGCCACCAAGCCCACGATGGTGATCGAAGTCGAGTGCGACACGATGACCCAAGTCGAAGAAGCCCTTCGCAACGGTGTACGGGTGATTCTTCTTGATAACTTCTCGCCCGACCGAGTCCGAGAGGCGGTCCGACTGATCAACGGACGTGCGCGCATAGAAGTATCCGGGGGCGTAGCCCTTGCGACCGTTCAAGAGTACGCGCGTGCCGGTGCGCAAGACATCTCGGCCGGTCGACTTACCCATTCGGCTCCGGCTGCCGACCTGAGCATGGAACTGACCCTTGAATGAGCAGCCCTGAGTGAGAACCGTTCGTGACAGCATTGTCGAGGCCCTCGCTGCTGCCGACGGCTACGTATCCGGGCAAGAACTCGGGCGCCATCTCGGTGTGTCCCGAGCTGCTATCTGGAAACACATGAGGGCTTTGAAGCGTGACGGCTACGCGATCGAATCGAGCCATGCGCGTGGCTATAGGCTGACGGAGATTCCCGATCGCTTGGAACGGGCTCTGTCGGGGGACGAGCCTTACGGGATGCGAACCAGGTGGATCGGGCACCATGCGGTGTTCAAGAAAACGACCGGTTCAACCAATAGCGATGCGCTCGCACTGGGGCGAGAGGGCGCTCCGCATGGGACGGTCGTTTTTGCCGAAGAGCAGCGCTCGGGCCGGGGACGGATGGGAAGAAGTTGGGAATCCGCCCGTGGCCTGAATCTCTACCTGTCGATCCTGCTCCGGCCGACCATCGTTCCCGCGCAAGCTCCGCAGTTGTCGCTGGTCGCCGGTGTGGCGGTCGCCGAGGCGCTCGAGACCCTCGGTGTTGACGGCCGTATCAAGTGGCCCAACGATATCGTGGTGGGAGGTCGGAAACTCTGCGGCATCTTGACCGAGATCGTCGCCGAGGCCGATCGCGTGGAATGCGTAGTCGTCGGGATCGGTGTCAACTTGAATGGCGAGGTCTCGGATTTCTCACCGGCCCTACGGAGCAAAGCGACCTCCGTGCGGGAGGCGACGGGCAGAAGGGTCGATCGCGGCGCCTTTCTTCGAGCTTTGTTGGGAGTATTCGAACGCGCGTACGGGGTCTTTGAACGTTCGGGGTTTGCCGGCGTAGCTCCGCAGTGGCGACGGCGTTCCTACCTGGAGGGTCGGCGGGTCGACGTCGAGGGGGTCGGCGAGCGGCTTGCGGGACGATGCCTGGGCATCGACGACGATGGTGCGCTGCTGGTCGATACCGGCGGTGCAGCTCCTGCGCGGGTCATAGCAGGGGATGTGACGTTGCGAGGTGCCTACTCGTGAGCGGCGACGCGAGGCAACTGATGGCGATCGATGTGGGCAACACTCACACGGTGATCGGCTTGTTCGAAGGCCGAAACCTGGTTCGCCATTGGCGCGTCGTGACCGAACCCGGGCGAACGGCCGACGAATACGGAATGCTCATGTGGAATCTCTACCACGCCGCCGAAATGCCGACTCCGGAGGTTGCCGCGATTGTGGTCTCGTGCGTGGTACCACCGCTTCTGGCAACCGTCGAGGAGCTGTGCCGGGTCTATTTCAAAGTCGAACCTTTGGTGGTGGGTCCCGGGGTCAAGACCGGAATGCCGATTCTCTACGACAATCCTCCGGAAGTCGGTGCCGATCGGATCGTCAACGCGATCGCGGCCTACGAACGCTCAAAGAGCGCGACGATTGTCGTCGATTTCGGCACGGCTACGACTTTCGATTTCGTCAGCGCAAAGGGAGAATACGTCGGCGGCATCATCGTCCCCGGAATCGGCATCTCGTTGGATGCTCTGTATGTGCGTACGGCGAAACTGCCGCGAGTCGAATTGGTGAGGCCCGAACGAGTGATCGGACGAAACACGGTTCACGCGATCCAGGCGGGGGTGATCTACGGATACGTGAGCCTGGTCGACGGATTGGTGAGAAAAATCGAAGCGGAAGAGGGGGTGGAGGCCTACGTGCTTGCAACAGGTGGACTTGCCTCGTTAATTGCAGCCGACTCGGAGACGGTTCGCGAGGTCGATGAGTTTTTGACGCTGACCGGCTTACGACTCGTGTATGAGCGCAACTTGAAAGCAGGCTGACCGATGTTGTCGCGGCCGGGGCGTCCGGCTGCAGGGAGGAAACGGTGGCACAAGAACCGGGCAAAATCAGAAGCATCGCGGTGATCGGACAGGGCGGAGTCGGCAAGACCTCGGTCGCCGATGCGCTGGTGTTCGCCGCTGCAGCCAACAACAGGTTGGGACGCGTGGACGAGGAAACTTCGGTCTTCGACACCGAGCCCGAGGAGACCAAGCGTCGTTGTACGATCACGAGTTCGATTTTTTCGATGTCATGGAACAAGCACGACATCACGGTTGTCGATACTCCGGGTCAGGGTAACTTCGTAAGCGACGCACGTTTTGCGCTGCGTGGAGTCGCCGCGGTGGTACTCGTCGTAGATCCGACCTCGCCGTTGCGGGCCGAGTCCTCGAGGGTGTGGGAGTGGGCAAAGCGAGAGAACCTTCCGACGCTGATCTTCGTCAACCGTATGGACCGGCCCGAGGCCGATCCGGCCGCGACCCTGGATGCTTTGCGTAAGGAATTGGGCGCACGCACGGTTTCGCTGCAGCTTCCGCTGGGTGCGGGCGACGACTTCCGCGGGACCGTCGATGCGCTGACCGGGAAAGCGCGCGAATATGCGGACGACTCGGGAAAGTCGGTGTCCGTGGATGCAGCCGTGGATATGGCAGCTGCGGCCGAAGAATCGAAGACCAAAATAACCGAAGACGCAGC
>CAZKLE010000132.1:0-7157 GCA_964553415.1 uncultured Myxococcales bacterium
GGTGCCATTCCGGCCACGCTCGCCACTGCGGTCAGACGCTCGCCAAGACAATACGCGCAAGCAAGAGCGTAGGGGCCACCGGCCGACCACCCCATCACCGCGAACCGCTCGAGCCCAAGGGCGTCGGCAAGCGTTTCGACGTCGTGCGGCCAATCCAGCAGGCTTCGACCGGGGGCAAAGTCGGAAAGACCGATGCCGGGACGATCCGGCGCAATCAGGCGGACGCCGAGTTCCCGACATAGTTCATCGGCAAACGCGACCTCGAGGCGGCAACTCAAGCCGCCGTGAAAACTCATCACAGGCCTCCCGCGCGCGGACCCCAGCGAGCAGTACCCGAGCCAGCGCCCCCCTGGAAGCTCTATCGTATGCGTTTCCATGGCGCTCCGGTTAGACACACGGAGAAGAAGAGGCGGCAAAACACCGGCCCATACTCGACATGGCGACCGAAACCAAAGCAAGCGCGCGCGCTCACAGCAACATCGCCCTCGGCAAATATTGGGGTAAACGCGACCAGCGCTACAACCTTCCGGCGGTCGGTTCGATCTCGATCACCCTCGAAGCTTTGTATACGGAAACCGAGGTCCGTTTCGGCGACGACTTGCGGGCTGATCGTATTACGCTGAACGACAGGGAACTCACCAATCGGCAAGAAGACCGCGAGTTCCGTCGCGTCACAGCATTCTTGGACCTCGTACGAACGCGCGCGGCGATCAAGACCCACGCGGAGGTGCAAAGTCGCAACAACTTTCCCACCGGAGCGGGCCTCGCATCCTCGGCTTCCGGATTCGCCGCCCTGGCGCTGGCTGCAACAAAAGCGGCGGGGCTGAACCTGAAGGCGCGCGAACTCTCCGTGCTTGCGCGACAGGGTTCCGGGTCCGCCGCACGCTCGATATTCGGAGGCTTCGTCGAAATGCACCGCGGACGGGCCGACGACGGCAACGATGCGTACGCCGAGCCTTTGGCGAGCGCGCAAGAATGGCCACTGGCCGTACTGGTCGCCGTTACCGACAGCAGAAGAAAGCCCATCGATTCGACGACGGCGATGCAGCGGACTGCAGCAAGCTCGCCCTACTACCACGCTTGGGTGGAATCGTCGGTCGCCGATCTCGACTTGTTACGCGAGGCCGTTCGCAAACACGACTTCATCGCACTGGGCGAGACCGCCGAGCATAGCTGTCTGAAGATGCACGGCCTCATGCTCTCGGCGCAGCCCGCGATTCCGTACTGGAACGCCACCACCATAGCCGTCATGCACACCATCCGTTCGCTACGAGATGGCGGCGGGCTGCCGGTATTTTTTACCATCGACGCCGGGCCGCAGGTCAAAGCCGTATGCGAGCCGGAACACGCCGCCGCGGTGGCCGACGCCCTCGAATCGGTCGCCGGCGTGCAGCGCGTTTTGCGTAGCGGCCTCGGCCCGGGCGTGCATTCGATCGAGAGCCAACCTTGCCCATAACCGCTACGGCCCCGGGCAAACTCATTTTGCTCGGCGAATACGCCGTGCTCGAGGGGGCACCGGCCGTGGTCGCCGCCGTCGACCGTCGCGCACGAGTGCGAATGACGAACGCACGGCGTTGGAAAATTACGGCACCACAGATCGGGATCCGCGATCTCACCCTGGCCGCTGACGGGGCCCTTCCCGTCGGATTGGGCGAAGCGCAGCGAGCCGTGCTGACGGTCTACGCCGCCGTACGGGAAGCCGTCATCGAGCGGACCGCTGCGCTTGCGCCCATGGCAATCGACATCGACTCCGCCGCCTTCTACCACGGCGGCAACAAACTGGGGCTCGGCTCGAGCGCAGCCGTCGCGGTGGCTCTGAGCGGCGCGATGGCCGCCGCGGGCGGACTCGCAGACGATCCCGAGGCGATTTTTGCGCTCGCCTCCGAGGCACACCGCCGGGCTCAAGGCGGTGTCGGCAGCAGCGCCGACGTTGCCGCCAGTAGCTACGGCGGGATGATCATTCACCGTCAAGGGCAAACGCCGTTGGCGGTCTCCATGCCCGAGGGCTTGTTCCCGCTGCCGGTGAATACCGGGGTTTCAGCCTCGACTCCGGCCTTGCTCGAAGCCGTCTACGGCTTGCGCGACAGGGATCCAGGGGGCTTCGAGACTCGTATGGGGCGCCTCGTCGACCTGGCACGACGGGGCGCCGACAGGCTGAGGAACGGCGATGCCGCCACCTTCATCCAAATCGTGGAACTCTATTATCGTGCGCTCGCCGATTTGGGTGAGGCTGCCGGAGCCGATATCGTCTCGCCTGTGCACCGGCGCTTGCATCAAATCGTACGCGAAGCCGGGGGTGGCTATAAACCGTCGGGAGCGGGTGCCGGTGACTTCGGCCTGGCCTTCGTCGGCGATATTCGAAGTCGTCGGCGGGTGGCCGAAGCGGTCTCCGGGGTCGGCTTTTGCGCAATCGAGTTCCGCCTGGCAACATTGGGAGTGGACGTCTCCGGGAAGCGCTCATGAGGGGTCGACGCTTTTCCCCTTCATTTTACAGAAACAACAATAAGGGCCTTTACGCATGAACCGTTCTCGCATTCCCGAGTTCTATAAATTTTCCGTCTCCAACCGTCTTCAGGTGCTCTTCGAGCGCTCGATCATCGGCGAAGATGAGTACCACATGCTCATGGACGGCAGGCAGCTCATGGACACCGCCAAAGCCGATCGTTTGGTGGAGAACGTCATCGGCACCTTCAGCCTCCCCATGGGATTGGGCCTTAACTTCTTGATCAACGGCCGCGGCTATCTGGTGCCGATGGTCGTCGAAGAACCCTCGATCATCGCCGCGGTCAGTTCGGCGGCCAAGGTCGTGCGTGAGGCAGGCGGTTTCGAGAGCAGCAGTGAACAGCCGATGCTCATCGGTCAAATCCAGGTGGTCGACCCGCCCCGACCCGCCAAAGCGCAGCAAGCGATCCTTCAGAACAAAGAAGAGATACTCAATCTCGCCAACAGCCTGCATCCGAAGATGGTGGCACGCGGCGGCGGGGCCAAAGACATCGAGGTCAAGATCCACAGCTCCGCCGCCGCCCACGGCGATATGCTGGTGGTCCACCTGATCGTCGACACCTGCGACGCCATGGGGGCCAACCTCATCAACACCATGTGCGAAGGTGTAGCGCCCCTGATCGAGAAGCTCAGCAACGGAAAAGTTTTCTTACGTATCCTTTCCAACCTCACCGATCGCTCCATGGTCAGAGTACGCGCAAAAATTCCGGTGGACTTGATCGGCAACCATTCCTACAGCGGCGAAGACGTGCGCGACGGTATCATCCTGGCCACCGAGTTGGCGGCCATCGATCCCTATCGTGCCACCACCCACAACAAGGGCATCATGAACGGCATCGACGCCGTAGCCATCGCTACCGGTAACGATTGGCGCGCCATCGAGGCTTCAGCCCACGCCTACGCCGCGCGCGGGGATCATTACGCCTCGCTGACCAAATGGTACAAAGATGAGGACGGGGCCCTGAGAGGGGAATTGGATATCCCGCTCAAAGTCGGGACCGTCGGCGGCCAGGTTGAATCGAACCAGGCGGTAAAGATCGCGCAGAACGTACTCGGCATAAAGTCCGCACGCGAGTTGGCCGAAGTCATGGGGGCGGTTGGTCTGGCTCAGAACTTCGCCGCCCTCAAAGCGCTGAGTACCGACGGTATTCAAAGCGGTCACATGACGCTGCACGCGCGCAGTGTCGCGATCGCCGCCGGTGCCGGCGACGATCATTTTGAAGAAGTGGTTGAAAAGCTGATCGAATGCCGGGAAATCAAGGTGTGGAAAGCGCATGAAATTATTTCCACGTTGAAAAACGGCAACGGCTACGCCGGCAATGGAGCATCTTCGCAAGAGTCGGTGACGGTGCGCCATCCCATCGATACAGGGGCCGGCTACGGCAAGATTATCCTCATCGGAGAACACTCCGTCGTCTACGGTCGGCACGCAATCGCTGCACCGATTCCCCTGTCGATCCGCGCCGAGGTTCAACCCCAGGACGGCGACGCCGAGTTGTTCATCCCTCGCTGGGGCATCGAACAGAAACTGCACGAGTCCACCCCGTCCGGTAACTCGCTGAGCAAATCGCTCGACTTGATTGCACAGTGTCTCGGTGTACGCGGACGCGGCATGCGCGTAGAGGTTTTTCCGCATGTGCCACGCGCCGTCGGGCTCGGTGCCTCTGCGGCTTTGGCGGTAGCGGTGACTCGGGCAACAGCCGAAGCCTTTGACATCGAGCTGAGCGATGAGCGAGTCTGCGATATCGCCTACCAATGCGAGAAAATCGCCCACGGTACTCCTTCCGGTATCGACAATACGCTGGCGACGTACGGCCGCCTCATCATGTTCCGCAAGGGCGACCCGCCGGTGATGGAGGAAATTGAGGTGAGCAGGCCCATTCCCATCGTCATCGGCCTCTCCGGCGTAAAAACCTTGACAGCCAAAACTGTCGGAGCGGTCCGCCAAGCGTGGGAACGAAACCCGGATCCGTACGAAGCCATCTTCTCTCAGATCGATGAACTGGCATTCAGAGCCGCCGACGCTATTCGCGGCGGCGACCTGGCGAGATTGGGAGAACTGATGAATCTCGACCACGGTCTCCTGAACGCTTTGCAGGTCTCGTGTTGGGAGGTGGAAGAACTCGTACAAATCGCCCGCGAAAACGGGGCGCTGGGAGCAAAACTAACCGGCGGCGGCGGCGGCGCGATGCTCGCCGTTGCCGAGGAAAAAGACACCGCCCGTATCGCCTTGGCGATGCGCAGTGCGGGCTACGACACATTCATCACCGAGATCCGCTGAATCGAAATCTTCGAGCCGTGAGCGATCGCACCGAGCGCAGCAACAGCCGAATTGTCTCCTTCGACGACGAGCCGCTGATTCTCGTCGATAGTAACGACCAAGTCTTGGGGCACGACTCCAAGGCAGCCTGCCACAACGGCGAAGGAATGCTGCACCGGGCCTTCTCGATCTTCCTATTCAACAGCGCTGGTCAGGTCCTGCTGCAGCAACGCAGTGGGCAAAAGCGCCTGTGGCCGCTGTACTGGTCGAACAGTTGCTGTAGCCATCCGCGTCGGGGCGAAAACGACGTCGCCGCAGCGGAGCGTCGAATTCACGAAGAGCTGGCGATTTCTCCGCTGCTGACCTTTCTCTTCCGTTTCGAATATCACGCGATCTACGGTGCGGCCGGCGCCGAGCATGAACTTTGTTCGACCTACGTAGCGCTCTCGGACGGCGCCATAGAGGTCAATACCAATGAGATCGCCGACTGGGAATTTGTAACTCCCGAAGAGTTGGATCGAAGACTCGAAGTAGAGCCGGAGCGGCACACCCCCTGGCTCAAGCTCGAATGGCCGCGTATCCGCGGGCAGCACTGGACGGCCGTCGAAGCCTTGGGCGTAACGGAGAACCGCTAGCTAGATTTCGATGCAGTCAGACCGACATGGTATAAAGCTCGGCAGCGAGGCGCATAAGCGGCTTTTCTGCGGGTTTTTCCTCGACAGCCACGATCCCTACCGGCCCGAAGACATAGCCTGGCCGAAGCTCAACGACGAAGAACTGCGAAGCTTAAAGAACCTCCCCGTGTGGAACCAAGCGGTCAAGACTGAAACGTACACGGCTCTCAAGGTTCAAACCTTGGGGAAGCTCGAACCCGACCCTCTCGTACGGGAAGCGGTCAGCCTGCAGGGCTTCGAAGAGGGACGCCACGCCGACATCCTGCGAAGGATGACCGCGCACTACGGAATCGAGGTAGAACCGTTCGAGGCTCTCCCTCCTCCATCGAATCCGACCTGGGCTTTCATGCGTACAGGCTACGGTGAATGCATCGATTCGTTCTTCGCCTTCGGCCTGTTTGAAATCGGCAAATCGTCGCACTTCTTTCCCCACAGCCTCATCGATATTTTTGATCCCGTCATGCAGGAAGAAGCTCGTCACGTTCTGTTTCTCGTCAATTGGGCGGAATTTCTCAGAGCGCGGACACCACTGCTGTTCAAACCGGCCTTCGAAGCGCGCCGCACCTGGTGTATAGCGTCGCAGGCGATCGCGCATCTGAGGCTTGCGCTCGATACGAAATCCGCTTCGCAAGAGGCGTTCACGATGAAGAGCCGATCCGCGTTCGGGGATTTTTCCTTGCGCTCGTTTCTCGAACTTTGCCTCGCCGAGAACTCGCGCCGCCTGGCACCCTACGACCGCCGACTGCGCCAACCCGAACTCGTACCCAGGACGATTCGTACGGCGCTGAGGCTCCTTCCCGGCAACTCTCGGGCGGCATGAAAGCTCCCCAGCCCGTCTCTCAGTCTGCTTTCTCGGTTTCGCCTTCGGCGTGCTCGCGGCGATAGCGGATCAAATCCTTGATCTTCGCGATGAGATCCCCGGGTCCGTGACCGGCAACGTCGAGGAACTCGCTGTATTGAGCGCGCTTGAGAGCCACCTCGCTGACCCCGGCCGTGACCACGTTGATAATTCGCCAATGGTCGTCGTTGCGCTCCAAGATATAGTCAAACCTGACCTGGTCTTTTTTCTTCGAAGGAATCAGCAGCGAGACGACCAGATCCCGGCCCGGCTTCAGCGACCGGCTTTCTTTGACCGTAAAGGTTTCTCCCCCGTAGCTATCGAAGCGGTCGGCATAGGTCGCAGCGGTCAGCCGTCGCAAGGCATCAACAAAGGCCGCACGCTGTGACTCGTCGAAGTCCTCCCAGTGGCGGCCTACTGTCATGCGCGCGATGCGCTGCAGATCGTAGACCTCACTGACCACGGGCAGCAACTTTTTGTAGCGCCCCGCAAACCCCAGGCTAACGGCCGAGCGCATCACTGCAAGAAGCATATTGTGCAGCTTCTCGACTACTTCGACGGATGGCGCCGTTGGCGCCTGCGCCTGGGAAGCCACAGGGCCAACGGTGCCGAGAACAGCAGCCGCCGACAGCGTGCAGCAGAAGATTCCTAGTGACGTTCTCATGGTTCCTACCTCACGGGGTTCGCGTTGGCATAGACTCTGCCCCGCCATTCCGCCCGAATGCCCAGCCAATCCCGCCGCGCCGAGTCGCAAGTCATGGCTAGGTACAAGAGGGCCACCACAGGCATCGTCACGGCCCACAGCGGAGAAAGGCGATAAAATCGTGGCGTCGGGATGTAGGATGCGGCCATCGCGACCAGAGACACAAACCCCAAGGCCGGT
>CAZKLE010000133.1:0-7155 GCA_964553415.1 uncultured Myxococcales bacterium
CTTTTCGGCGAGTTCGCGCACCCGTTGGTCGAGTTCTTCGAGCGGATAGGAGAAGTTGATCAACTCAATTTTGGCGGCTTCCTTACCGCTGATCCATTCGCCGGTCAGCGCGTAATACTTGGCTTTGGCCAGGCCCAGGCGGTGGACCCACATTCCGCTCAGGTGACAGCCCCACACGCGCGAGTAGGGGGTGCCCAGACGTGCGTCGTCGGAAGCGACCACCAAATCCGCGCACAGCGCCAATTCCGATCCGCCACCGACGCAATAGCCGTGCACTTTCGCGATGGTGGGTTTGGACCCTCGCCACAGCCCCATGAAGATGGGCAGGTAGCTGGTGTAAGGGTTGGTGACCCAGTGCACGTCGCGGCCCGGGTCGTAGTCGTGTTCTTTGATCGCGTCGTAGTGTTGGAGTCCGTCGGAAAAATCGAAGCCTGCGCAGAAACTGTCGCCGGCGCCTTCGAGGACGATCACGCGGACTTCCTCGTCGCGGTTGGCCTCTCGCAATGCGTGATCAAGACCGTCGAGAACTTCGGCGCGAAGCGTGTTGTATTTCTCGGGACGGTTGAGAGTGATCGTGGCTATGCCGGATTCCTGGGAATACTTGACTTCCTTCTCTGGCATCGGGCTCCTCCTCCCGCCGCATGTTGCGCCATCACGAATCCACGGCGTCAGGCGGCATACCCCGAAGCAGGCTCGATAGCCAACACTTTCACGAACGTGTTTATAAATCGTTCGACCTCGTCCTGTGAGTGTCGGGAGAGCTTCATCAGAGCGATCGTGTACCCGGAGCTGATACCTATGCGCGCAACTTCCGACGGCACAAGGTTGCCGTTGATGGTTCCCTCACGTTGACCGCGTGCGATTGTTGCTTCCAAGAGAGAGGTAACACGAGCTTCGAAGGCGCAATACCGAGGCCAGGTGTCGGCTCGCACCGCGCTGCTCCAGCTGAGCCACACCTGCACCTCGTCCGGGTGGTCGTCGACCATTGCCGCGAAGTTGGTTGTATGGGCCCGGAGAAGTTCCGGAGCGGGCCGGTCCGAGGCGTGCACGGCGGTTGCCAGCTCCAAGAGAAGACGCTCGACCTCATCGAGTACCGCCCCCACTAGGTCTTCGCGTTTCGGGAAGTACGAGAAGGTCGTAGACACGGCCACTTGGGCCTCCCTGGCCACGTCGGTGTGGCGGGCTCCTTCGATACCTCGGCGCGCGAATACCCGCATAGCGCAGGCCAGCAAGTGCCTACGTCGCGCTGCCGGTGTGAGACGGGCCGCGCGAGGGCGTTGGCGGAGCCTGCAAGAACCCCTCGATTTCATTGGTAAACTTTCATTGGCGGCGGCGGCTTTGCTATTGATAGATTCTTCATTAAGCTTATAATGTAGGTTCTGTCAATAACGTCGGATGTTTCTTAACGACCGGGCGGAGCTGACTCAAATTCGGCCGGCCGGTCCGCGAGAATCGCGGCACTTTGCCGGCGAAACAAGGTGGATCATGAGCACACCCAACGTATCGATGCCGGACTACGAAGGCATCTTCAATGCGAGTTTTCGGCGTGTTACCCATGGTGACGATTTTTTTCTACACTTCTATGAGACCTTTGCCGGCCGATCTCAGGAGATCGCGGATAAGTTTCAGGGCGCGGACATGGCTGGGCTGGGCGACTTGGTGGCCTTGCAGCTGATTCACATGGTTGCCTTCTTCGGCCGTGGCCAGGCCAGTCCCGAGTTGCAGCGGATTGCCGGAGATCACAGCAAAGCAAAAAGAAACATCGAACCGCGTCTCTACGACGAGTGGCTGGAATCTCTTATCGCAACGGCACGAGAACACGATGCGGAGTGGAGCGAAAGTGTTGAGTCAGCGTGGCGTACGGTGCTTGCCCCGGGGATCGCCTACATGAAGGCTCACTACGACCCGTAAGCGTAAGGCCCGCCCTTTTCGAGCGCGGCCCGGTAAGCCGGCCGCGCGTGGATTCGATCGAGGAAAGCTTTCACTTTTGGGTACTTCGATCCCATCTCGATGCGTGATGCCGCGGCTTCCAGCGGAAAGCTCATTTGCACGTCGGCCGCTGTGAATTCTTCGCCGGCGAACCAGGTGCTACGGTCGAGTTCAGCCTCGATGTTGGCCATGTTGGCATCGAGGTTTGGCCCGAGGTAGGCCGATCGGACTTTCGAGGAGATCGCTTTGGCGATCGGGCGTACCAACCAGGGCGTGTCGTTCTCGATACGGCCGAAGATCAACGTCATCACGAGCAGCGGCATGACCGTACCTTCGGCGGCGTGCAACCAGTAGGTATAGCGTAGCGGCTCGGGCGAACCCGCGGGCGGAACGAGCCGCCCGTCGCCGTAGCGATCGACGATGTACTCGATGATCGCGCCGGTCTCGGCGACCACGAGATCACCGTCGGTGATGACCGGCGACTTGCCAAGAGGATGGACCGCTTTGAGCTCGGGCGGTGCCAGCCTGGTCTTGGGGTCTCTCGCGTAGCGCTTGACCTCGTAGGCGAGCCCGAGTTCCTCGAGGAACCAGAGAACGCGCTGGGACCGGGAGTCTTCCAAATGATGAACGGTAATCATGGAGTCTCGTCGAACCTTTGTGCAGCTAAGTCAACTCGTGCGGCTACGCCGAACGCTCGATTGTGGGCCGGTGACCTCGTTTTCCAGCACCTTGACGCAGTAGGAGTTGAGGCTCTCGTTGACCTCGAACGCCTTGATCGCGAGCCGTTCGTGAAGTCCCTTGCCTACGCGAAGGTTGAATTTACCGGAGTAGGTTTTGCCGACCGTCGGTGCAGGCAAGGGCGCACCGTCTTCTTCGTGGATGCGAATCCACTCATCGACAACCCTACACAGCTTCGCATAGACTTTGGATTCGTCTTTGCCGTGAACTCCGCCGAGGGCGAGGCCTGGCGCCCGGCCGATGTAGCAGCCGTCTTCCTCTTACTCTTCTTCATCTGAAACCAACCTCAGGGCTCGCTCGACTGCGAGCAGCTGATATTTCTTCGCCTCTGTAGTACCACGATAGTACCATACGTCAACGCCGTTTTCGGGGCATCTTGAGCCCTCGCCGGATCCGGCTAGGTTGGGCGCCGATGAAGACCCGCGCTGCAGTGGCCCACCAGGCTGGTTTGCCCCTGACCGTCGAAACCGACTTTCTCGATCCCCGAGAAGCGAATGACGTTGTTGCGGCTATCGTTGACATGACGGCGGGCGGCGTCGATTACCCCTTCGAATGCATCGGCAACACCGATGTGATGCGCCAGGCTCTAGAGTGCTGTCACAAAGGCTGGGGCGAAAGCACCATAATCGGCGTCGCCGGTGCCGGCCAAGAGATATCGACGCGTCCGTTTCAACTCGTCACCGGCCGCGTGTGGCTCGGTACGGCTTTCGGCGGCGCCAGGGGGCGTACGGATGTTCCGATTCAGGAGGAAAACCGACATGGAGTGAGAACTCTACGACGGCGCTGCGCTGTGCGTCTCGCGTGGCGGCGAGGTTGTCGCCCGGGAAGCGCTCGGCTATGCCGGGCGGGCTTGAATCGGCGCCCGCACTGCGAGAGATTGCCAGGTTCCGCCGGTTGTGATCGTGCAGCGGCCCGGTAACCAAACGGGTCGAGGATCGTAGCTTGTCGAGATCGTCTCAGCGCTCACCGTGAACAAAACCGTTACGCAAAGACGCGACAAGCTTCTCAACGGCTGGGCGTACGTGGTCTCCCGGTACGCGCCGTGGATCGTCGTTGCGGCGGTTGTGCTGGTGGGCGTGACCTTCAACTACACCTCCAAGCACCTACGTATCAACACCAACACCGGCGGTATGTTTTCGCCGGACTTGGCGTTTCGTAAGGATTTTGACCGCTACCAAAGTTTGTTTCCTCAGTTCAAGGAAAACCTGGTGGTGGTGATCGACGGCGAAACTCCGGAGGCCGCTGCGTTGGCCGCGCGCGAGTTGGGCAAACGGCTGTCGGCGCGGCGCGATTTGTTCAAGAGCGTCTATCTCCCTCGTCAGGATGAGTTTCTGGTCGCACACGGGCTTTTGTATCTCAAACTCGACAAGCTCCAGGACCTCTCCGACAACCTAGCCCAAGTGCAGCCCTATCTGGGCAAACTTACCCACGATCCGAGCCTGCGCGGCCTGCTCTCTATGCTCGAGGCGGCCGCCGAGGCTCAGGCCGAGGGACGCGAGATCGATCTGTCGTTGGTGTTCTCAAAGGTGGGCAAGGCCATCGACGAACTGCTTGCCGGCCGACATTATCGTCTTTCTTGGCAGGAATTGATCGCCCGAAAAGACGCGACCTCCGACGACCGCCGCCAGTTCATCATTCTACGCCCGCAACTCGACTACGGCAGTTTGTTTCCCGCCGCCAAGCCCATCAAGGCCATACGCAAAGCGGCGGCCGATGCCGGCTTGACGCAAAGCGAGGGGGTGCGCGTACGGCTGACCGGCGGTGTGGCATTGAGCAACGACGAACTGCACGAGGTGAGCCGAGGTGCCGGTATCATGTTCGGCGCAGCATTCGTCATGGTCGTGGTGGTTTTGCTGATCGGCTTGCGTTCGCTGAGTTTGCTGATCGCTACCGTGATCACGCTGGTCGTCGGTTTGATGCTGACCGCGGCATTCGCTGCTGTGGCGGTGGGCCACTTGAATCTCATATCCGTCGCGTTTTCGGTTCTCTATATCGGTCTCGGCGTCGACTATTCGATCCATTTTTGTCTGCGCTATGCAGAATTGACCAGAGAGCACGTTGCCCATCGCCAAGCCCTGTGTGCCACGGCGAGAGACGTCGGCACCTCGTTGCTCGCCTGCGCCATTTCCACGGCGGTGGCTTTCTACGCGTTCCTGCCGACATCGTTCTCGGGGGTCTCCGAACTCGGCCTGATTTCGGGCACCGGCATGTTCATCAGTCTGGCCATCACCATGACGCTTCTGCCTGCGCTTTTGACGATCATCCCCTTGCGTGTGGGAGGGCGTCTGTCGTTCAAGTCGAGGCCACGATCGGCGTTTCTAGCACGTATCCGCGACTTGCCTCTCGAACGGCCCGTACCAGTGCGCGCGGCGGCGGTGGTGCTGTTTTTGTTGGCTCTGGTCGCGCTCCCCAGAGTTCGGTTCGACTGGAACCCCCTCAACCTACGCGACCCGAGCAGCGAATCCGTTTCGACCTTCCGGGATCTTCTCTCCAGTAGTGAGACGCCACCCTGGCATTTGACGGTTCTAGCGCCCGATGCTGCCGCAGCCGCCCGCCGCGAGCGACAACTGGCGCGCCTGCCGGAAGTTGGGAAAGTGATCAGCGCTCTCGATTTCGTTCCCTCTCAGCAAGAAGCCAAGCTCGACATTCTCGACGAACTCTCGATCGTGCTCGGCCTCGACTTGGACCTCAGCAAGCCGAGCGCGGAGCCTGAGGTCGCCTCGCAGGTCGAAGCCGTACGTGCGCTGCACGCCGTGCTGGGCCGTCAACTCGAGGGGCCGATGACGCCCGAGTTGGCTACCGATGCACGTGAGCGGAAACGTCTGTACGACAAACTGGGGGCTTTACTTGCCGCTCTGGATCAGCGCGACGAGACTGACGATAAAGCTCTGATCAACGGTTTGCAGGACAGCCTGCTGTCGACTCTTGGGATCAACCTCAAGCGCTTGCGGGCTTCGCTTGCGGTATCGAAGATCAGCGCGAACGACGTCCCCAAGCGATTGCGTCGGCGTTGGATCGCAAGCGACGGCACTTATCGAGTCGCGGCGTTTCCGAACCACGATCTCGACGATTCGACCGCTATGGAAAGCTTCGTCGAGGCGGGACGCAGAGTCGATCCTCACGTGACCGGTGCGCCGGTGGTGATGGCTGAATCGGGGAAGACGGTCATTACCGCTTTTCAGGAGGCCCTTGGTTTTGCCGTCATCGCCACCGGAGTGATTCTCGTGGTTGTGCTTCGAAGTTTCACGAGTTCGTTTTTGGTGCTCGTGCCCTTGCTCTTGGCCGGCGCTCTGACCGGCGCGGTGACAGTGTTGTTCTCGATTCCGTTTAACTTTGCCAACGTCATCGCCTTGCCGTTGCTTCTCGGTATCGGCGTCGACAACGGCATCCACATTGTCCATCGAACGCATCTGCGTCTTGCCGGCGACGACAGCCTGTTGCGCACGAGCACGGCGCGAGGTGTAGTGTTCAGCGCGTTGACGACCATCTGCAGCTTCGGCAACCTGTCGTTCTCGTCGCATGTCGGTACGGCGAGTATGGGACAAATTCTGTTGATCGGCATGACGTTGGCTCTCATTTGCAGCTTGGTGGTGCTGCCCTCGCTACTGGTGAGCGGAAAACAAGAAGACGGCGCCCGCACGCAAGCGGGTCCTGCATGAAACAGCTACTGCGCCTGCTCGCCCTCGCGGGCGTCCTGCTCTTCGTAGCGCTGATCGTCCGGCAGGGTTTTGGCGATATCGTCGCTGCGCTCGCTGCTGCCGGGTGGGGACTCGGGCTACTGGCTCTGTGGCACATGGTTCCGCTGACCCTGTCGACAAGAGGCTGGTCAGGCCTCGTTGATACGGGGGATGGCGGGCTGCCGTTTCGCAGTCTTCTTCGCATGCGTTGGATCGCCGAATCGATCAACGGTTTGCTGCCGGTGGCGGCCGTCGGCGGTGATCCGATTCGAGCCAACCTGCTTGCCCGGCGAGGTGTTGCCGGTGTCGCGGCCGGTGCAAGCGTGGTGGTTGACCTCACCGTCGGCATCTTCGCGCAAATTCTCTTTACCCTGTTGGGGCTGGTTGTCTTGAGTTCCTACCTCGGAAGTGAGGATCTGATTCTACCGATCCTTGTCGGTGTCGGATTCAGCGCTGCGGTCCTGGTGACGTTTTACTTTGTGCAGCGGCGCGGATTGTTTGCCGGCGTCGCGGGGCTGTTCCGGCGCGTGATCGGCGGCTCCGCCTGGGATCATTGGCTGGGCGGGGCACGGGCGATGGACGAGGCGATCGCCGGCCTGTATGGGCAGCGTGCGAGGCTCGGCGTCGCCGTTCTGTGGCGCCTGGCGGGTTGGATTTCGGGGATCGTCGAGGTCTGGCTGGCGGCCTATCTGCTGGGTCACCCGATCAGCTTGGCCGGTGCGCTGATGCTCGAGGCGATGGGGGGCGCTGTGCGTGCAGCGGCGTTTCTCGTTCCCGGCGCTCTCGGGGTGCAGGAGGGAAGCTACCTTCT
>CAZKLE010000134.1:0-7085 GCA_964553415.1 uncultured Myxococcales bacterium
TGGAGCGGGTGAAGGGATTCGAACCCTCGACCTTCTGCATGGCAAGCAGACGCTCTAGCCAACTGAGCTACACCCGCGCGCTTCCGGGAAAGCGAAACAGCGCTGGATTATGCACGGCCGAACGCCAAGGATCAAACGTGCCTTGCGCCCAACACGGCGCGGGCCCGGCTCAGTGCGAACGCTGGCGACCGACCAGGGCCTGAAACACGCTTACGTGGTAGCCGACGGCGGACCATAGCCCAACAGCCGTGCCGAGCACCAAAGAGACAATGCCGATGGTGTAGGCGCGTATGCCTAGGATGTGTGGGTAGTGGAGAATGAGCGCGTGCACGCCGATGACCTGCAACACCATCTTGATCTTGCCGCTGGTGTCGGCGGCAACCACCAAACCTTCGCTGGCGGCAATACTCCGCAAGCCGGTTACGGCCAGCTCGCGTCCGACGATGATGACCAACAGCCAGTCAGGGATGCCCGGCTGCCGGTCCATGAGTGCGAGCATGATGAGTGCCGAGACGATCAGCAGTTTATCGGCTAGCGGGTCGAGCAGTTTGCCGAGCGCCGTCACCAGGCCGTAGCGACGGGCCAGATAACCGTCGGCGATATCGGTCAAAGAGGCGATAAAAAAGACCGTGAATGCGACGTAGGCGGTTCCCGGCGAGGGGTCGTGCAGCAGCCACACGAGCAGAGGAATCGCGGCGATTCGGGCCAAGGTGAGGATGTTGGGGGTGTTGGCGAACCAGAAACCGACCTCGCCGTCGTTTGTACCTCGCTCGCTCATTCCACGCCCTCGGCCGGTGTCGGTGTGCGCCGCGTCCACGCTAGCCGGATTCCGGCTCGGTGGCGAATCGGGTGCCTTGTCCAGGTGCTGCGCATTGGAAAGCTCGGTTTGCCCGACTAAGATACGCACTGCGGCGAGTATGAGAGAATACGACTTTCTTGTCATCGGCAGCGGCGTGGCCGGAATGAGCTTTGCGTGGAAGGCTGCGCGCTCGGGAACCGTGGCATTGCTTACCAAGCGCGCGCTGGAAGCCTCCAACTCGACGTATGCGCAGGGCGGTGTGGCCACGGTGTGGGCCGAGGACGACACGTTTGAGGCCCACACGCACGATACGCTGGAGGCCGGTGCCGGCCTTTGCAACGAATCGGTGGTCGCCGGTGTGGTGGCCGAAGGCCCCGCGCGGATTCGCGAGCTTATTGAGCTGGGTGCGCAGTTTTCGCGCGATGCGAAATCGGAGGGGGGCTACGAACTTGGGCTCGAGGGCGGCCATTCGGCGCGGAGGGTGTTGCACGCCGCCGACCACACGGGCCGGGAGATCATCAACACCTTGGCGCGAGTGGTCCGCGGCGACCCGAATATTGATGTATTCGAAAACCATCACGCGGTGGATCTTCTCATCGACCAGAAATTCGGGATTTCGGAGGGACGACCTCAGTGTTGGGGGGCCTACGCGCTGGACATCGATAGCGGCCAGGTGCGCAAGTTTACGGCGAAGGCGACGCTGTTGGCGACCGGCGGTGCGGGAAAGGTCTACCTTTATACCTCCAATCCCGATGTCGCTTCCGGGGACGGACTGGCGATGGCCTATCGTGCGGGTTGCCGGGTCGCAAACCTCGAGTTCATCCAGTTCCATCCCACCTGCCTGTTTCATCCGGATGCAAAATCGTTTCTCATCACCGAAGCCTTGCGCGGTGAAGGCGCGGTGTTGCGGCGTCCTGACGGCAGCCCGTTCATGGCCGACTACGACACGCGCGCCGAACTGGCGCCGCGCGACATCGTTGCCCGTGCAATCGATCGCGAAATGAAGGCCAACGGTTTTGACAATGTCTATCTCGACGTGACGGCCTTGGATCCCGATTTTGTCCGCCGCCGCTTTCCTGTGATTTACGGACAATGCCTCGGCTACGGTATCGACATCACCGCGCAGTCCATCCCGGTGGTGCCGGCCGCGCATTACATGTGTGGCGGCGTCATGACCGATACGAAGGGGCAAACGGGCATTGCGCGCTTGTATGCCTCGGGCGAGGTTACGCACACTGGATTGCACGGAGCCAACCGTTTGGCTTCCAATT
The DNA here is from genome assembly GCA_964553415.1 of uncultured Myxococcales bacterium. Taxonomy (GTDB): domain Bacteria; phylum Desulfobacterota; class Binatia; order UBA1149; family JAJCZL01; genus CAZKLE01. The sequence continues at coordinate 2,071 of CAZKLE010000134.1, forward strand.
CCTTGCTCGAGGGCCTCGTCTTTGCTCACCGTGCCCTCGTGCACGCCAAAGAACTGGTCGAGACATCCGGGCGCCGAGCACCGGAGTTTCCGCAGTGGGTGTCGGGCGAAGCCGTCGACATCAACGAATCGGTGGTCATCGCGCACAACTGGGACGAAATCCGCCGCCTCATGTGGAACTATGTCGGCATCGTCCGCAGCGACCGGCGGCTGGTGCGGGCGGCAGCACGCATCAATATGTTGCGCGAGGAGATCCGCCAGTACTACTGGGACTTTCGCGTCACCCGCGATCTTCTCGAGCTGCGCAATATCGCGCTTGTCGCCGATCTGATCATTCGCTCGGCACGGGCGCGACGAGAAAGCCGCGGGCTGCATTTCAACATCGATTGTCCCGACCGCGACGACGAGCACTGGTGCCGCGACACCGTGATTTGAATGTTCAGTCTTTGACCAGCCGCAGGCGCGTAGGGCCGCGTTCGAGGGCTTGAAACAGCTTCATTTGACGATGTTCGTTGTCGTCATCGATGGCCACCGGATAGTCACCGGTGAAGCACGCATCGCAAAAACCGTTGCTGCTGCCGCCGAGAAACGAGTACATACCTTGTTCGGAAAGGTAGGCCAGCGAGTCGGCGCCGATGAAGTCACGGATCTCCTCGAGGCTATGGTTGTTTGCGATCAGCTCTCCGTGGGTAGGCGTGTCGACCCCGTAATAGCACGGGCTGATCGTCGGCGGCGCACTAATCCGCATATGCACCTCAGAGGCGCCACTGGCGCGAATCATGCGTACAATCTTTCGGCTGGTCGTGCCCCGGACGATGGAATCGTCGATGACCACCACGCGCTTCCCCGCCAGCACATCGTGCTGGGCGTTGAGCTTCACCTTGACTCCGAAGTGGCGAATCTGATCGGTGGGCTCGATGAAGGTGCGGCCGACGTAGTGGTTACGGATCAAACCCATCTCGAAGGGTAAGCCGGCTTCTTCGGCGTAGCCGAGAGCAGCGGGGACTCCGGAATCGGGCACCGGTACGACGATGTCGACCTCCACCCCTGTTTCGCGTGCAAGCTGCCGTCCGAGTTCTTTGCGGACGGCGTAGACGTTGCGTCCAAACACACGCGAGTCGGGACGCGCGAAGTAAATGTATTCGAAGATGCAGCCGTGGCCGGCGGCCGTGGCGAAGGGTTTGTAGGACTCGAGCTGGCCGTCGTGGAAGCGTACGACCTCACCGGGTTCGATCTCGCGAACGTATTCGGCTTCCAACAAATCGAGCGCGCAGGTCTCGGACGCGACCACGTAGCCGCCGCCCTCGAAGCGGCCCAGCACCAGAGGCCGGAAGCCCATGGGGTCACGCGCCGCGATCATCTCACCGGGCGACAGAAAGGCCACCGAATAGGCACCCTGCACTTGGGCGAGAGCGTCGATGGTGCGGTCGAGGAGCTCGGGTTTCGAAGAGCCGGCAATCAGATGGACGAGGACTTCGGTGTCGACGTTCGATTGGAAGATCGAGCCGCTGGATTCGAGCCGCTTGCGCAGAGCTTCGGCGTTGGTGAAGTTGCCGTTGTGGCTAACGGCGAGGCTTCCGTGGGCGTATTCGACGACGAAAGGTTGCGTGTCGCGTAGTACGGTTTGACCGGCCGTGGAATAGCGATTGTGGCCGATGGCCGAGTCGCCGTCGAGACGCCGGATGATCTCTTGGTCGAAGATATCGGCGACCAAGCCCAGGCCACGGTGACTGATAAGCACCGAGCCGTCCGAAGACGCGATGCCCGCGCCTTCCTGCCCCCTGTGCTGAAGTGCATAGAGCCCGAGGTAGGCGAGATTCGCGGCCTCCGCGCGACCGTACACACCGACCACACCGCATTCTTCGCGAAATCTGTCCGGGGGACAATCAGCCACTTCGCTTACATACCATGGATCATCACGGGGTGCATGGTTCAGGCCGCCTGTCCTCGTTGTGACGCGATATCGGCCAGGGCGTCTCGCCAGGAACCGCGCAGAGTCTCGACGGGAATGTCGATGCACGGAGCCGGGCGGCCATCGATCGCGATGCGCAAGCGATTACCGCCTGTCCGGCCGACGCGGCGTAGGGCGACTACGGCCGCCCTGGCGTCAGATTCGATGCTCGGAAGGTCGTCCTCATCCACGGCGATGACGATTCGGCAGGCCGATTCCCCGAAAAGAGCCCTATCGAGGCGCTCGCAGGGCTCGAGTTCGAGGTCCGCGCCGATGCCGGGGGAAGCGAAACACATTTCGGCCACGGCGATGGCGAGTCCGCCCTCGCTCACATCATGCGCGCAGGTGACGCGACCGTCGGCGACCAGATCTGCGCACAAGCGGCAAAGCGCCACCTCGGCATCCAGGTCGATGCGCGGCGGCCGGCCACCGTTACGCTTGCGAAGTTCAGCTACGTAGGCCGAGCCATGCAATTCCGCTCGGCCGCCCCCGAGTAGGCAGACGATCTGCCCGCTATTCTCGAAGTGGGTACGTGCGACGTGATCGCTGTCTTCGATGAGTCCGACCATGGCGATGACCGGAGTCGGCGGAATCGAACTGCCGCGGGTTTCGTTGTAGAAGCTGACGTTGCCGGAAATTACGGGAGTATCGAATCGCCGACAGGCCTCGCTGATACCGTCGACCGCGCGTGAAAACTGCCACATGACCTCGGGCTTCTCGGGGTTGCCGAAGTTCAGGCAGTCGCTGATCGCCAGAGGGCGTGCGCCGACCACCGCAACGTTGCGGGCAGCTTCGGCGACTGCGTGCTGGGCCCCGACGAAGGGGTCGAGTTTCACGTAGCGGGCATTGCAATCGGTGGTGACCGCCAGCGCTGCGCCGTTCTCGCGCACACGCACGACGCCTGCGTCTCCCCCCGGATGAATCAGCGTGTCGGCACCGACGTAGGAATCGTACTGTTCGTAGATCCAGGCACGACTGCAGAAATTCGGCGACGACAACAGCGCAACAAGATCAGCGCCGGCATCGCGGGTGTCGGCCAACTCGTCGATATCCAGTTCAGCGTGAGGGCGGCAAGGTTCGGCCAAGCGTCGTTCGTAGGCGGGGGCACCGTCGGTCAGCGAATACGAGGGGATCGAGACAACCTCGATCCCGTGGTGAACGGCACGGAAGCGCCCATCGTCGGTTACCTCGCCGATGGGCACGCAGGCCAATCCCCAGCGGTGGAAAATTGCGGCTACGGCGTCTTCTCGGCCTCGCTTGGCGACCAGTACCATACGTTCCTGCGATTCGGACAGCAGCATCTCGTAGGCACTGAGGCTGGGATCGCGAAGCGGGACCTTGTCTAAGTCGAGGCGGATTCCCACTCCCCCTCTTGCCGCCATTTCCACTGACGAACTGGTCAGACCGGCGGCGCCCATGTCCTGGATCGCCACCACGTCGTCGCCGGACATGACCTCGAGACAGGCTTCGATGAGCAGATTTTCCGTAAAGGGATCGCCGACCTGCACGGTGGGCCGCATTTGTTCGGATTCCTCCCGGAACTCGGAAGATGCGAGGAGGCTGGCTCCATGGATGCCGTCGCGGCCGGTCTTGGAACCGACGTAGAGTACGGGATTGCCGCTGCCGCTGGCGACAGCGCGAAACAGCCGATCCTGATCAACGACCCCGAGCGTGAACGCGTTGACGAGGATGTTGCCGTTGTAGCCTTCGTCAAAGCATACCTCGCCGCCCACGGTTGCTACGCCCACGCAGTTACCGTAGTCGCCGACGCCTCGCACGACGCCGGACAGCAGATACGGCGTACGCGGATGCGCTATTTCACCGAAGTGCAACGAGTTCATGTTGGCAACCGGACGGGCGCCCATCGTAAAGATATCGCGTAGGATGCCGCCCACGCCTGTCGCGGCTCCTTGGTAGGGCTCGACGAAGGAAGGATGGTTGTGGCTTTCGATCTTGAACACCGCAGCCATACCTCCGCCGATGTCGACGGCGCCGGCGTTCTCGCCCGGTCCCTGCAGTACGCGTTTGCCGCTGCTGGGAAAGCGCCGTAGATGGACGCGCGAGCTCTTGTAGCTGCAATGCTCCGACCACATCACTGAATAGACCCCGAGTTCTTCGCAACTCGGAACGCGCCCGAGATCGGCGAGAATACGCTCGTACTCGTCTTTGGAGAGCCCGTGAGCCAGGGCCGCGGCTTCGTCGACGGGGGTGTGGTCTGCGGAAGCGGTCATGCGCGTAGGGAGGTCTCGGCGCCTGGCCGGGACGACGCCATCCAAACGGCTGTCGAGGTGAATATTCGTCGACCGTCGTTGCAGCCGAGTCGCGTATCGATCGCGTGTTCGGGATGGGGCATGAGGCCGACAACGTTGCCCTCCGCGTTGCGGACACCGGCGATATCGTCCATCGAACCGTTAGGGGCACCGCCCTGGTAGCGAAAGACGATACGGTCTTCGTCGTTCAAGCGCTCCAAGGTCTGCGCATCGGCCACGTAACAGCCTTCCCCGTGTTTGATGGGAACGTGAAGAATCTCGCCTTTGTCGTACAGGCACGTGAAGGCCGTGTTCGTCGTTTCGACTCGGATCGGTTGGTCCCGGCACAGAAAGCGAAGCCCTTGGTTGCGCACCAACGCGCCCGGCAAGAGGCCGGCTTCACAGAGCACCTGAAAGCCGTTGCAGATACCGAGCACGGGCCCTCCGCAACGAGCGTGTTCGGCCACCGCCGACATCACCGGCGAAAAACGGGCGATTGCACCACAGCGGAGATAGTCGCCGTAGGAGAATCCACCCGGCAACAGAACGGCGTCGACGCCTTTTAGATCGCCCTCCCCGTGCCAGAGAGCCACGGCATCGTCGCCGAGAATGTCGGACAGAGCGTACAGCGAATCCCGGTCGTCATTGGAGCCCGGGAAGACGACGACCCCCCATTTCATTCTTCTTGTTCCTCCACTTCGTAGCGGAACTCCTCGATGACGTCGTTTGCCAGTAGCCGTTGGCACATCGCTTGGACGCGATCACGTGCGTTCGCGATCCGCTCGACGTGTAAAGTAAGTTCGACGTATTTGCCGA
>CAZKLE010000135.1:0-7083 GCA_964553415.1 uncultured Myxococcales bacterium
GAAACTCCGATCAGGGTAATGAAGCCGATGGCTACCGTCAGGTCGAGCTGTTGCCGGGTCAGGAACAGGGCGAGCGCCGCACCCATGAAATCCAACGGTAGTTTGACGAGTACGACAGCGGGATCGATCAGGTTGCCGAGTTGGACGGCCATGATCCCGTAGACGAGCAAAGCCGAAGCCAGAAGCACCCACAGCAGCTGCCCACCGCTGTGCAGCAGCTCGCCGTATTCGCCGGTGTAGCGCCATTGAATATCGGTCGGTAGCTGGAGAGCGGCAAGCGCCCGGTCCAGGCGGTGTAGTACGGAGAGCGGATTGCCGTCGATTTCCGCCGTCAGGGTCAGCGTCCGAACACCATGCTGGTGTTCGACGGTCGGGTAGCTCGACAAGGTTTCGATACGGGCGAGACTGCTGAGTGGGATCAGCTCTCCCTGCCGGTCGGGAACCTGCACACGCGCTAGGTCGCGGATGCTGTCACGACGTGGCATCGCATAGCGAAGAAAGATGTCAATCGGCTGCTGCTCGATGACCACCTGCGAAACCGACTCGCCCTGCATTGCCGTGCGCACCGCGTCGGCCACGCTTTGCGCGCTCACATCGAAGCGGGCCAACTTCGCACGGTCGATGCGTACGCGAAGCTGATCAACGGGGATCTTGGTGTTGTTGACCACGTTGGCCACGCCGTTGACGTTGCGGGCCGTCGCCTCAACCTTCGCCGCGGCGGCGTAGAGCTGCTCGAGGTTGGTGCCATAGAGTGTGATGCCGAACAAGGCGGGAAGACCGGAGAACGATTCGTCGAGCTTCTCGCTGGTAGGTTCGTTGACCCGCCCAACCACGCCGGGCGTCTGTGCCAGCAGCGTATCGATGCGGGATTTGATCGCCGGCGTATCCTCGCCCCGGGTACGATCGAGACGCACAACCACTTCTCCTTCGTTGGGCCGTTCGATGTAAAAGGTGGACTGCGGAGAACCGCTGCGACGAAATACTCCTTTCACCCCCGGCAACGCGAGGAGCTTACGTTCCAGCTCGTCTCCCACCCGGTTGCTCTCCGCGAGGGAGCTGCCCGCTGCCAGACCGTAGCTGAGCAGCAGGCTGTTCTCGTCGAGCAGCGGCAGTAGGCGTGCCGGATTGAACGCCAGCAGGGCCAAACTGCCCGACAGGAGCACAACAGCAACCAGCAGGGTCCGCGCACGGTGGTGAAGCAGTCGGTCGAGGATGTGCAGATTGAAGCGCTCAAAGCCGTGCACCATTGCTGCGCCCACCCCCGTACGCCGGCCTTGGAGCTTAGCCGTTGGGCGCATCCAGTGTGCCGCCGCCAGGGGAATGAGGGTAAGCGATAGCAGCAGCGAGAACAGGAGTAGGATACTGAAGCTCAAACCGAACGGCCGAAACAGACGACCGGCCAATCCCGTCATGAGCACCAACGGTGCGAAGGCCGCCAGCACGGTGAGTGTGCCCGTAATATCGGCGCTGAGGATTTCGCGGGTTCCGGCAAGTGCGGCCCGTCTCGGTATCTGCCCCAGGTCGCGATGACGGTCTATATTCTCCAGCACCACGATGGCGTCGTCGGCAACCATGCCGATGGCGACCGTCAATGCGCCCAGCGTCATCAAGTTGAGACCCAGGCCGAGACCGTCCATCGCCCAGAAAGTTCCCAACACAGTCAGCGGGAAGGTAACGGCAATCACCAGGCTGCTGCGGTTGCGGCCGAGAATGAACATCACCGCCACGATGGCGAGCAGCGCACCGACCAAGAGATTGTTGCGCATGTTGCGGTAGGCCAGGCCGATGATGCCGGCCTGATCGTAGTATTTTTCCAGATGAGCATCGCGTGGCAGAGGCAGTCGAGCGAGCGCGTCGTCTACCGCTCGCGACACCGCCGGCGTACTTGCGCCGGGTTGTTTCTGGATCGTGAAGGCCACCGCCGGCTGCCGATTGCTGGTGATGACGTAGCGCGCCGGCTTGCTGCCGCTGTAGACGCGCGCCACGTCGCCGAGTTTGACCGGCCGGCCATCTACGCCGCGCCCGACCGTGACCTGCTCGAGTTCCTCGACGCTCGACAAGCGCCCTTCCGTGCGGATCAGGAGCTCGCGACCGTAGCGTTCGAGGTAACCACCGGTATCCAAGACGTTGGCCGCTCGCACCGCTGCGGCAATGCCCTGTGCGGACAGGCGGTGGCGCTTGAGAGCGAGAGGGCTCACGTCGATGCGCCAGGCAGCCTCGCCGCCGCCCATGACCTGTACGCGGGCGATCCCGGGTAGCGAGGCAATCTGCGGTGCCATGCGGTACTGTGCCCAGCCGCGCAGCGCAACCGGATCCCCGCCGGTCAGGGTGTAGGTGGAGAGCATTGCCAGCGAGGTACCAATATTTTCCAGCTCGGAGCGCGCACCGGCGGGCAGGTTGACGCTCGACAGGCGGCTGCCGACGAGTTGCCGGGCCTGTACGACGTCCACGCCCCAGGTAAACTCTACCGTCACCTGGGAAAACCCCGGGGCGGATGTCGAACGTACCCGGCGCAGGTTGGTAAGTTCGAGCATGGTATTCTCGATCGGTCGAGTGACGAGCTGTTCCATGTCCTCTGCCGTACCGGCGGGATAGTGGGTTACGACGTTGATCAGCGGGTAGTCCAGAGACGGGAAGAGATCGACCGGCAGGTCTCCCAGACCGGCTGCACCGCCGAGACCGATGAGCAGCATGCCCAGGACTACGGCAATGGGGTGTTGCAGTACGCGTTGCAGCATCGGCATTCAGTCTTCGAAGCGAACGAGTTCTTTGAGGTCACGATAGAGCAGCTCGTACGCGCCCTCGGTCACGACAGGCGTCCCTGCTTTGAGTCCCGAGAGCACCGGAATGCGCCCGTCCGCCGCCGCAGCCCCGACGTGAACCTCGACAGGCTCGGAGCGATCGCCCTGCTGTTGCACACACCAGGTTTTGCCGTTGCGCGCGACCACCGCCGCTGCCGGCACCCAGACCGCGGGCTCGGCTTCGCCTATGTGTTCGACCTCCACCCACGCACCGTCACGTCGAGCCAGCGCCGGGTTCGCGGCCTCGAAGCGTAGTAGCCACAAGCCGGTCGAGGTATCGTAACGAGGAGCCGCGTCCAGGGGCGTAAGCGAAACCACATTCGAGTCGGCATGCCAGCGGCTCTCGCCGGCCTGCCAACGCGGAAGGTCTTGTTCGGCTACCCCCACTTCCAGATAGACCCGGTCGACGGTTTCCAATTCGAACAATGGTTGTCCGGCGGCCAGTTGTTGGCCGAGAACGGCGAGGCGCTCGGCGATCACGCCGGTAAAAGGAGCCCGGAGGATTTCCAGGCTGCGCGCTGTTGCCGGCCCTCCCTTCTGTTGCGCTTGTTCAGCCAGCGTCTTCGCGTCGGTAGCTACGTGCAGAAAATCGAGGTCGGAGGCCAGTGTCTGCCAGGCAAGTCGGGCTTCACCTTCCGCCTGAGATACCGCCTGCTCGCCCAACACGAACTCCTGTCGCGTGATGATACGGTTCTTCTCATTCTCGCGTAGTAGTTGTAGGCGTTTGCGCGCCAGGGTAAGTTCCCGGCCTTTCTGTTCCCAAGCCGCAAAATGCTGTCGCAGCATCGGGGCATCTATGCGCGCCAGTTCATCGCCGGCCGACACCCGTACGCCCGGCTCTACATCCAGGGCGGTAACGCGCGCGGCAAACGGCAGAGTGAGGACCGTCTCCTGGCGGGCACGGACGCGGGCGAAGGCTACATCATGGGGTTGCCAGGTGCCGGCTACCGCCTGCGCCGTAGGGGGCGTCGCCGCCGGAGCAGGCGTCGTAGACAAGATCACTACTAACACAATCGGATAAAGACGCTTCACGCTTTTACCAAACAAAGACCAATCCTCCATCGCAAGCCGGGCTCTCAGGATATCACGGATCTTGCCGGACGCTGGCTGTCGCTCCGTTTCTTGGCATACTCGACCGGAGCTTCCCTGAGATGGCGGCCTATTTCGAGGCTGCGCCCGGCTGTGGGAGTCCTTGCCTGATGAGCTTACGCTACGCGAAGGTTTGGTCGGTACTTGCCGGTGCACTAATCGGCAAACACAAGTTCACCTCGCGTGAAGTCGCCCGCCGCGCCGGGGTCGATGTCGATACAGCATGGATGTTCTGGCGTGCCCTCGGTTTTGCACGAGTCTCATCGAATGAGCGTGCTTTCACCGAAAAGGACGTCGCGATGCTCAAGGCCGGCGTCGAGGTTCTCGAGAGGGAAGATACTGATGCTCAGGTCGTCCTGCAGATTGTGCGTGCGAGCGGCCAGTCGCTCTCACGCATGGCCGAGGTTCAGGCGGTTCCCATCGCCCAAGACATTCGCGCGGCCATGCGGTCGAAGAACACCAGCGACGCGCAGGCTGCCGATAGGATCGTTGAGGCTAGTGAAACCTTGCTCTCGACCATCGAGCCCTTCCTGACCTACGCCTGGCGGCGTCATCTGCTGGCCGCGGTTGCCCAGATAGCGGCGACGGATGTCGTCGATATCAGCGAGAGCCGCGAGCTGGCGATAGGCTTCGCAGATCTGGTCGGCTTCACCGCCGTGAGCCAAGAACTGTCGAACCGCGAGATCGCGGCTACGGTGGAGAGACTCGAGCAGATTGCCTACGACCACATTCCCGAACACGGTGGCCGAGTGATCAAAATGATCGGCGACGAAGTTCTGTTCAGCTGCGCATCGGCTGCCTCAGCGGCTCAGATCGCACTCGACCTTGTCGAAGCGTGCGCCGCAGAGTCCGCCATTCCCGATATCCGAGTCGGATTGGCCTTCGGACCGACGCTGGCCTGGGAGGGCGACGTCTTCGGCCCGACCGTGAATTTGGCGAGCCGTCTCGTCAACGTTGCGCGACCGGGCACGGTGTTGGTCTCTGAGCAGCTGGCCGAGATGCTTTTGGAAGTAGACGGGGTCGTTGTGCGCGAGCTGCCGCGTGTGCGTCTCAAAGGGATTGGCAAGATGCGGCCGCGTGTAATTCGCCGTTCTTAGATCGAAAGGAGAATCGACCGTTTCGCCGTCAAGACCGTCAGTTATGCGCGACCGGCTCCTGAGCTACTCTTCTCACCTGGGAGGCGATGCGAGATTCAAACACGTCACGGATCACGTGAACGAGGAAGTCCTCGTCGAAGGGTTTCGTCAAGTACAGGTCGGCCCCAAATTCCAAAGCTGGGCGTTCCTCGAATTTCAGACCGTTTGCCGTGAGTATGACGATGAAAATGCCGGCGAGTTCCCGATCTGAGCGAATGGCCTGACAGACTTCGTAGCCGTCCATACGGGGCATCATGATATCGAGAAGTACGACTTTGGGCTTAACCGTGCGAATTAACTCGAGACCGTCCGCGCCATCAACCGCTGTATCGACTTTGAAGCCTATGGCATCGAGAATGAACGCAACCGTGTCTCGGTTGTTTGGCTCATCGTCGACAAGAACAACCCGATTTTGAAGCTTTACGTTTCCCATACACCCTCACGAACGACTGCGGTTCGGTTCGCTCCGAATCTGCGGATCCCGTGCACCGGTTTAAGTATTATGCCACCCGGAGTGTGGTTGGCGCTGAAGAATCTGCGCCGGACGGTCGAGGTCGCTTCCGCGTGGTACCAACTCTAGAGGGGCCGGCGGGAGCCGTCGAAAAATGCCGGGACCGGGATTCGAACCCGGACGGGGATAACCCCAAGGGATTTTAAGTCCCTTGTGTCTACCAGTTCCACCATCCCGGCCTGCGTGAAGGCGAGCCTCGTACCCTATCGCAAGCACGCGAGTCTTGCGCGCTAAGCAACCGGGCCGGTCGCCCAGGCCTTACGTATACTTCTTCAGCTCGAGACGGGCGACCATGCCGCGATGCACTTCATCGGGACCGTCGGCAAGCCGCAGGACCCGACCCATGGCCAGCAGGCGGATGAGTTCCTCGTCGGCTACGCCCTCGCCGCCATGAATCTGGATGGCGGCATCGACGACCTTTTGCAGTACGTTGGGTGCCACGACCTTGATGGCCGAAATGTCGGTCAAGGCGCCGAATGTGCCCTGGCAGTCCAGGGCCCACGCGGCTTTGAGTGTGAGCAGGCGGGCTTGATCGATCGCCATGCGGCAGTCGGCAATGATGTCGCGGTTGCCGCCGAGGTTGGATAACGGCTTGCCGAAGGCGACGCGCCCGACGGCTCGCTCGCACAGACGTTGCAGCGCGCGTTCGGCCGCACCAACGGCGCGCATGCAATGATGAATGCGGCCGGGGCCGAGCCGGCCCTGTGCGATTTCGAAGCCGCGGCCGGGACCGGCGATAAAATTGTCACGGGGAACGCGCACGTTGTCGAAAAGCACCTCTCCGTGTCCGTGCGGTTCGCTCAGGTGCCCGAACACGGGCAACATCCGCAGCACTTTCAGGCCGGGGCTGTCGATCGGTACGACCACCATCGAATGACGCTGGTGGCGCTCGGCCTCGGCATCGGTGACGCCCATGAAGATGAGGAACTTGCAGCGCGGATCGCCGACACCGCTGGTCCACCACTTCTGCCCGTTGATGACGATCTCGTCACCGTCGATTTCGCATGTCGCCTTCATGTTGGTGGCGTCGCTCGATGCCACTGCAGGCTCGGTCATGGAAAAACCCGACCGGATATCGCCGGCCAACAGAGGCTCGAGCCACTGCTGTTTTTGCGCGTCGCTGCCGTAGCGCACCAGCACTTCGGCATTGCCGGTATCGGGTGCGCTGCAGTTAAAGACCTCGGGCGCCAGAAAACTCCTGCCCGTGATCTCCGCCAGCGGCGCGTAATCGCGATTGTCGAGGCCGGCGCCGTACTTGCTGTCGGGCAGAAATAGATTCCACAGGCCGGCCGCCTTGGCCTCGGCCTTGAGCTCTTCGATGATCGGCGGCACGCGCCACCGGTGCCAGTCGTTGCTGCCGCTCAGTTGCTCCGTATAGACCGACTCGTTGGGGACCACGCGCTCGTGTACGAAGCGTTCGACCGGCCCCATATAGTCGCGAGCTCGCTGCGAATGTTCAAAATCCATGAGGGGAGGCCTCCGCTCGGAAGGCGCTGCCGGGCATGCTAGCGACGGCGCGATGCGGCCTCAATCCGGCACCGACGGG
>CAZKLE010000136.1:0-7023 GCA_964553415.1 uncultured Myxococcales bacterium
CATCGCGCGGGTTGGGTCTTGGTTAGAGCGGACGGCTGCCGATAGCGGCGTTCCGGGCACCCCGGCAGTGGCGAGGGGGCTGAAGCTTCCGCGTACTCTGTAGTTGCGCAGGGTCCATGGTGTCAGTACGAGCAGAAAACTCGCGACCAGCAATGCGGCGCGGACGGACCCTTGTCGTATTCGCGGCGGACGGGTACGTACGAAGCTCCAGACGAGCATGATCGGCAGGAAGAACAACGTCACCTGGCGAAGTTGAAACCCTACCCCAAGAAGTGCCCCAACCGCGGCACTCGACGGCCAATGCTTCGGGTAGGAGGGGGCGAGTACCAGCGTCACAGCGATCAGCACTACGATGCCGGTGATGGCCTCGGGGTAGAAAAGCGCGGACGAGACCGTCAGGAGCGGGTCGATCGCAACGAAAGCCGCGGCTGCCGCCGCCGTCCAGAATCCGAACAAACGGTCAGCGAGCCGAAAGGTAAGCCAGCAGGAAAGAGCGGCGATGATCGCGTGGACCGTACGCAGCGCGGTGAGTGAAGCCGGGGTGACGCCGAGAAGAATCGCCAAGTATGCCGGGTAAGCGGGTACACGATTGAAGCTTTCTGCATAGCCCCCGCCTGCAAGCAGCCTACGCGCGGCATCGACGTACTCGGTTTCATCCGCGAAATAGAACTTGTCTCCCAGGGCGACGGCGGCCACGACACGCGCGAGAACGGCTACGCCCAATAGGACGAGGACTAGTTTTCGTTGCCTGCTCACGTGACGCTATGGCTGGAACCGCCCCCCTCCGCTCGTGTTTCCCATGTCACGGCCCGAAGCGAGACTCGCCCCAGCAGTATACAGCACAAAGCCCCTCGGGGCGCGCCAAACACCACTCAACCGATGTCGTGGGCTCGCTCGTATTGGTCGATCTCGCTTTCGTGAAGCAGCGTGAGGCCGATTTGATCCCACCCGTTGACAAGACGCTCGGCACGGGCTGTTTCGAGATCAAACGGGATCGTCTCGCCGCCGGGCGTCTCGATCGTCTGCTTCGGCAGATCGACCCGCAGTTGGTAGCCGGCATTCGCCCTCACCTCCGCGAACAATCGATCGATGGTGGAAGCCGATAGTACGATCGGTACGATCGCGTTGTTGATGCAGTTGTTGAAAAAAATATCGGCGAACGAAGGGGCCAGGACGGCGCGGAATCCATAATCGTGGAGGGCCCATGGGGCGTGTTCGCGCGAGGAGCCGCAGCCGAAGTTCTCTTTGGCCAACAGGATCGACGCGCCCTGATAGCGTCGGGCGTTCATCTCGAAGTCGGGATCGAGAGTCTTCCCGTCCTGTTGAAAGCGCCAATCGAAGAACAAGAACTCCCCATAACCGCTCCGTTCGATACGTTTGAGGAACTGCTTGGGAATAATCTGATCGGTATCGACGTTGCTCGCCTCGAGCGGAGCCACGATACCCTGTACGATAATTGTCTTTTCCATGGTGGGTCGGTCCCTATTTGAAGTTCCACTCTCGGATATCCGTGAAGTGGCCGGCGATCGCCGCCGCTGCCGCCATGGCCGGACTTACCAGATGGGTGCGCCCGCCTTTCCCCTGGCGGCCTTCGAAGTTGCGGTTTGACGTCGACGCGCATCGGTCGCCTGGCGAGAGAACATCGTCATTCATGGCCAGGCACATCGAGCATCCGGGCAGGCGCCATTCGAAACCGGCGTCACGAAAGATCCGATCGAGCCCCTCGCTTTCGGCCTGGCTACGGACGCTTGCTGAGCCGGGCACGACCAGAGCCGCATCGACCGATTCGTGGACTTTGTATCCGCGTGCGACGCGGGCCGCCTCGCGCAGGTCTTCGATGCGCCCGTTGGTACACGAGCCCACGAAGACTTTGTTGACGGTGACCTCGCGCAGGGGAGTATCTTCCCTCAACCCCATGTATGCGAGTGCTTTCTCGGCTGATCGGCGTTCACCGACGTCGGCCAGTTGGCTGAGCAGCGGGGTGCGTCCGTTGATGCCGGTTACCATACCGGGTGAGGTTCCCCACGTCACCTGCGGCTCGATGCTCTCTGCTTCGAGTGACACGCAGCGATCGTAGCTGCATCCGGCGTCGGAGGCCCATTGGCCCCACTCTTCGGTGAGCTGCGCAAACGTCTTGCTCGCCGGCAAATACTCACGACCTTTGAGGTACGCGACTGTCGTCTCGTCGGGCGAGATGATGCCGGCGCGAGCACCGGCTTCGATGCTCATGTTACAAACCGTCATGCGCCCGTCCATGGAAAGGTTACGGATCGTTTCGCCGGTGTATTCGATCACGCTTCCTGTACCGCCGGCGGTACCGATGGTGCCGATGATAGCTAGGATGATGTCCTTGGGCGTGATTCCGGGCGACAAGCTGCCGTCGATACGTAGCTCGAGGGTCTTCGATTTGTCCTGGGGCAAGGTTTGCGTGGCTAAGACGTGCTCGACCTCGCTGGTACCGATACCGAAGGCGAGGGCACCGAAAGCCCCGTGCGTCGCGGTGTGCGAATCGCCGCAAACGATGGTCTGCCCGGGCTGGGTCAGACCCAGCTCCGGTCCGATCACGTGGACGATTCCGTTACGCGGATCGTCCGTCGCGAAACAGGCAATCCCGTACTGCTCGCAGTTCGTTACCAGCGTTTCGCACTGCTTGCGCGACAGCGGGTCGCGGATCGGACCCGATTGGTCCTTAGTGGATATATTGTGGTCCATGGTCGCGTAGGTCAGTTGCGGACGACGCACCGGGCGCCCGGCCAAACGAAGCCCCTCGAAGGCCTGCGGTGAGGTCACCTCGTGGATGTAGTGGCGGTCGATATACAAAATCACGGGTTTGCCGGGCTCGTCGTGGACGACATGGGCGTCCCAGATCTTTTCGTAGATATTTCGTGCCATGATGACCGCGCACTGTAGCGCGTGCCGCTTTCCGCCGCTATCGCGGACCGCCGGGGGCGGCGGGACGTCTTGTGTCCGGCGGCCCCCCGGTTGGGAGTTTCCCCGACCGCAGCCGAGCAGTGCATTGACGGAGTATGCGAGTTCGAGCAATGCTGTCCGTGGGTTCGGACCGCCCTGGAACCCTGGAGGCTCACAGTGAGACATGTCATCGTTTTCATGGCCGTGGGCTTGCTCGCGGTGTTTGCCCTGACGCTGCCCGCTCGGGCCGCCGACTGGAGCGTGCCAGGCGACTTTTTCGCTATTCAGGCCGCACTGGATGCTGCGTCTGCGGGCGACACCATCCATGTGGCCGACGGCGTTTACGCCGAGAAACTCGTGTTTCCGAACAGTGGTGACGCCGTCGGTGGTCCCATCACTTTGCAAGCGGCGGTTGGTGCTCACCCTGTTCTTGACGGTACCGGGATCGTCGGTGCCGACATGATTCTCATCGATTCGAGGAGCTTTGTGCGGGTGCTTGGTTTCGAGATCCGCAACGACCTCGGCGTGAATGACGGCTCGGGGATACGAGTGATCGGCAACGGCACCGACATCGAAATTCGCGACAACGTCATCCACGACATCCGCGGTCAACACGCCATGGGGATCACCGTGTACGGCACCGACGTCGCCCCGATCCGGAACTTGACCATCGACGGCAACCAAATATTCGATTGTGAGCCCTTCTCGAGCGAAGCGCTCACCTTGAACGGCAACGTGACCGATTTTGAAGTTGCCAACAATCTCGTCCGCGACGTCAATAATATTGGCATCGATTTTATCGGTGGCGAGACCGATATCCAGCCCGATCCAACCAAGGTGGCTCGAAACGGTGTCTGTCGCGGCAACACGGTGATGCGTGCCAAGGAGAACACCGTGGGTGGTTTCGCGGCTGGAATTTATATTGACGGCGGTCGCGACATCATCGTCGAGCGAAATGTCGTTACGGGTTGCGATCTCGGGATCGAAGTGGGCGCCGAGAACGCCGGAATCGTCGCTTCGGGGGTGATGGTGCGCGACAACTTCGTGTGGGCGAACGAGAAAGTCGGTATCGTATTCGGAGGTTTCAAGGCATCGGTAGGCCGCGCCAACGATAACTTCTTTCTCAACAACACGCTGTACAAAAACGACACCCTGCACGAAGGATTCGGCGAACTGTGGATCCAATTTGCCGAAAACAACACCGTTCGCAACAACGTGCTTTATGCGAATGACCAAAACGTCTTGACCTTCTCGGAGGCCGGCAACGTCAACAATCAGCTCGACTACAATCTCTGGTTTGCCGAATCGGGGGAGGCGCAGGCGGCCTTCGATTGGCAGGGGAACGAGTATCTCGGCTTGGCTGCTTTCCGCGGCGGTAGCGGTCAGGCCGCGAACTCCTCATTCGCTCCCCCGCAGTTGATCGACCCGGTCAACGGGGATCTTCACGTCGCCGCGACCTCGCCCGCCGTCGATGCCGGCGATCCGGGCTTCGTGCCCGCAACCGGCGAGACCGATATCGACGGAGCACCACGGGTAATCGCCGCTCGAGTAGACATCGGCGCCGACGAACTGAGTTGCGGCAACAACGTGCTCGAGGCCGGTGAGCAGTGTGATGACGGCAACCTGGTCGACGGCGACGGGTGCGACTCCAACTGCACGCTTACGGCGTGTGGTAACGGTATCACGACGCCGTCGAGCGGTGAGCAATGCGACGACGGTGGCAGCGTTGCAGGCGACTGCTGTGATCCCCTATGCGCGTTCGAGGCTGTGGGCAGCTCCTGCGACGACACCGAACTGTGTACGGTGGCCGATGCGTGTGACGGCAGCGGTGTCTGCGTGGGGAGCGTTCAGGAGCAAAGCGGTTGCCTTGGTGTGACCCTGCCGGGAAAGGCGCTACTGCAGATGCGCAACCGTGCCGGAAACGCGCAGGATCAGCTGAAATGGAAATGGAGCCGCGGTGCCGCCACGGCGCTCGCCGATTTCGGAGATCCGACTACGACCACGGACTACGCACTGTGTATTTACGACGAAAGCGGCGGGGGGGCAGTGTCCTTGTCGCTGGCTGCGAGGATTGCAGGCGGAGGCGGCTGTGCCGGCAAGCCATGTTGGCGGGCCGTGGGGTCGAAGGGATATCGCTACAAGGACAGAAACGGCATCGCGGGTGGAATCCGAGCCCTCAATCTAACATCGGGGGCCGACGGCAAGGCCAAGCTCAGGGTCAAGGGAAAGGCCGGTTCGCTGGCGCTGCCGATCTTGCCGCCGGCGCAGAATCCGGGCCTCGTCGTGCAACTGAAGAGCTCGGACGGAGTCTGTTGGACCTCACGGTTCGACGCCCCCGCGCTCGTTGCGGATTCACTACGGTTCAAAGACAAGGGGGAGTGAGGGAGACGTGAAGTTCTGCAGAGCCGCGGCTGAGAAGATGATATTGGTCAGCCTGTTGATGGTGTTTGTATGGAGCTGGACGGTGGCAGGTTGTGCGTTGACGCGCGCGCGCCGTGCCGCCGACGGTGTCGCCCCGCCGCCGGTGGCTACCGACGGCGAAGTGCTACTCGAGGCGGTTCCGGTTGAGCCCCGAAACGTTGATGAGCGCGGCTACGAACTCGGCAAACGGTCGACGGTCGAGGTCGGGAAACCCATGATCCACCGGCGCTTGTACGGAGAGGAGGATACGGTCGCCTGGGCACGGTTCCTGCGGAGTTTTGAGGCTCATTGCAGCGTGGGAAGCGCTGCGTTCGGCGGGGCGGAGGCGGGGGAATGTAAAGATCCACCGCTCAACGAATTGCGCGCTCGGTCAGGACAGACATGGGCGGTTTCCGGCATCCGTGCGGGTTCGACCGTCGATGCCCCGACCTACCTGGTCAGCAAGCACGTCATGGGAGGGACCCTGTATCTCCTCGTCGACGCTTCCGGGAATCTCATCGAAGGCCGCAACGTTGCCTGGCGTTCGGCCGACGGCCCCGCACCGACCTCGGCGGGGCTTGGTCTGCAGTTGGTGAAGCTGGAACTCCCCCTCGACGTTGGCGGCTCGCTTGTGGAGTTCCAGCATCGCCATCGGGTCGTTCGGGGACCGTAGCACCTCAACTTCGACCTTCTATACAGCGGCCCAGGGCGCAGTCGACGCGGCGACTCGGTACGGCTTCTGTATAAGGAATACAGCCCCTATCTGGCCGGTCGTGTGCTGCACTCCGAAGAATTCAGCTACGATCTGGACCATGGGACGATCACGTTCAAGAACTTTCGTATCCGCGTCTACGCGGCGACCGATCGTAAGATCACGTATATGGTGGAAAGCGATGCGGCCAATAAGAATGGGAGGTGAACGATCCTTGCAAGGGCGTATACTGGTCCGCTATGAAGAGTAGTGAAAGAGCCGAGTCGGCGCTCGAAGATGTTATCGACGCTGTAACCAAGAGTTACGAAGAAGGTCGTAGCATCGATAGCCTGGAAAGCCCGGCGCTTCCTAACCAGCGTCTGATCGTCGATGCCCTGTGGCATCTGATGCACGTTGTCTACATGGGGTTTTATTCGACCCGCCAGCTCAGCTCGGTCAATCTTAGGCATTCGATCGGCGAGCATCTCTACCGTGCCTTCGAGACTCTGTCCGGGCAGATTGCGCGCGCGGTCGTGTACGGCCGGCAGAAGGGTGGAGAGCCCACCCGCGAGGACCTCGAATGGAGCGAGAGGATCTTGATCGACGTCTTCGGGTCCATTCCGCAGATCCGCGGGGCTCTGTCTTTGGACGTCGAAGCTGCCTTCGACGGAGACCCTTCCGCAAAGAGTATTGAGGAGATCATTTTCAGCTATCCGGCCGTTCATGCGGTGACGGTGTATCGCATCGCTCATCATTTTTATCGCGAGAACGTTCCGTTGATTCCGCGTATCATGACGGAGTCTGCGCACGGTCGGACGGGAATCGACATCCACCCGGGGGCGCGTATAGGCAAGCGGTTTTTCGTCGACCACGGCACCGGCGTTGTCATTGGTGAGACCAGCGAGATCGGCGACAACGTCAAGATCTACCAGGGCGTAACCCTCGGGGCGCTGTCCCTTCCCCGCGATGCCGGTGGAGAACTCATACGCGAGAGCAAACGGCACCCGACCATTGAGGACGAT
>CAZKLE010000137.1:0-6934 GCA_964553415.1 uncultured Myxococcales bacterium
CTTTGATCTGCTTGATGCCTCCACCCGAACCGATGGCCTGATAATTCAGTCGTACGCCCGTTTCTTTGTTGTAAGAATAGGCCCATTTGGAGTAAACGGGGAAGGGGAAGGTCGCCCCTGCTCCGTTGAGCGTCGCCGCCGCGTGAGAAGCCGGAGTGCCGGCCAGCGCGGTTGTCGCCAGCACGGCTACAGCGAGGATCGTCTTTGTTATGTTCGTCATGTTCGTATGTTCCTTGTGGTGTTTCGACGTCAGAAGAAAACCTGGAAGCGGGTTTGCGCAATGTTCGCCGAGCCACCGCTGATCTTGTCGCGGTTGGCGTGGCCGATGTTGAACATTACCCGGGTGTTGGGGTTGAGATACCAATTCACGCCGGCGGTGATGACGTCGACGTTGCCGCCGTTGACCGGTCCGTCGTTGAGATCGAGGGTCGAGTAGCGCAGAGCGAGCTGCCAAGCGCCGAGACCTCCTTGGCCGAAATTGGCGTGTGGGGAAACCTTGTCGAAAGCGCCGTGGGACTTCTTGTACACGCGCTTTTCACCGGTGAGAAAGTAGCTGGCCTCTACGTAGCCGCCGTCAAAAGACGGATCACCGGTGGTGTTGCTGTTGACGTCCGCTTTCGTCGCCTCGGCCTGCAGGGAGAACGGTCCGAGCACGCCCGCCAGTTCGAGGTTGTAGAGGTTTACGCCGGTTGCATCGGCGATCGTACCGCTTCCGGTGTCGACGATTCGCGGAGCGATGTGCGCTTCGGGGCGCTGCTTGTAACGGACCGTGTTGTCGCAAGGGTTCCGATGAGAAGCCGAGAAGCCTACGTGCAAGACATCGCCGTCTTTGCCCACCCAGGGCAGGCCGGTGATGCGGCCGCTGACGTTGTGGTTGTTACAGACGCTTTTGCCTTTTTCATCGGCATCCATGAACACCCCGAGCCCCCAGGTGAGCCGCTCGTTTTCGGTGTGGTTTTGGATCGCTATGCCTGTGTTGCGGCCGGGCGCGAAGACGTCGGCGAGGCTTCGTTCCATCAGGGTGATGTATTTGCTGCTGGTCAACTCTTCGAGACTGAAAGGCTCCTTGAAATGTCCGACCTTGACCGTTCCGATACCGGGTAATCCTTTGATGCCGACGTAGACATCCTTTAGCGCCGTTTGGCTGCCCGCAAAATCCAATTGGATCTTGAAGAGGACGACGTCGTAGATCTGGCCTGACATGTAAAGCCGAGCCCGGCGCAATTCGCTGCCGTCCTCGAACTTGGTCCCTAGGAAAGTCTCGAGCCCCTTGTCGGCGTCGAAGTAGGCGCTGTCGGCTTGGATGCGTCCGCCCAACTTGAGCTTGAACGAGCCGTCGGCGCTTTCCATCTTGATACCCTTGTCGAATTTGAGGGTCAGGTCGCTACCACCGGCTCGGGCCGCGGGCGGCACGATGAGCGCTAGAAGCGCAGCAGCAACAGTTGCAAAAATCTTCGTTTTCATTCTTTTCCCCTGTTTGTTTCTTCGTTAGCTCGCAAGGTAGACCGCCGAAATTAGCGCTGTACGAGGACAATGTTAGAAAAACGTTAGATTCGGATCGTGAAGATCGATCCCTTGCCGGGCCGGCTGCTCACGTCGACGCTGCCGCCGTGAGCCTGGGCGATGTGTTTGACGATGGCCAAGCCCAAGCCGGTGCCGCCCATGTCGCGGCTGCGCGCCTTGTCGACGCGGTAAAATCGTTCGAACAGCCGCGGGAGGTGACGTTGCTCGATGCCCGCTCCCTGATCGCGCACCTCCACTTCTATATGGCCGTCGGTCGCGCGCCCCGAGATGGTGACCCGCGACCCGTTCGGGCTGTACTTGATCGCATTGTCGATCAAATTGACGGCTGCCTGTTCCAAAAGGGGAGCATTTACAGTTGCTTGAACATCAGAATTGCAGTGCAACTCGAGGGTGATATTCTTGGCTGCGGCTTTTGTGCCGCAGGCTTCGAGGGTGTTGGCGAGCAGCGTCGCCAAGGCGACCGGGCCGCGTTCGAGAGAGTCGGGAGCTGCCGTTTGCTCAAGCCGCGACAGGCTCAACAGATCCTCGATGATGGCGTTGAGCCGATCGGCCTGGCGAGCCGCGATTTCGACGAAGCGGCGTGCGGTTTGCGGGTCGTCGAGTGCGCCGTCCAAGAGAGTCTCGAGGAACCCAGTTACCGCGGTGATGGGCGTTTTTAGCTCGTGGGAGACGTTGGCCACGAAGTCGCGGCGAATGGTCTCGAGCCGTCGCATTTCGGTGACGTCGTTCAAGACGACGACGGCACCCAGGCAGCCGCCGCCGGCCTCCCGGATGCACGCGCCGTGGGCCTGCCATATCTGTGCGTCGCGAGTGTGGAACGTGAGTTCTTCCTGGATCGGCTGCTTTGCCTCCAGCGCCGCGTTGACGAAACGCTGCAGCTCGGGGTTGCGTACGGTTTCTTCGATCGTTCCTCCGAGCGATGCGTGCGGATCAATGTCCAGCAGTAGCGCCGCGGCCGCGTTGAGGGTGATCAGGCGGCCCTCGGTATCGATCGCTATGACGCCTTCGACCATGCTCGACAGGACCGCCTCTTGCTCCGTGCGTTTGTCCTCGACGCTATGCATGCGCCGGTCGAGTTCGGCGGCCATTTCGTTCATGCCTTCGGCAACGCCGGCGATCTCGCGAGAACCGGAAAGCGAAAGCCTGTGCTGCAAGTCACCGTGTGCGAAAAGTGCCGCGCCGCGACCGAGCTCTTCCAAGGGACGGCTGATGCGCCGTGATACGAACAAAGCGACGAGTGCTGCGCATAGTGCAACCAGCAGGCCGGCCAGGGCGATGCGCCGGTATAGCTTGCCGAGCGTGGTCTCTATAGAGGTGAGGGGGATCGATGTGCGCACGACGCTGGACACGGCATGTGCTCGCAAGAGTGGTATCGCCACGTAGAGCATGTTGCGTTGTACTGTGTGGCTGAAACGCAGCGACGAGCCGATCTGTCCGGCCAAAGCTCGCAGCACTTCAGGACGCTGCGCGTGGTTGTCCATGCGTTGAGGCTCTTCGGCGGAATCGGCGACCACCAAACCGTCGGTAAGGATGATCGTGATGCGGGCATCGACTTCACGGCCGAGACGTTTGATCTGCTCATCGATGTCCGCCGCGGCGTCGACAGCTCCCATCGTTTCGACCCTTTGCAAGGGCTTGGCGAGCAGTTCTTCGACCAACCGCGCCTTGTCCTGAAGATCGACACGCGCTTGGGCGATGTAGAACTCGCGGAGGGTATGGGTCGTGTAGGCGCTGATCGCGATCAGGACGCCGAGGACTACGACCATGAGAGGAACGTAGATCTGCCAGACCAGCCGCCGTCGCATCAATCGCCTTTGAAGCGGTAACCTACACCGCGAACGGTTTCGATCAGGCCGCCTCGCGTGCCGAGTTTTTTTCTCAGCCCTACGATTTGCACATCGACAGAGCGTTCGGTGACGGGGTAGTTCTCGCCGCGTACACCGTCAACGATCTGGTAACGCGTAAATACCCAACCCGGGCGGCGTGCCAAGAGATGGAGGATGCGGAATTCGCTGTTGGTAAGTTCGACCAAGCCCCCGTCGACGCGGACTTCGCGCCGCCCCGGATGAATCTGTACGCCCTCGTGCGCAATGGGTGATTCTTCGTCCACCGGCCCGGCTCCCGCCCGTCGCAGCACCGCTCGCACTCGGGCGACCAGTACCCTAGGACTGAAGGGCTTGGTGATGTAGTCTTCGGCGCCCAATTCCAGGCCGGTAACGACGTCGCTTTCTTCGCCGTGAGCGCTGACGATGACGACCGGCAATTCCGCCGTGTTCGGGCCGGCTTTCAGGCGCCGGCATACATCGAGACCGTGCACGCCCGGGAGCATGAGGTCGAGAAGAACGAGATCGGGCGGGTCCCGTTCGACCTGGGTAAGGCCTTCCTCGCCGGTCGCCGCCCACGCGACCCGATAGCCGTCCTTCGCGAGATTGAAGCGGATGAGCTCGGCAATGTCCTCCTCGTCTTCGATGACGAGAACGCTTTCATGTGCCATGCTTTCTTTCTTGCACAAGTCCACGCTGGTTCAAAGAGAATAGGCGCGGGTAAGTGTTAGAATTCGGTTAGGCCTCAGGCAAAGCGGGGACGGAGCGGCGGATTGCCGGCGCAGATGCTCGCTGTCGCGTGCCATCACCGTATTGCCTATGCTAGCGGGGAGCCGGGCCGTATGCACGGCCGTGACGAGTCGTGAGTCGCAGACACCCGAGCACCCGTAAGCCCCCGTCCGAGTCCGGCTACCGCAGTGCGCCGCAAGCGACCGCGGCCATGCCGCCGGGCATCCCTTACATCGTCAGTAATGAAGCCGCCGAGCGCTTCAGCTACTACGGCATGCGCACCATCCTGGTCATCTTCATGACCCGCTATCTGATGAACGCCGACGGCGCCCTCGATCCCATGAGCGAGGCCCAGGCGCGGGGCTACTACCATCTGTTCAGCTCGGCCGTGTACTTCTTTCCGCTGCTAGGTGCGGTCCTCTCGGACGCATTCCTCGGCAAGTACCGTACGATTATCGCGCTCTCGTTGGTTTATTGCAGCGGGCATCTCGCGCTCGCCCTCGATGACACGCGCCTCGGCCTCGCCGTCGGCCTGACCCTGATCGCCATTGGCTCGGGGGGCATCAAACCCTGCGTGTCAGCACACGTAGGTGACCAGTTCGGCGAAAGCAACGGTCGCCTGTTGACGCGTGTGTTCGGCTGGTTCTATTTTGCCATCAACCTGGGTGCCTTTGTCTCCACCTTGCTCACCCCTTGGCTGCTGCACCATGTCGGCGCGCACGTGGCCTTCGCGGTGCCTGGTGTGCTGATGTTCGCCGCCACCGTCGCCTTCTGGGTCGGTCGCAACACCTTTGTGCATGTGCCGCCCGCGGGCTTGGAATTCGTGCGCGAGTCCTTGAGCGGCGAGGGCCTGCGTGCCGTCGGCCGCTTGTCGCTCATCTACGTGTTCGTCGCGATGTTCTGGTCGCTCTACGATCAGAGCGGTTCCGCTTGGGTGTTGCAGGCCGAGCACATGGACTTACACTTTGCCGGCATCACCTGGCTGCCCTCACAGGTACAGGCCGTCAACCCGGTGCTGATCATGCTTTTGATTCCGGTGTTTTCCTACGGCGTTTACCCTTGGCTCGGCCGTTGGTTCGAGGTCACCGCGCTGCGAAAGATCGCGATAGGAATGTTCGTGACCGTTGGCGCGTTTCTGATCTCGGCGTGGATTGAGACCCGGATTGCCGCCGGGCAAAGTCCCAACGTCGGCTGGCAGCTGTTGGCGTTCTTGGTGCTGACGGCCGCCGAAGTGATGGTTTCGATTACCTGCCTCGAGTTCAGCTATACGCAGGCGCCGCGTCGTATGAAGTCCTTGGTGATGGCGCTGTTTTTGGTCTCGGTGTCGATCGGCAACCTGTTTACGGCGGCCGTGAATTTCGTGCTCGCGGGCGAGGGCGATGAGGCAAGGCTCTCGGGTGCCGGATATTATTTGTTCTTTGCCGCTCTGATGTTCCTGACGGCGCTGCTGTTCACGGCGGTCAGCTCGCGCTACCGAGAAGTTCATTACCTGCAGCGTGAGGCCGACGCCGGCGACCGCTGCCCGCTTACTTGACGCCGACGATGTAGGCCACCCAAGCATCATCGCTCTCCGCCGATTTGCGCCGCCGGTAGGTGCCGTTGCCTTCGCCGCTATCGGAGTCGGTGTCTTCCCAGTATACATCGGCGCGCCGGAAGCCGGCCTCGAGTAACAGTTCCTGGATCTCGGGCAAGGTCCACAGCCGCCATTCGTAGGTGAAGGCCCGTTTCATCTCGCTGCCGTCCTTGAATTCAAAATGAATGTGAAAGCGGCAGTGATGCGTGATGGGGTCGAAGCGGGCCTGTTCCCATACATAGGTAAATCCCTTGAACTTGCTGGTCTCCTCGCGTTCCTCTTCTATGACTTCCGGGCCGCCCATGGCATCGAGGATGAGCAGGCCTTTGCCCTTGAGGTTGGCGCGTGCGGCTTTGAAGTATTTGCGTAGGCCGTCGCGGGTTTCGAAGGTCATGTAGGAAAAGTTCTGCGCCGCGACGATGTCGGCTTTCGGCCCTTTGACCACACGCACGTCGTTTTGAACGAGCCTGACCCGTGCGGCTTCGCTTTCCTTGATTTTCGGACGCAGGTGCTTCACGCCCCAGGCCAGCGGTTCGGGATCGAAGTCTACGCCGATCGCGTGGCGCCCGCGCGGCCCTTTAACCCACTCGTAGCAGACCGCGGCGGTGCCGCAGAAGTCTTCGCGCAGAAGGTCGGGGGCACGTTTGTATTCTTTCTTGTAGACTCGCTCGAAGAACTCAACATCGACGTCGGGCGCCTGCACCGATGCCAGGTAGAGTTCATACTTATCGGCTTTGCGTGCCGCATCACCCGTCCGCTTCCGTCTCTTCTTCGCCATCATCCTCCCTCGTGTGTATGCGCCGAATGTCGGCTATCCCGGTTGCATGTCATACGAAGCCTACGGCGGCAACCGAGTAGTTGGCGGCACGGCCGGCCTGTCGCCGGCGATTGGTCGCCGACGCGGGTTCGTGGAATGATGCGAGGATGCGGTCGCGAGGATTGTCGGCGGGGGTTGCTCTGCTTGGCGCGCTGGTTCTGTGCCTAGTCTCGTTTTCCGGCTGCATGTGGAGCAAGCCGAAAGCGGCCAGGCGCCTGGTCGTGCTCGCTTTGGACGGCGGCACGTGGGACTTGCTCGACGGCTACATCGAGCGCGGGCTCCTGCCCAACCTGGCAAAACTCCGCAAGGGCGGAGTCTGGGGGCCGCTGCAGTCGATCAAGCCGAGCAGCTCGCCGGTCATTTGGACGACGGTCGCGACCGGCAAGACGCCCGCAAAGCACGGCATTACGTTTTTCGTTCGCTTCCCGACGGGCAAGACCGGTCAGCCCGTACCGGTATCGCGCACCT
>CAZKLE010000138.1:0-6915 GCA_964553415.1 uncultured Myxococcales bacterium
GCGCTCGGCCTGAAACCCGCAGACACGGTGGCCGACCTCGGTTCGGGCACCGGCTACTTTCTTGCCTATCTGACTCGCGCCGTCGGTGACGAGGGCGTCGTATTCGCCGTCGAGGTCGAGCCCAATCTGGTGGCGCACCTACGCGAGCGTTCGGAAAAAGCCGGATGGAAGCAGGTGATCCCGGTGCTCGCCTCCCTGGACAATGCGCGGCTTCCGCCGCGATCGCTCGACCTCGTGCTGATCGTCGATACCTATCACCACTTGGACGATCGCCGTGTGTACCTGCGGGCGCTGGCGCGGAGCTTGAAGCCGCGAGGTAGGGTGGCGATTGTCGACTGGAAAAAAGGCGAGCTGCCGCAGGGCCCTCCGGATGCCCACAAACTCGGCCGCGATCAGGTCGCGGGAGAAATGCGCGAGCTAGGCTACCGCCTGGTCGCCGAGCCGAAAATCCTGCCGTACCAATACATGATGATCTTCTCGCCCGAGGGCGAAGCCGGCGGCAAGGGGAACGAACCGTGAGCAAACTCACGCTGTTTCACAATCCGCGTTGCAGCAAATCGCGCCGTGCCCTTGAGCTGCTGCGCGAACACGGAGCCGACTTCGAGGTTGTCGAATACCTAGAACGCCCTCCCACCCGGCAGGCCATCGAGAGTTTGATCGAGGCATCCGACTCGCCCGCGGCCGACTTCGTGCGCCGCGGCGATGCTGCGTTCAAGGAAGCCGGTCTCAGCCTCTCGACCGACGCCGACGTCGCCGAGGTAGCGCTGCTGCTCGCGGCCCATCCGCGCGTGCTGCAGCGGCCTATCGTGGCCGGCGGCGGCAAAGCCGTCATCGGCCGCCCTCCCGAACGCGTGCTCGAGTTGCTATGAGTGCGTGCCGAGGTCGACCGATCATTGTGTTCACCGACGGCGCAGCCAAGGGAAATCCCGGCCCGGGCGGCTGGGGGGTGGTGCTGCTGTTCCCCGATGACCACGTCCTCGAACTTGGCGGTGCGGACGGCCATACGACCAACAATCGTATGGAGATGATGGCCGCGATCGAGGCGCTCGAGCTGCTCGCCGAGCGCGCTGCCGATACCCCCGTGTTGATCTACACGGACTCCAGTTATGTGGTCAACGGCGTGACCAAATGGGTGGCCGCGTGGCGGCGGCGCGAATGGAAGAAGGCCGACGGCCAAGCCGTACTCAACCGCGACCTGTGGGAACGACTTGCCGACGCGGCTTGGGCACGCACGCGCAGAGGCGGGCTCGAGTGGCGCCGCGTTGCCGGTCACGCGGGTATTGCCGGCAACGAGCGTGCCGATGAGATTGCGTCCGAGCTGGCGCTCGTCCATAGCGTAGAACTCTACGATGGCCCGGCCTCTGCGTATTCGATATCCCTTGCCGAACTATGCTCGGCTGCACCTGCAAGCACCGGTGGTTCCACCACGGAACGAGCCCGAAAAGCGCGCAGCGCCGGAGTGGCGAAGTCGAAGAAGTCGCGTGCTCGGGTGCGTGCGCATAGTTACCTTTCGTTGGTCGATGGTGTGGCGCGCCGGCATGCGAGCTGGATGGAATGTGAGCGTCAGGTCAAAGGCCGTTCGGGTGCTCGCTACAAGAAGACCCGCGATGCCGCCGACGAGCGCGCGATTCTTGCCGACTGGGGTGCCAGTCTCGAAGGCGAGTAGGACTTCTCGCCGATCAATCTGCGCAGTCCCTCATCCACTCAGCGACGGCAGGCAGGACGATAAAACGTTCGGTGAATTCCGCGGGAAATCTCTTCGGTCGCCCCGAGGCGATCGAAATGCACGCGTAATCGACCTCGGCATCGAACAGTAGCTTGCCATCCTCGGCCCGCCGGATCTCGAAGCGTCGGCTGCTGAGCAGGCGACCGTCGCTTTTGATGATCCAGGTCGCGGCGAGCAAACGATCGCCGAGAAAACACGGTGCTTTGAAATTCATCACTGCCCGGTGCGTCGCGTGGGCGCGATCCAATTCCAGCCAGCGCTCGAGACCGAGGCCCAAGGATTCCGAGTGTGCCCAGCCGGCTTGCTCGGACCACCGCATGTACATGGAATTGTTGGCGTGTCCGAGACCGTCGATGTCGGACTCCGCGACGGTTATCTCGATGAAAAACGGATCCGGTGCGCCCCATTGGGTCTCGTGGTACTTGTCCAACTCGGATACTCCTGCGTGCTCTAGACGATGCGCGTCGTGCGCCCGCTCCAATATTTTTCTTTGAGGATGCGTTTGTAAAGTTTGCCCGTCGGGTGGCGCGGAAGCTCGGCTTGGAAGTCGATGCTGCGCGGGCATTTGATGGATGAGAGCTGTGAACGGCAGAACTCGATCAGTTCTTGTTCGAGTTCGGGTCCGGCCTCGTTCATGTCGGCCGGCTCGACCACCGCTTTGACCTCTTCGCCGAAGTCTTCGTTGGGGATACCGAAGACGGCGACATCGTTGACCTTGGGATGGGTGACGAGCAGGTTTTCGGCTTCTTGCGGATAGATGTTGACGCCGCCGGAGATGATCATGTTGGCCTTCCGGTCGGTGAGATAGAGGTAGCCCTCTTCGTCCAGGTAGCCGATGTCACCGAGAGTCGACCAGCCTTTTGGATTGTAAGCAGCTCGAGTTTTGTCGGGGTCGTTGTGGTACTCGAACTTGCCGCCGCCCGAAAAATACACGACCCCCGGTTCTCCGGTCGGCACTTCGTTGCCGTCTTCGTCGGCGATGTGAACCTGTCCGCTCAGCGCCTTGCCGACCGATCCTTTGTGCGTTAGCCATTCCTGCGAATTGATAGCGGTAAAGCCGTTGCCTTCGGTGCCTGCGTAGTATTCGTGCAACACCGGGCCCCACCAATCGATCATCTGTTCTTTGACCGGAATCGGGCAAGGCGCGGCTGCGTGGATGGCGATTTGCAAGCTCGACACGTCGTAACGCCGGCGCACGTGGTCCGGAAGCTTGAGCATGCGCACGAACATGGTCGGCACCCACTGGCTGTGCGTAGCCTGGAACCGTTCGATGCCGGCCAGTGCCGCTTCGGCATCGAAGTGTTCCATGACGATGCAGGTCGCACCGATGCGTAGAAACGCCATGTTGAAGCGAAGAGGCGCGGCGTGGTACAGGGGCGCAGGGGAAAAATAGACGCTTTCGGAATCGGCTCCGTACAAGCCGACAACCAGCATCAGCAGCGCCGGCGGCGTACCAGCCGGCGCGTCCGGCAAGGGGGCCTTGACGCCTTTGGGCCGACCGGTGGTCCCCGAGGAATACAGCATGTCACAGCCCTCGCGCTCATCGGCCAGGGGCTCGGCCGCCTGTGCGGCGACCGCGTCTTCGTAGGATGCGTAGCCTTCGATCGTTCCACCGATCATGAAGGCGGCGCGCAGGCCCGGCACTTGGGCGAGCAACTCGGAGGCGACATCGCGCTTGGCCGTCGAGGTGAACAGCACCTTGGCCCCGCAATCGTTGACGATGTAGGCGACCTCCGGGGCGGTCAGTCGCGAACTGATGCAGGTGTAGTACAAACCCGAGCGTTGCGCCGCCCAGCAAAGCTCGAAGAAGTGCGCATTGTTTTCCATCAAGATTGCGATCGTGTCGCCCGAACGCAGCCCCAGCGAATACAAGAGCTGCGCGCAACGGTTGGAACGATCGTTGAGCTGGCGGTAGGTCACCACCTCGCCCGATTCGGCCATGATGTAGGCGGGTTTGTCGGGTGTTTGTTCGGAACGGACTTGTGGGTACATGGGGATGGCTCTCCTTGTCTTGGTAGCTGGTGCGCGAATAAGATAAAAGCCCGGACGGTGAGGGGCCATGGCGGCCGATACTCCGGTGCGACTTTGCTAACTGATCACGGAGTTCTTGCGGCAGTGATTCCCCAGGTATCTGCAACGTCCCCACGCCCTTCGTGGTCGGTGATGATTCCGACCTGCAACCCGGACGAAGATCAACTTGCCGAGGCCGTGGGAGGCGTTCTCCGGCAACTCGACGCCGCCGTGGAGGCGCAAATAGAGATCGTCGACGATGCTTCCGCCGATTTCGATCCGCAGCGCTTTCTTGCCGAGCGCGGTTTGAGCGGTGTGCACTGTTCTCGCCATACCACCCGCTTGGGAATGGCGGGCAATTGGAACTGCTGCGTCCGGCACTCCCGTGGCCGTTTCGTGCACCTTTTGCATCAAGACGATTTCGTCTCGCCGGGTTTCTACGCGGCCATGCGCGAAGGCCTCGAGGTTGCCGGCCGCGAGACGGTGGGAGCCGCGTTTTGTGCGTCGTCGTTTCTCGAGGCCGACGGACGCGTTGTCCGTCGTACGGGAATCTCCGAACGACGGGCGGGTATTCTCGACGACTGGCGCGAGCACGTTTTCGCGAGGCTGGAGATTCAAACGCCCGCTATCGTCGTGCGCCGTGAAGTATACGAACAGCTCGGCGGCTTCGACGAACAGTTTGTGTACGCTTCGGATTGGGACATGTGGAAACGCATCGCCGTGCATTACCCGCTATGGTACGAACCCGGAGTGCTCGCGTGCTATAGGCGTCATCCGAACTCGCAGAGCGCGCGATTGCGTCGCTCGGGCGCGACGATCGTAGATCTCGGCCGCAGCATTGCTCGCTCCCAGGCCTTGTTGCCCGGCGAACTCGGCGCGCGCATGTCGGCGCGCGCGCGAAGATCCTACACGCTTTTTGCCCTCGAGGAGGCCGCCGCGTTGATGCGTTCCAAGGGCGATCGGGGCGCGGCGTTTGCCAACCTTCGCGAAGGGCTGCGCCTGGGGTCGAGCGCCGACTTCGTTTTTGCGCTTGCCACCCTGATGCGACGGGCGGCCGCGTATACGTATCGCCGTTATTGCCTGCGGGCGGCGCCTCGACCACACTGAACAACCCGCTCGCGTCTCGGCGCCGGCGACAAAATCCCCGATGGCCGACCGCAAAGATCCGCCTCCGCCTACTGAGACCGTCGTGCACGCGGGTGACGCACCGGCGCTGCCGCACGGATCGCCCTGGTGGGCGTATTTGTTTTTCTATGTGCGGCCGCCGCAGGGCTTGACCGCTGCGCATTGGCGGGTCTTGGGACTGCTGGGCGCGGCCTACATGGTCAACAGCTACGACATAGGACTGCTCGCGCTCGCCCTGCCGCAGATCCAGTCGGGCCTGGGGATACCGGAGGACCAGGTGGGTGCGCTTACCGGCCTGATCCGTCTCGGCGTGCTGCCGGCGCTCGGCCTGACGATGCTTGCCGATGTGTTCGGCCGCCGCCGGCTTCTCTTGATCACTATCCTCGGCTTCACTGTCAGCACCTTTGCGACGGCCTTCGTACGCACATCGTTCGAGTTCGGAGTTCTGCAGTTTTTGGCACGCATGTTTATCTACGCCGAAGAGATGCTCGCGATCGTCGTCATCGCCGAAGAACTCGATGCCGATGCGCGCGGCTGGGGCATCGGCGTGTTGGCGGCCTTGGGGGCCTTCGGCCATGGGGTCGCGGCCGTGCTCTACAGTTTGATTCACATCCTACCCTACGGTTGGCGTGCCCTGTACATGGTCGGCATCGTACCCCTGCTGGTGCTGGCGTGGTTTCGTCGTAACCTGCGCGAGACCCGTCGCTTTGAGCAGCATGCACTCCGCCGCGGCGGCGTTACGGCGGGTTTCGAGTATCTGCGTCCCGCCCGTGATCTTCTGTTGATGTATCCGGGCCGTCTGGCGATTCTGGCGGCGGCGGTGTTTCCCTACTGGTTCCTCGCCTCTACCTCCCTCCAGTTCCAATCCAAGTTTTTGCAGGAAGCGCACGGATACTCGCCGGGCGGTGTTTCGGGTCTGTTCATTTTCGGTGGCGTGTTCGCGATGGTCGGCAACATCGTTGCCGGAGCTCTGAGCGATCGTTTCGGGCGACGGCGCGTGATGACCTCCGCCCTGGTGATCAATCTTGCGGGGACGGCGCTGTTTTACCAAGCCCCGTCCTGGGCGGTACCGGCGGCTTGGTGCTTGATGCTGTTTGCGTACTTCGGCAGCGAAGTATTGTTCGCAGCGCTGGGGACCGAACTCTTTCCGACTTCCTATCGTTCGACGGCTTCGGGGGCGCGCTCGATCATGGGTGCCCTTGGCGGAGCCAGCGGTCTGTGGTTCGAGGGCTGGGCCTTTGACCTGTGGGGTAGCCATCAGGCGGCGATCACATCGATGCTTTGGGTGGCATTGATTCCACCTGTCATCGTGTGGTTTCTTGTGCCCGAGACGGCGACCCGTGAGTTGGAAGACATCGCCCCCGAGCGTTCTTAGCCCGGGCTCCGGCTGTCGTTCCCGGTTTTAGTGGAGATAACCGAGAGCGCGTAGTTGCTTGATGCGCTCTTCAAAATGATTGTCAGCGGTCGTGTCCTCGGCGTGCTCGTTCCAGCCGGGCTCGGTGTAGGCGGCCACGTAGGAGACCGGGTGGCTACGCAGGAAGGCTTCTCTGAGGATGCCGGTCATGACGTCACCGTCGAAGTTGCGCGAACTCGGCCGGCCGAGCAGGGCGAGCACCGTCGGCGTAATGTCGAAGACGTTCCCGACCTCGCCAAGGTCGGGAACGGTCAGGGCGGTAAGGTCGCGTTGTTTGGACTCGACGATGTCGGGACCGGCGGCGATGAATACGGCCGGCGGCGCTTTCCGGTGGGCGCCCGAAATGACTTTGTTGGCAGGGTCTCCCGGCCGGAACGGAGCTCGAGCGTTCTCGACCTGCATGCCGTGATCGGCGACGATCATGACGTTGACGCTCCCCGGTGCGGCGCCGAGGATATCTGCTATCACGCCGTCCAGATACACATAGTAGTCGCGCACGACTTGGCCGAGAAGTTTGCGTTGCTCGGCATCGGGTTTATGGACGTAGGCATCCGGATACATGTAGCGCCAGAAACGATGTCCGGTGACATCGGCGCCTCCGAAGTAGGCCGCCAGCAGATCAAAACCGTCTCGTGCTCCC
>CAZKLE010000139.1:0-6815 GCA_964553415.1 uncultured Myxococcales bacterium
GGCGACGGACTCTGCCTGGGCTCAACTTGCGGCGACGGCTGCACGGCCGGGTTGACGGGCACAGGTACAAATACACCGGCCTGCACCGCCGGCACGATCGGTTCGGGATGCACAGCCAACGCCGACTGCGACACCGCGCCGGCCGCCGGCGACGGCATCTGCAAAGGCCCGTCCTGTAACACCGGCGGCGCGGTCAATTTGTTTTGCGGAATCGGGGCTTCTACCTGTTCGGATTTCTGTCAGATCGCGGGTTGCGGCAACGGTCTGCGTGAGTGCGCCGAAGAATGCGACGCGGGCTCCGCCAACGGGCTGGCGGGCACCGGCTGCGCCGCCGATTGCACACGCAACGGCATCATCGGCAAGACCGAGCTCAACAAAGCGCGCGAATGCGTAGCAGCGTGGTCTGTCGACGACGCGCCCGACCCTCTCACCAAGAAGAAACAGACTTGCAGCGACTGTTCCTCGGCAGCCAAGACCGGAACCTGCACTACAGGCAACGTCGGCGCGTCTTGTTGCAAACCGAGTCAAGCTGTTGACTGCGATTCCTCTCCGGGAGCCGGTGACGGGACCTGCAACGCTTGCGACGCCGACTCGGCCGTGGGCGTGTGCACCTTCAAAGTCGCGGCCTGTCTGAACCGGCTCGGAGTTCCCGGCTGCGACTCGAGTCAAGTCGTCAGCTTCGAACTGCGCGGCATCAAAGTGACCGATCAGCAGCAGGCCCTCGCCACTGCGAGGATCACCGAGGCGGTTCGTGGCCTGTCCCCGGGCCAATGCACGAGCGGATTGACCGGCTCTGTTTGCACCGACAACCAAGACTGCGACACGACCCTCGGTGCCGCCGACGGCATATGCTCAGCCGTGATCCTAGGGCGCTGCCGCAAAGGCGCCAGGAACACGACCTGCACTCTTGGCAATGACTTCGAATGTGACCGCAGCTTCGGCGGCAACAATGGAAGATGCGATCTCGGCACGGGAGTCCGCTTCCTACCGTCGATCAGCCAGCCGGCCGATGGCGGTGATCAGCAGTCGACGTGCACGAGCAGCATCGATATCCCGGTCGCGCGCGGCTCCAGGCTGCGGCTCAAGGCGCTGGTCCGCCGGCTGACGGGCCGTTCCGACCGCGACACACTGAAATTGGTGTGCGAATAACGCGGGCGGCCGCTAGGATTCGTAAAGCTTGATGACTTTGACGCCGTCGGGCGAGGCCTCTGTGCACAAGTCGCAAAGGGTACACTCGTCGACGTTGCCTTCGACGACCGCGGCCGAGTTCTCACCCGCACCGGCCTTGAATATCTTGACCGGACAGACCTCGATGAGTTTGGCTGCCAGTCCCGGGGTTTTTCCGATGACGGCCTCGTCCACCTCGACGCGGATAAACATGCCCATGGTTACGCTCCTGCCCCCGCACCGCCGATACGTTCTCGAACGAGATCGGGTATGTCGCCGATCTCGTCGGCAACCGAGATTCCGGCGTCGCGCATACGCACGATCTTATCGGCCGGTGAGTCTACCTTCTTATTGACGACTGTTCCTGCGTGACCGAAGCTCATGCCCGGCATCTTGTCCATGAAACGGCCCGACACGAAAGCTACGATCGGCAGTCGACTCTTGTTCTCCTTCGACCAACGAGCCAGTTCGGCTTCGGCGGAGCCGCCCGGCTCGGAGTAAATGACAACCGCCTTGGTTTC
This sequence comes from uncultured Myxococcales bacterium, assembly GCA_964553415.1. Taxonomy (GTDB): domain Bacteria; phylum Desulfobacterota; class Binatia; order UBA1149; family JAJCZL01; genus CAZKLE01. The sequence continues at coordinate 1,689 of CAZKLE010000139.1, forward strand.
TTCATCGGCCTCGAACAGCGGCATGAGATCAGCGTAGGTCGACCCGATGACAGGATCGCCGCCGATCGAGATCGCCGTGCTCACTCCGAGCCCGGACCCGGTCAGCGCATTACAAATTTCGGTTGTCATTCCGCCCGAACGCGACATCACGCCGACCACGCCGGGCTGAAAAGCTTTGCGACAGTCGACAGCCGGACCGCCCAAACTACCGAAGCGACACAGCTCCGGGGTGATGATCCCGAGACAGTTCGGCCCGATGACCCTCGTGCCACGCATGGCCGCATACTCGATTACCGCCGAGGCATCGCGGCGTGGAATCCCCTCGGTGATGATGACGACTTCCTTGATGCCGGCATCAATGGCCTCGTAGGCGGCATCCGAAGCGAAGGCCCAGGGCACGGTGATGATCGTGCCGTCGACTCTTTGCTTCTCGACGATCTCGCGAACGGTGTTGGATACGGGAACTCCGTACACCTGCCGCCCACCTTTTCCGGGCGTTACGCCGCCGATGACCTTCGAACCGTAGTCGAGGCATTCGCGCGTAAAGTTCACCGCCTCACGACCGGTAATGCCCTGGATGATGAACTGGAAATCTTCGTGAACGATAACAGCCATGACAAGTCCTCTCAGCCGCCGATGTTCGCGACGGCACGCTTGGCCGCTTCGCTGATCGATACCGAACGATCGCAGTACTCAATACCGTATTTTTTCAAGATCTTCACGGCATCCGCTTCCCACGCGCCGGGAACACGGAACATCACGATCTTGTCGGCGGGCTCAAAACCCAACTCGAGGACCCCCTTGATCACGCCGCGTGCGACAAGATCGGCGCGCGTGTTCGAGACCACATTCGACATCACCGCAATCTTCTCGACGCCGGGCTTGGAAAGCACCAGTTTCGTCAACGCCACCGCCTTCCCCACGCTGGGGTTGCCGCCGATGGCTGCGTAGTTGGCCGGACGGCCGCCGTGTTTGATCACCGCATCGGTAAGCGTGAGCGAGCCGCCGCCGGCGCCGATCACGAGACCGACGTTGCCGTCGAATTCCACCACCGGGCCGACGATACCGCGCGGATCGTCCTCGTCGATCTTGGCACCGTCGAGTTCAAATTGCGTCGGCTCGCGCACCGCACGCGGATCTTCCGGCGCAATCTTCAGCTCGTCGAGCAGAGACTTCTGCCGTGGCCGGCCTTCGACTTCCATGTCGGCGTAGGAATCCAGGACAACGAACTTGCCGTCCTCGCATTTGGCCAGACGGGATACATCGGCCTGCGTCAGATCGTAGTCGAGGAAAAGCCGCGCCAGTCGCGAGACGATCCCCGTCATGCGATTGAGGTCGGGACCCGTCAGCCCGAGGCCGGCGACCAGCTCCTTGGCCACATAATTGGAAAACGGCAGCAAGGCCGAGTAATGCCGCCGTACGACTCGGTCGGGATGCTCATCGGCGATGTCTTCGATGTTGCCGGCCGTGGCACTGCCGAGGATCACCGGACACTTGGCCGCGCCGTCGTAGGTAACGGCGATGCTGTATTCGGCCGCAACCTTGCTTGCGGGTTCCACGAGCACGCCGTTGGGCCCGCGGCCGCCGTCGTCCAGGGCAAGGAGCTTTTTCGCCGCATCCTCAGCCTCGGCCGGGCTATCGGCCGCCGCCCTGGCCCCAGACTTGATGAGCGCCGGGGAAAGAACCTGCGCCTTCAACGTGACCGGGCCGCCAAGTTCGGAGGCGATCCGTCCGGCATCGGCCGCTGTTTTCGCGACCTCGCCCTGGTTTACGGGTATGCCGCGTTTCGCCAGGATGTGTTTCGCTTCGAACTCGTAAAAGCGCATGCTCAAGGACCCTCCTCTGCCTATATACAACGCCGTTCGTGAGGCGCAAGTGCCGAAAACAACCGCGTACGTACGATCAGAAGCGGTAGGCTCGCTTCAACTCGGTGTCCTTTTCCGCAAGCATGCGTGCAAGCTCGACCATCACTTTGCACTGCTTGAAGGTCGCATCGTCCTGCATTTTGCCGTCGATCATCACCGCACCGGTTCCGTCGCCCATCTCTTCGATGACATGCTTGGCCCACAACACCTCGTCGACTTCCGGGCTGAACACTTTTTTGGCGATGTCGATCTGCACCGGATGCAATGACCACGCACCCACGCATCCCATCAAGAAGGCATTGCGAAACTGATCTTCGCAAGCCACAGTATCCTTAATATCACCGAAGGGTCCGTAGTAAGCGAGAATGCCGTTGGCACAGCAAGCATCGACCATGCGTGCCATCGTGTAATGCCACAGGTCCTGCTGCGCCGTCGGGCGTGGTGCATCGGGGTTGTCGGGATCGGGATCGGTTCGTACCAGGTAGCCGGGGTGTCCACCGCCGACGCGCGTGGTTTTCATACGTCGCGAGGCGGCCAGGTCGGCGGGTCCCAGCGACAGTCCCTGCATGCGCGGACTGGCCCCGCAAATCTCTTCCACGTTGGCCACACCCGTGGCGGTCTCCAGGAGTGCGTGAACGAGCAGCGGGCGTTCGAGACCGGCCTTGGCTTCGAGCTGAGCCAGCAACTGATCGACGTAGTGAATGTCCCAAGGGCCTTCGACTTTCGGTACCATGATGACGTCGAGCTTGTCGCCGATCTCGCTGACCAGTTCGACCAGGTCATCCAAGGCCCAGGGCGAATCGAGGCTGTTGATGCGGGTCCACAACTGCGTCTCGCCGAAGTCGTTCTCCTTGGCGATCCGTATCAGTCCACGGCGAGCGGCGATCTTGTTGTCGGCTTGAATCGCATCCTCGAGGTTGCCGAGTAGAACATCGGCTTTTTTGGCCAGGTCCGGGACCTTGGCCGCCATTTTTGCATTGCTCGGATCAAAGAAATGAATCATCCGCGACGGTCGTACGGGAATTTCCCGCAGCGGCATCGGAGCGCCAAGAGCCAGGGGACGAAAGAACGGTTTTGGACTACGCATGATCTCTTCCTCGCAGGTTTGCAGGTCGCGGAAAGTCTACAGACATAGCGACCGGGGGCCTCCCTCACAAGCGCGCGGCAATCGCCTCCGACATCGCGACGGCGCGTTGGGCGTTCTCCACGTGCAGATGCTCGATCATGCGACCGTCCACCGTGGCAACGTACTTCCCCTCCGCCTCGGCCTCGTGAAAGGCGGCAATGATCTTGCGCGCATTCTCCAATTCCCCCTCGCTCGGAGAAAAGATCCGATTGCAAGGCTCGACTTGCGAAGGATGAATCAAGGTCTTGCCGTCGAAACCCATCTCCACACCCTGCCGGCATTCGAGTTCGAACCCTTCTACATTCTTGATGTCGTTGTAGACACCATCGACAATCACCAAGCCGTGCGCCCGCGCCGCCAACAAGCACAGCCCCAGACTCGTGAGCAAGGGCCCACGACCCGAGTGATGCGCAGCTTTCAGTTCCTTGGCTATGTCGTTGGTGCCCATCACCAGCACCTCGAGCTTTTTGCTGGCGCCGGCGATGTCTTCCGCATGAAGAAGCCCACGGGGAGTCTCGAGCATAGCCCACAGCCGTATCGCCGATGATGCCCCTGAATGCCCCATGATCGATTCGACCTGACGGAGAATACTGGGACCGTCGATCTTGGGGACCAAAATCGCATCCGGCTCGGCCGCGCTTGCGGCCTTTAGGTCATCGTGACCCCAAGGGGTGTCCAATCCGTTTATGCGAATGACGATCTCGCGATAGCCGTACTCGCCCGACCTGGCCGCGGCACAGACCTGCTCGCGCGCCAGCTCCTTGGCATCGGGCGCCACCGCATCCTCTAAGTCGAGGATCAGCGCGTCGGCCGGTATCGTCTTGGCCTTTTCCAAAGCCCGGGCGTTGGAGCCCGGCATATAGAGGACACTGCGACGGGGACGTACACGACTGGGCATGCGTGTTTTGTAGATGCACTGCGGCAAAGGTCAAGCGGCGGGGGCCGCCGGCAGACTCCGTTTGGCGCCGCGCAGACGCGCGGACGCCAAACGCAACCTGCCGGCGGCTCATGCTGTACGTGGATGCGACGCGGTTAGCGACGGTGTGAGGCCGCGCGTGCCAGGATGGTGGTGCCGGCAAACGCCCAGGTGCCGATGGCGGCGGCCCACAGGAACAGCCCAAGCCAACCGAACAAAGCGGCGGGAAAGAGAAGATATGTGAAATCGCGCTTCGTTAAACTGGAAACGATGCGATCGACCAAGGCGTTCGCTTTCGTCGGCACCGCGTGTCCGGGTCTGCCCGGCAGGAGGGGCACGGCGCTTACAAACGATGCAATCACACCGAGGCCGGCAGCCGTAGCGAGTGCCGCCCACGGGCCGGGTACAGCGCTGAGAGCTTGGCCGCGGGCGATACCGACGAAGACGGCGATGTGGGTGAGGTTGTCGGCGCCAACGTCGAACCAAAAGCCGAAACGGCTCTCGCGGTGCAAGAGGCGGGCGAGCTCGCCGTCGACGCCGTCGAGGATCGACTGAAACTGGAACAACGCGGCGCCGAGCAGACCCCACCCCACGCCGGCGCCCTGAGCGAACGCCAGGCCCGCCGCAATTCCCAGCAGGAGGGTAAACGCAGTGGCGAGGTTGGGCGTGACGCCCAGCCGCCACAGGCGTTTGCTGCAAAACAGACTGATCCTTCTGTTAACGACGCGAGCCATGAAGCCGTCGCCCGCTTTTCGTAACGAGGCATAGACAACACGCTCGGCCGCAATCAGGTCCTCGGGTGTATCCACGTCTTGCCAATCGCCGACTCGCGGATCGAAAGCGTCGAGATCGCCTTTCGCCGCCAGAATACGCATTCCATCGGAAATACTGGGAGCCTCGCCGGTCTCGGAGAACGCGCGCGCAAGTGCCTCATGATCCAGCACGAACATGCCGGTATCAATGGCATCAAAGCTTTCGAGTTCCTTGCCGATAGCCGTCACCCGGCCCCGCGCAGTGGCAACCCGGGTGGCATCGTCCAAGTCACCCCGGAAAGAAGATGCGTCCTGGACGACGAGCAAACTGCGACCGCTTGCCTGGAAGGCAGCGCACGCCGCGCGCAACCGGCCCTCGGTGAACACATGATCCGACATCAACAAGGCAAAAGGCTCGGCGACGACCTCGAGCGCGGCCAGCACAGACACACCGTTGGGATCTTGAAA
>CAZKLE010000140.1:0-6780 GCA_964553415.1 uncultured Myxococcales bacterium
TCTCGCCGGCCGTTGGTGGCCGGCTCTGCAAGGCCCGAGCATTGCTGATGAAGTCCACCGGTTCTTGATTCTCACCCTCGCCGACCGTGTGGTCGATTTCCCCGACGAGATCATCGAAGACGAGAGTGAATGATCTTCGGCCTTCACCTGCGCAAGCAGAAACCATCGCTACGAAGACAGCAAAACGATGGCCTCTCCGGGGGTGGTCTTCTTACCCTCCGAATTCTCGACCCACACGCTCAGGGCCACGAGACGCTCGCCATTTTCTTCCCATTTTCGCCCAACGGTACCGCGACATACGAACTCATGGTCGGGCAGGTCCATTCCCCGATACTGGCAGGAAATCTTCTTGATGCGCCCGTCATGTCCGAGCCAGTTCGAGACCATTTCGCCCAGACACGCGTACTTGAAACGTCCGTGGATAATGATCGAACCGATCTGTTTGCACTGGGGAAAGTTGTAATCGTGATGCAGAGGATTGAAGTCGCCGGAACCCGCCGCGTACTTCACCAGTTGCGTCACCCCGGGCTTCTTTCGGAGTTCGGGAATGCTCGTCCCCTCTTTGATCGAATCCCACGTTGGCGTCGTCATCTTGCGCACTCTCCTCAGTAATAGATCACTTGCGATCGTTGCTGCGCGACCAGTTGCCCCAGCTGGTTGGTAAAGTCGGTTTCGGTCGCCATCATGAGCATCTTGCCGAGAGTCTTGCTCGGCCGCACGTCCAACCCCACTAGGCGGGTCACCACCGTCAACTCATCACCGGCACAGATCGTGTCGAAATATTCGGTTTCCGTGCCGCCGTCGAGCAAACCCTGGAGCCCATGCCCGATCCTGGGATTGCCGTCGACCGGGCCGCTGAAGGTATCGCTGCAACGACCGGGGATGAACACGGGCGTGCCCAAGTAGGTGGGAGGCGCGGGCAGGCTTCGGTAACCCACCTTTTTGGCCGTCTCGACATCGAAATAGACCGGGTCACTGTAGCCTACACCGCGGGCAAAGGCGCGCACGCTGGTGGTGGTCACCTCGTAGGTCCACGGCGGCGATTCGCTGCCAATCTTCGATTTCATCTCTTCGGTCAGCTCGAACTCTTTTGCCACTGCACTCTCCTCCGGCTAGCTATGGGAGTACTCCCGACAACTCGGCCGTAACGATGTATACGTCGATACGCAGCCCCTTGCTACCGGTAAAGAACATGACTTTTGCACAAACGGACAACGCCAAGATTTACTACGAAACCCGCGGAAGCGGGACCCCGCTTACCCTCGTCATGGGATTGGGGGGCACCTCGCAATGGTGGTTTCCGCAAACCCCGGTGTTTGCCGAACACTACAACGTAATCGTGTTGGACAACCGAGGCGTGGGGCGTACGGAGACGGCAAATCCCAACTTCACCATGCAGGACATGGCCGCCGACGTGATCGCGGTTCTCGATGCCGCGGGAATAGAAAAAACCCACCTTTGCGGCATCTCGATGGGCGGCATGATCGCCCAGCACGTCGCCCTCGACTACGGCGACCGCATCGACAAACTGATCCTCTCCTGCACGCTGCCCGGCGGCATGAAATCGATACAGCCTGCACCGGAGGTAGCCGAGGCTCTGATTCTAGCCGACGGCGATGACGATCTACTGCAGGCCTTCCAGGCAACGGCGGCCATTCTTTTTCCGCCCGCCTACCTGGCCGAACACATGGCCGAGTTGATGATGACGTTTGCAGAGCAGCAGATCCTGCCACCCTCCAAAGACGCTCTGGCCGCTCAACTCGGAGCCGTGATGGGTCACGACACCTTCGACCGACTCGGCGAGATCACTCACCCCACCCTCATCCTACACGGCGATGCCGACGTACTGGTTCCACCGAAGAACTCCGAACTGCTGGCCCGAGGCATTCCGCACTCGACGCTCGAACTTTTTCCCGGCAACGGCCACGCGCTCAACATCCAATCCAAGGACGAATTCAACCGCGCGATCCTCGAATTTCTTGCGTAAGCCGAAACGGGCGCCGACTCGTCACCGTCAAAGGCGCAGCACCGCCGAGCCCCACATGAAACCGGCCCCGGCGGCGGCCATCACGACGACGTCGCCGCTTTTCAGACGGCCATCGCGAACGGCCTCGTCCAGGGAAATCGGTATCGAAGCGGCGCCGGTATTCCCGTAGCGTTCGATGCTCCAATCCACTCGCTCGACCGGGAGCTTCAAACGGCCGGCAATCGACTCGTTTACGCGCCGGTTGCCCTGCTGCAACAAAAACATCGCAACCTCGTCGGCCGAGACACCGGCCGTCGCCAGGCTTCGAGGAATGGACTCGACCAATGCCTCGACGGCATGGCGATAGAAGAGGTCCGTATCGACGCGTACGAACTGCTGTCCCTCTTCCAACATCTGCCGGGTCACGCGCGGGTGGTGGGTATTGGTCTCGCATAAGATCCAGTAATCGCGCGCGTGCCGCCCGTCGCTGTGCAGGTCCAGCGCCAGGACTCCTTGACCGGGGCGGCCCGGACCGAGCACGACAGCTCCGGAGCCATCGGCGAGCAGCGGCGTAATGTCCTTGCCGTCGTCGCTCCATTCCAGGCCGCAGGAGTACAGTTCGGTACCCATCAGAAGGACGTTGCAGTAGCGACCCGCCTGAACAAGCGCATCGGCCACCGATAGGCCGTAGAGAAATCCCGCGGCGTGGCCGCGTACGTCGAGCGCACCAATCCCCGTTTCCAGCGCCAAGCGCTCCTGTACGAAACAGGAACTCCCGGGGAAATGATGATCGGCATTCTCGATCGCGGAAATCATATAGTCGACGTCCTCGAAGCCGGTGCCGGCCGCATCCACGGCCCGGGTCGCCGCACGGACCGACAGATCCGCCGGCGGCTGGTCATCAGCCGCGTAGCGGCGCTCCCGGACTCCCGAGACATCCTCGATCCAAGCCGCGTCTACTCCGAGCCTGCCGGCAACCTCTTCGTTGCTCACTACACGCTCGGGCAAATAGCTGCCCGTTCCCAGAATCGCCGCTCGTGACATGAGGACCTCCCGCGTTCCCGTCTTCAGAAGCGCACGAGCGCAGCACCCCAGGTAAAACCCGCGGCAAAGCTCGAAAACAAAAGAAGATCACCCTTGTGGATCCTCCCCTCCCTTGCGGCTTCATCCAGAGCGATGGGAATCGAAGCCGAAGAACAATTTCCGTAGCGCTCGATACTGTGATCGACACGTTCGGGATCCATACCGATGAACTTGCCGACGGTCTCACTAATGCGCCGGTTCGCCTGATGGGGGAAGTAATAGTCGATGTCGGAGATGGCCAGCCCGTTTTGTTCCAGTTGGGATTTTACGGCCGCAACCATGCCCGAAACCGCCTTCTTGAAAACCGCCGCCCCGTTCATGTAGGGGAAGAGTCCGCGATTGTCGAGGTTCTCGACCCCGAGACGAGGCCGTGCGGCGCCACCTCCCGCCTCAAGCCAGAGTTGTCGTGCGCGGCGACCGTCGGCATGGACTTCGCTCGAGACGATCCCGCTCGCGCTCTCCGACGATGACGGGCCCAGCACCATCGCACCCGCACCGTCACCGAACAAAACGGTGATGTGACGCCCCTCGTCGCTATATTCGAGGCCCGGAGAGTGCGTTTCGCAGCAGGCGAGAAGAACGCGCTCGTAAATACCCGCTCGGATGTAAGCGTCGGCGATTTCCATGCCGTAGAGAAACCCGCTGCATTGGTTGCGCACGTCAAAAGCGGGGATGTTGCTGTCCATGCCCAGCTTCTCCTGCAGAAAACAGGCACTCGGCGGACTGAAGTACTCAGGGTTCTGTGTCGAGTAGATGAGCAGATCGACGTCGTCGAGTCCGACTCCGGCACGGTTGAGTGCACGTCGCACCGCGTCGGCTCCCAGGGACGCCGGACCGCCCTCGCCCGGCCTCAAGTAGCGGCGCTCTTTGACCCCGCTGCGCTGCTGGATCCATTCATCCGAAGTCCTGACTAACTTGGTCATGTCCTCGTTGGTCACGACGTTGTCGGGAACGCAAGAGCCCGTTCCCAGAATTTCGCTTCGCTGCACGCACTATCCTCCTGCGGCCGGCAACAACCGCGGGCGGGATTTTATCGCTTCCCCAGCGATCAAGCGAGTCGCGAGCGCTCGCTACGCGTTGCCACCCGCGTCGCTCACAGAGTCCTGAGCGGCCTGTGCGATCGCGGTTTGCAGAACCTCAACGGCCATCGTGCGCATGCGCTCTCGTCCGACGCCGCCGCGCTCGGCCCAGTCGACGGCTGCAGCCTCCATAAACCCCAGCCAACCCCTCAGGGCCAGGCGCAAAGCAGCACTGGGGTTGGAAACCCCCATGTTGTCGAAGATAATCGCAATGATCGATTGTCGCGTATCGTCGACCACAGCCGATACTTCGGGATCGCTACCGATGCCGCCGCGCAGTAAGGAGGCATAGCCCGCAGCGTTGGCTTGGACATGGTCGAGAAAAGCGTCCAGGCTGGCCTGCAGGCGATCCAGCCGACGCTGGTTTCGGTCGGGCTCGACGGCGCTGACCAGTCCGGCTGCGTTGATTTTCAGCGTTGCGACGTAAAGTTCACGCTTGCTGGGAAAGTAGTGGTAGAGAAGCCCTTTCGAGATACCGGCTTCGGCGGCAATGTTTTCGATGGACACATCGTCGTAGGCATGAGCAGTAAACAAGCGAGCGCCAAGTTCGAGCAGCTGTGCGCGGCGCTGATCCTGATGGAGTCTGCTTCGGGTCGCCATGGTCTTCGCCCTAGTCATAAACTTCTATTGACCATAGTTCAACAAGCTGCTAGCTCTTTCTCTCCGTGAACCCACGATCACCCACACCCCCCCGATTGGGGCCTCCAGGCTGGCTCCGGGGACAAAAGCCGTCCGCCGTCGCCTCTCTTTTCCTTCTCGCTGCCCTATCCACCGCGTGGCAGGCGTCCCCGGCCGCGGCGCAACCCAGTCCCGGGACGACCGTGACCAAAAAAAATGCCGAACTCACCAACGGCTACGTCAGCGAAGGCGTGAAATGGGCGCTGCTCAACGGCATGGACATGGAGATCGTGCCCTATCGGAAAATTGCCATGCCGAAGGCCTACGAAGAGGCAAGCGAAAAATACGCGGCTCAGGTCAGTCTCGGCAAACAGGGAGAACTGCAGAACTGGGTGGCGGGCAAACCCTTCCCCGTCATCGATGAGAACGACCCGCGCGTTGCCATGAAGATCATGTACAACTTCGAGAGGACACACTACTTCACCGACGACCTCGCTTTGCATTTGGTCGATGCCGATACGGGGAGCCTGTACGTCGATTCCCACGGTAACCGAGCGTACACGGTAGAGCGGCACTTCGTCGCCGACTGGTTGCGCGTGCTCCAGTTCCAAGGCCGCATTCGTCACCCGCCGATTCCCGCCTTCAAAACCAACGAGGATCATGTTTTCCGAAAGTCGGGGCTCTATCCGTTGATCGAACCGTTCGATCTCAAAGGTGTCGGAGGAGTCAGCTACCGTTACACGGAGCTGATGCGCCAAGACGATACTTGGCTCTATCTGCCGTTCGTTCGCCGTGTGCGCCGCATGTCAAGTGCACAGAGGAGCGATGCTCTGTTCGGCCAGGACATCGATGTCGACAGCTACGGCGGCTACGCGGGCCAGATTCCCTGGTTCGATTGGAAGTACCTCGGCAAGAAACCCATGCTCGCTTCCTTGCACGGCATTCACCTGCCCCCGGTTCCCTGCAAAACCGACGGCGGCATGACGTTTTGCGAAAACTGGGAACTGCGTCCCAACGTCTACATCATCGAGGGCACCCCGCGCGACCCCAACTATGCCTATTCCAAACGCGTAATCTACGTAGACGCGGAAACCAACTTCGTCATCTACTCCGACCTCTACGATCGTGGCGGGCAGCTGTGGAAGGTCGTCATGCAAAGCATCCGTACCGACAAACGCCCCAACCCCAAAGTCGACTACGAGTACGATCAGCCGCGCATGTTCATCTACGCGTTCAGTGTCATCGACATACAACTCATGCACGGCACTCGTGCCGCCATTCCCGGGATCGCATTCCCCGACGAGGCCGGGTGGTACATCGACATTGGTTTCGATGCCCCGCAATCGGCCGGCGAAGATTGGTATTCGATCTCCGCCCTCATTTCGGCCGGGCGCTGACGGCCATGCACGAGAGCGAAGAGATAGCCCGAGGGATGGAGGCCCAGTCGGACGCGTGGCGAAGCGCCTTGCGCAGCGGCAACAAACGGCTCGGCTGGAAGATCGGCATCAACGATCCCGGCGCGCAAAAGCAACTCGGCATAACGCGCGCCGTGGTCGGCTACATGACCACCGCGACGCTCTTGGATGACGGCGCTCGTTGCCGCATCGAAGCCGGCGGTGTGTACATGGTAGAAGCCGAGGTAGCGTTGAAGCTCGGTCGAGACCTTCCACCGGGTGCCAGCGCCGAACAAGCATCGGCGGCAATCGAGGCCCTGGCGCCGGCGATCGAAATCGTAGACTTCGGCCGATCCAAGGACGGCATCGCCGCAATCCTCGGCCACGACATCTTCCATGCCGGCGTCGTCTTCGGGCCTTGGCTCGAGCCGTCGCTCGACTTTGAGCCTACCGGGCTGCGACCGGACGTGTTGCGCAACGGGAACGTCGCCCGGCGGAGCGAGCCCGAGCTGGCGCCGCCGAGCTACGGCGGCGTTCTCGTTATCGTCGCCGACCGCTTAGCGGACGCCGGGGCGAGGCTGCGGCGTGGCGGTGTCGTGAGCTCGGGGTCGTTCCTCTCGGCGTCTCCCGGCCCCCCCGG
>CAZKLE010000141.1:0-6747 GCA_964553415.1 uncultured Myxococcales bacterium
TCGTTCGTTTGTGGGTGGCGGCTGAAGATTATCGCGACGATGTCAAGATATCCGCGGAAATCCTCAAACGTCTTGCGGATTCATACCGCCGCATTCGTAATACCGCGCGGAACATGCTCGGCAATCTGCACGACTATGACCCCAACCGGGATGGGGTGGCCTACGAAGACATGGTAGAGCTCGATCGCTGGGCCTTGCTGCGCCTGCACGGGTTTCTGTCCCGCTGCACGAGCGCCTACGAGTCCTACGAATTCCATGTCGTCTACCACGCTCTCAACAACTTCTGCAGTGTCGATCTGAGCGCGCTGTACTTCGACATCATCAAAGACCGCCTCTATTGTTCGGGGAAGGACTCTCTGCAAAGAAGAAGCGCTCAAACCGCCATGCACAGGATTTTGAGTACCCTTACCGGTGTCATCGCGCCGATCTTGTCGTTTACAGCCGAGGAAATTTGGCAGGCGGCCTGCGGCGACGACAGCCGCAGTGTCTTCCTGACGGATTTTCCCCGTGCCGAGGCGGTTTGGGATGATGCGGCGCTCGATGCCCGCTGGCAGGCACTGTGGACCATCCGCGGGGAAGTCACCACGGCGCTCGAGCGGGCTCGCAAGGCGGGTGATATCGGGCATTCTCTGGATTCGCGCGTTCTGCTGGCCGGAGACGCCGCCCAGTTCGACCTGCTCGACAGCTTCGGCCCTCAGGATCTTGCCAAGCTCTTCATCGTTTCGCAGGTCGAGCTCGAGAGTTCCCGGGGCAAGGAGGAGCCGGGCGAAGGGAAGCTGTCGATTCGCGTGTTGCCGGCGCTGGGAAGCAAATGTGATCGTTGCTGGAACCACAGCCTGTCGGTGGGTTCGCACGCCGGCCATGCAACGCTGTGCGATCGTTGCTGCACGGTTGTGACGGCCTTGGCATGAGAGGGAAAACCGCAACCGTCATGGTCGTGTTGATCTTGGCGGCCGATGTTGCCTCAAAGGCCTTGGTCGAGACGACCATGCGCGTAGGCGAGAGCATTCCCGTGATCGCCGATTGCTTCTCGATTACGTATGTACGCAACGCGGGCGGCGCCTTCGGGCTTTTCTCGGGGCTCGCCGAACCGTGGGGGAAGGTATTCTTCCTCGGCGCGGCATCGGCCACGGTTGTGCTGTTGCTGGTATTTTTCCGCCGCGTTCCCATCGATGAACGTGCGCATAGGATAGCGGTTGTAGCCATCATTGCCGGTGCCTTCGGTAATATGATCGACCGAATCATGTACGGAGAGGTGGTCGATTTTCTTGACTTCTATGTGCACGGCTGGCACTGGCCGGCCTTCAACGTTGCCGATATCGCCATTACTCTCGGCGTGTCTACGCTCGTTGCCATTTCCCTGTTCGGGAAACGTGAACCGGAGCCTTCAGCTTCTTGGGGTTCTTGACCCGAGCTTAGGCCTGTCGTTACGATGAGAGCTGAACACGCGAGTAGATGGCGAATCGCCGCGGCGCTGATGATATGGATGGCGGGTTGTGCAACAGGCGGTGTCGTGGGCTCACGGGGCTCGCCCGCCGCTCCGTTTCCGCCCGGGCCCGACGAGGTTCGGGAGTCGACGGGGACGGTCGCCGCCGCCGGTGAATCGTCCGCTCGCTCGGCACCGTCGCCGGGAGACGCGGCTTTTGGGGAGTTACTCGCAAAATTCGCCAATACGCCGGGGCCGAACGGGGCCGGCGCGGACTTGCCGCCGACGGTTTCGGATGAGAACCGTGATCTCATTGGCGCGCTCGAAGATCAGCGTCTGGCGGCGGTGGAAAACGAAAGAGGCGTTGTTGTAACCCTGCCCGATGTCTTGTTCGAGTTCGGAAGTTCCGATCTGACGTTCGGGGGGAAACGGAAAATTCGTGCAATTGCCGATACCGTGCTGCGCCTAGCCGGCGGACGGCGGATCGCCGTCGAAGGGCATACCGACTCGATCGGCGCCGAACTCTACAACCAGGCCCTTTCGGAGCGACGGGCCGAAGCCGTCGCCGGCCAGTTGAAAAACGCCGGCGTGCCCGAAGCGCTCGTCGGCGCCAAGGGCTTCGGCGAAGCCTACCCGGTAGCGCCCAATGAGTATCCCGACGGGGCCGATAACCCCGCGGGCCGTGCCAAGAACCGCCGAGTCGAAATCGTTATCGAGAATTAAGCCGAGCGGCTTGACCTTCCCGGCCCTGGAAGGTTTATATTCCAGTGTACTGGAAGGTTTGATGGTTTCGAGCGTAGAGAGCTGCCCGCAAACCGGGCCTGAGGCCCGCCGGCTGTCCTTGGCGATTCAAGGGATGACCTGCGCGTCCTGCACGTCAAGGGTGGAGAAGGCCCTCGGCCGTGTGGCCGGGGTCGAACACGTGGCGGTGAACCTGGCCGATGAGAGCGCCAGTGTCGAGATTGCCGACGGCGTGGTCACGGCCGAGGATCTCGTGCAGGCGGTGGAAAAGGCCGGATACCGTGCAACGCTGCGCCGTACGGGCGCAGCCGCCGGGCAGGCTGAAGAGGCCGAACTGAGCGCCCGGACGCATCGAGAAAAGGCGATGCTCGTTCTATCGGCGGCATTGACGTTGCCGCTGATCGCCCCGATGGTCACCTCCTGGTTCGGCTTTGCATGGACTCTTCCCGACGCACTGCAACTTTTGTTGGCGACCCCGGTGCAGTTTGTCGTCGGTGCGCGCTTCTACCGAAGCGCCCTGGGCGCCCTTCGAGCGCGTACCGGCAATATGGATTTGCTCGTAGCTTTGGGCACGAGCGCAGCCTACGGCCTGAGTCTAGCTATTCTCATGGTCCCGAGCCTCGGTGCCGGCCACTTGTATTTCGAGGCATCGGCGACGGTGATCACCCTGGTGCTGCTCGGCAAATGGCTCGAAACCCGTGCCAAACGCTCCACCACCGAAGCCGTCCGCGCGCTCATGAACCTGCGCCCGCAGACGGCGCGGGTCGTGCGTAACGGCGACGAGGTCGAGATTCCGGTGTCCGAGCTAATCGGCGGTGATGTCGTCGTCGTGCGTCCCGGAGAGCGGCTGCCGGTGGACGGCGAGGTCATCGAGGGAACAACCCAGGTCGATCAATCGCTGATCACCGGTGAGAGCATGCCGGCTTTGAAAGAAATCGGCGACGGCGTGACCGGCGGGGCGACCAACGTCGACGGATTGATCCGGGTTCGAGCCACCGCTGTGGGCGATGAGTCGATGTTGTCACGGATGATCGCCATGGTGCAGGCGGCGCAGGCAACGAAAGCGCCGGTTCAAAAGCTCGTCGACCGCGTTGCCGCGGTGTTTGTTCCAGCGGTCTTGGCGGTCGCGCTGGTATCGTTCGTGGCCTGGCTGCTCGTCGGAGTTCCGCTTGCAGCCGCCACCGTCACGGCCGTGGCCGTTCTCGTGGTTGCCTGCCCCTGTGCTCTGGGATTGGCGACTCCGACGGCGATTATGGTGGGGACCGGTGCCGCCGCGCGCGCGGGGATCCTGATCAAAGACGCCGAGGCTCTCGAGCTGGCGCATCGAGTCGACGTGGTGGTTTTCGACAAAACCGGCACGTTGACGACCGGCCGGCCTACGGTGACCGATGTCGTCCCCGTCGCTTGCGATGAAGAAGAGCTCATCCGCCTGGCTTCGTCGGCACAGCGTGGCAGCGAGCATCCGCTTGCCCGGGCGGTGGTGGCCTACGGCGAGGCGCGGGGCATCAAGCTGTCACCGATCGCTGAGTTTCACGCGCTGGTCGGGCGGGGAATTGCGTGCGTGGTCGAGGATCGCGAGATTCGGATCGGGAGCCGACGTTTGATGCAGGAGCAAGGTTTGGAGGTCGATCCGCTCACTGCAAGGGCCGAGCAGTTCGAAAATAGCGGGCTGACGCCGATGTGGATCGCCGAGGTTGGTGCCGTTTCCCGTTTGCTCGGACTCATCGTTGCCGGTGACCGCGCCAAACCGGGAGCGGCCGATGTGGTCGCCCGCTTGCGGCGCAAAGGTATCGAACCCGTAATGCTCAGCGGCGACAACCTCCGTGCAGCGGAGACGATCGCGGCTTCGGTGGGTATCGATCATGTGATTGCCGGTGTTCTGCCGGGGCGAAAAGCCGACGAAGTACGCCGTCTCTGTGAGCAGGGCCACACCGTTGCGATGGTCGGTGACGGCATCAATGATGCTCCCGCCTTGGCGGTGGCCGACGTCGGCATCGCCATGGGCAGTGGAACCGACGTGGCAATGGATACGGCCGCTGTGACCTTGATGCGCGGTGATATCGGCTTGGTCGCCGATGCTCTCGATGTGTCGCGGGCCACCTACGGTAAGGTACGGCAGAACCTGTTCTGGGCGTTTTTCTATAACGTCGTCGGCATACCGCTGGCGGCTTTTGGTCTGCTCAATCCGATTATCGCCGGCGCGGCTATGGCGATGAGCAGCGTCAGTGTGGTCACCAGTTCGCTGTTACTCAAGCGTTGGAAGCCGCAGGAGGCCTGACGATGACGATCGGCCAAGCATCCCGAGCTTGCGGTGTAGCCGCCAAGACCATTCGTTACTATGAAGAAGTCGGGTTGATCCCGTCCGCCCAGCGCAGCGCCAACGGCTATCGGCATTACTATCAGCGCGACGTCGATAGCCTGCGTTTTGTCCATCGTGCGCGGCATTTGGGGTTTTCGCTCGAGGACATTGCTGCGCTGTTGGCCTTGTGGAGCGATCGCAATCGCGCCAGCGCCGACGTTCGTACGCTTGCCTCGAAGCATTTGGAAGAGATTGACCGGCGGATTTCGCAAATGAAAACGATGCGCAAAGCGTTGCGTCACCTGATCGACCGTTGCCACGGCGATGGCCGTCCCGAATGCCCGATCCTCGACGAACTTGCCGGGCGGGACGAACGTGGACAGGAGGATTGATACCATGACCCATAGCTATCGTATTGACGGGATGACGTGCGAAGGGTGCGCCCGTGCGATTACCGCCGCCATCCAGTCGGCGGTTCCCGATGCCGCCGTCGGCGTCGATCTTGCCGAGCATCGTGTCCGCGTCGAGGGCGCCGACGAACAGGCCGTGGCCAAAGCGGCGGAAGAGGCCGGGTTTGTCTATCGGGGTGAGATCCGGGTCCAAAGCACTTCCGTACCGGACGCCGACCTCACCCCACCTTCGAACGGTCAGCAGTCGTAGTACAGTTCGAACTCGTGCGGATGCGGCCGCAGCCTCACCTCATCGATCTCGCGATCGTTCTTGTAGCTGATCCAGGTATCGACAACGTCTTGGGTGAATACGTCGCCGCGCAGGAGAAACTCATGGTCGGCCTGGAGTGCCTCGAGCGCTCCTTCGAGCGACCCCGGCACACTGGCAACGTCCGCGAGATCCGCCTTGCTGAGCGAGTAAATGTCTTTGTCCAAGGCACTGCCCGGATCCAGCTTGCGTTCGATTCCGTCGAGGCCCGCCATCAGCATCGCCGAGAAAGCGATGTAACCGTTACAACTCGGGTCCGGGAAACGCACCTCGATTCGCTTGGCTTTCGGTGATGGCGAGTATGTCGGGATACGTACCGCCGCGGAACGGTTGCGGCTCGAATAGGCCAAGTTGACGGGCGCTTCGAATCCGGGAACCAAACGACGGTAGCTGTTGGTCGTTGGGTTGGTGAACGCGCAGAGTGCCGAGGCATGCGTCAGGATGCCGGCAATGTAGTGCATTGCCATTTCCGACATGCCGCCGTATCCGTCGCCGGCAAACAACGGCGTGTCGCCTTTCCAGATCGACTGATGTGTATGCATACCGGAGCCGTTGTCCAGATAGAGGGGCTTGGGCATGAACGTGGCCGTACGCCCATAACGGCGAGCGGTATTTTTGACGCAGTATTTGAACCACATCAGGGCATCGCCCATCTCGACGAGAGACAGAAAACGCAGGTCGATCTCAGCCTGACCGGCGGTGGCGACCTCATGGTGGTGCTTCTCGACCCGAAGCCCGACCTTCTCCATCATCTGCACCATCTCGGTGCGGATGTCCTGTAGGCTGTCGGTCGGCGGCACCGGGAAATAGCCCTCTTTGTAGCGTGGTTTGTGGCCTAGGTTCTGGCCTCCGTCTTCGCCTGTGTTCCAAGCCCCCTCGACTGACTCCACTTCATAGAAACCGCTGTTTTGGTTCTGCTCGAAGCGTACCGAGTCGAGAATGAAAAATTCCGGTTCCGGCCCGATGTAGGCGGTATCGCCGATCCCCGTCGATTGCAGGAACGCGATCGCCTTCTGCGCGATATTGCGCGGGTCGCGCGAGTAGTTCTCGCGCGTGATCGGATCCTGGATGTCACAGAGAAGCGACAGAGTCGGCCGCTCCATGAAAGGGTCCATGACGGCGGTGTCGGGGTCGGGAATGACGAGCATATCGGAAGCGTTGATGGCCTTCCATCCTCGGATCGAGGACCCGTCAAAGCCGAGGCCGTCTTCGAAGATGCCCGCTTCGAGTTCGCTCACGGGCGTCGTGAAGTGCTGCCAAGTCCCCGGAAAATCGCAAAACTTGAAATCCACCATTTCCGCGGAGTTCTTCTTGGCGAACTCCAGTACCTCTTTCCCAGTCATGTGAAACTACCTCCTGATGCTGTTGTGTGTCGACAATCCGAAGCCGTGCGGGTTCGCTCGTCTTAAAGAGCAGCCTCGCCCGTCTCTCCGGTTCGGATGCGGACGACCTGTTCGATCGGGCTGACGAAGATTTTTCCATCGCCGATACGGCCAGTTTTTGCGGCTTCGGCGATGGCTTGTACGACTGAATCGACCTGATCGTCTTTGACGATCACTACCAG
>CAZKLE010000142.1:0-6731 GCA_964553415.1 uncultured Myxococcales bacterium
TGGGACGAAGACCTCCGCGAGTTGTCGGCGATGATCAATTGGCAGGACACGCGTTCTGCGCGACGATGCGCGGAACTCGGCGAACAGGGGTTTTTCATCAGCCCGATGATGGCGGCCAGTAAGGCCGAGTGGATCGTCGCTAAGCTACCGGCCGTGGCCGAAGCCGCCGAGCGTGGCACCCTCCGTCTCGGCACCCCCGACAGTTGGCTGGTTGCGCGCCTTACGGGTGCGCTGCACGTAACCGACCACTCGAACGCCAGCTCGACCGGCCTGTATGCGCACTTCGATTCCTGCTGGGACGCCACGTTACTGGAGGCCCTTGGAATCGAGGCGGCTTGGATGCCGTCTTTTGTCGAGTCTTCGGGACGCGTCGGAATGACGAGCAAGGAGGCCCTTGGCGCCGAGGTCCCGATCAGCGCGATTTGCGCCGATCAACAAGCCTCGCTTTTCGGTCTCGGATGTCACACGCAAGGCGCTTCGAAGATCTCCTACGGAACCTCGGCCTCGGTCAACATGCACAGCGGTGACGGCGTAGCCATGGGAGGCGCGGGGACGTTCCCGCTGGTTGCGTGGCGTATCGGTGACGAGTGTAGCTATTGCGTGGAAGGCCAGGTGGTCACCGCGGGTGCGGCGGTGCAATGGTTGAAAGACGGTTTGCGAATCGTCGACGATGCGGCCGAGACCTCCTCTCTTGCCGAACGGGCCCGTGCCGATTCGGGCGTATGGGCCGTACCCGCGTTCCAAGGATTGGGCACCCCTGAAGTGCGGCCCGAGGCCCGTGCAATACTCGGAGGGCTGACTCGCGGCAGCGGCCGCAATGAGATCGTGCGCGCGCTCCTCGAGGGCGTCGCCCACCGCGTGACCGATGCGGGCGAAGCGGTATGGCTGGCGGCGGCGGCGCCGCCGGACCATTTGCGGGCCGACGGTGCCGCCGCTGCCAACGATTTTCTCCTACAAAGCCAGGCGGATCTGCTGGGAGTTCCGATTGAACGCAGCCCCGTGCTCGAGGGAGCGGCCCTTGGTGCCGCCCTTCTCGCCGGTGTCGGTGTCGGGATCTGGTCGAGCATCGACGAAGTCGAAAGGCTCTGGCACCCGCAACGCGTTTTCGAAGCCGCGATTTCGGAGGACGAACGAGCCGAGCGCAAGTCGGCCTGGCGCCGTCGTTTGGACAAAATCGTCGCCGCCGAGCTGTAAGGGCGGCGCGCCAGGAAAGCCGATGCCGATCAAACTTGTTGTCTTCGATTGCGACGGCGTGATGTTCCACTCCGAGCAAGCCAACCTGGCCTTCTACCAGGAAGTCTTGAGACGCGCCGGTGTCGCGCCTCTGCCCGAGCGCGCACGAACCGCGGCACACGCGATGGCCTCCGTGCAACTGTTCGAAGAGTACTTCGGCGAACAGCCGGCACTACTTGCGCGCATCAAGGCGACCGCGAGCAGGACGCCCTATACCCCTTTCTTCGAACGGATGACCCCGCGTGACGGTCTCCTCGAAGTGCTGATCCGCTTGCGTGAGACCGATGGCTACACGATCGCCATGGCCACCAATCGCAGCTCAACCTTCGAGGAACTTCTCGACCGGTTCGAGTTGGCCCACCTATTCGACTACGCGGTCGGTGCGCGCGGCGAAATTCGTCCCAAACCCCACCCCGACATGCTGCTCGAGTGCAGCCGGCGGTTTCGGCTTGCGCCATCGGAGACCGTGTTCGTTGGCGACCAGCCCAGCGATGCCGAGTGCGCCCGTCGTGCCGGTGCGCACTTCGTCGGCATCGGCGCCGTGGCCGGAGAATGCGCTATGTCGGTGCAGTGTCTGCGCGAACTGCCCGCGTTGGTGGCCGATCTCAATCCTGATTGATGCCGTCGATCAGGCGGCGCAGCCGGCCGTAGCTCTTGCCGTAGTCGGCGCGGTTGAAACTGAGGACCAGGCGCGGAAGGTGGGAGAGTTCGGGCTCGTCGGCCTCTTCGCGCAAGGGGCCGCGCTGGACGATGTCTTTGTTGTCGAGTATATCGGCGAATTCCGCCGACAGTTTCCCTAGCTTTGGCTTGGATAGCTTCTCGCGGATCCGTATCACGAGTTTGTCGCGTACGGTCCGCGCCGAGTGATAGTTACTGTAGAAAGTCACGATCTCGCGTACGGCGGCCTCGACGTCGTCGGTGACGGTGTACAGGTCGAGATCGTTCTCGCCGATCAATCCTTTGCGCAATAGGTGCTCGCGCACGTAGCGGTCCCAAGTTTTCCAAAAAGTCCCGCGCGGGACATCGAGGGCGATGATCGGCATCATCTGTGCCTTCCCGGTCTGTACCAGGGTAAGACATTCGAACATCTCGTCGTGGGTCCCGTAGCCTCCCGGGAACATGACGATCGCCGCGGCCTCCTTTACGAAGAACAGCTTGCGGGTAAAGAAGTATTTAAACTCGACGAGTTTGGCGTCGTCGCGGATGATTTCGTTGGCCGCCTGTTCGAAGGGGAGCTTGATGTTGACGCCGAAGCTGCGCTCGGCTCCGGCGCCGCGGTTGCCGGCTTCCATAATGCCGGGCCCGGCTCCGGTGATGATCATGAAACCGGCGTCGGCGATTTTGCGGCTGAAATTCTCGGCAAGCGCGTAATCGTGGCTGTCGCGAGGTGTGCGCGCCGAGCCGAACACCGTAACCTTGGGCCGGCCCTTGGAGGGTCCGAAGCGCTCGAGGGCGTCACGAATTTCCGAGAGAGCGGTGGCGACCAGTTTGAGATCGCCGGTGTCGATGTCGTCGTCGACCATGGCGATGACCTCGAGAAACAGTGTATGCAGAAGCTTCGCTCTGCGCTTGTCTTTGGATCCCGGCGTGTAGCGGGCGACCAGGGCGGTCAGGGCGTCATCGAGTTTTTGGTCGGGAAAGCTCTTAGACTTGGGCAACGCGAAAACCTCTCTGGCTCAACGATAGTATGCATGGCGGCGGTTTTCGACCACGCGTTGCATCGGCGCGTCGGGTGCGGGCAATATCTCGCGCCCGGTTACGGCTATGCGATTGCTGCAAGGACGGACAGGAATGCGCTTCGATCTTGCGGAAGCCGGCGGTGCCTTCGGTGACCTCGGCACATTCGTGCCTCTGGTGGTCAGCCTGGTTGCGGTCTGTCACCTCGATATCGGTAGCGTTCTTTTGTTTGCGGGCGCCTACAACGTCCTGACCGGTTACCTTTTCAATCAGCCGGTTCCCGTGCAGCCTATGAAGGCCATTGCGGCGGTAGCCATTGCTGAGGGTCTCGCGCCCGGGTCGATCGCGGCGGCCGGACTGGGCGCGGGCACAGTCGTCTTCATCCTCGGGATCACCGGTGGGATCGAGGTGATCGAACGCCGTATACCTCGTGCCATCGTGCGTGGAATTCAGCTGGGAGTCGGTCTCAAGCTTCTGGGCAAGGGCTTGGCGATGGTCGGCGCGACGCCGATGGTGGCGCTTGACAGCTGGCTCACGGCGGCACTCGCTGCCGCGTTTATACTCGCCGTGGCGGGTCGAAAGCGTGTCCCCAGCGCTTTGATCCTGTTCGGCGCCGGACTGCTGCTGATCGTGTTGACGACACCCCGCATCACTGAGGGGCTTTCTCTGGGTTGGAACGGCCCCGTCCTGAGCCTGCCCAGCGCGTCAGAGTGGCGAGACGGGTTGCTGTTGGGAACACTCCCACAGCTCCCCTTGACACTGTTCAACTCGGTTTTGGCGGTTTGTGCTCTGAGCTCCGATTTGTTTCCGGGGCGTGGCATCGGTACCCGTGCCATGGCCACCAGTGTCGGCCTCATGAACATCATCGGATGCTGGTTTGGGGCTATGCCGATGTGCCACGGTGCGGGTGGTCTTGCCGGTCAGTACCGCTTCGGAGGGCGGACGGGCGGCTGTGTGGTGATGCTGGGCGTGGCCAAGATGACGGTCGCTCTGGTCCTCGGTTCTACAGCGGCGGTTCTGCTCGCAGCCTATCCAGTGAGCATTCTCGGCGTCTTATTGTGTTTCGCCGGTGCCGAGCTTGCGCTGCCGGCACGTGACTGTACAGACAGGGACGATTTCTTCTTGGCCGTGGCTACGGCGGGTGGGACATTGGCCGTAAACACCGCGGTGGGCGTTGCGATCGGGGTGTTGGCTGCTGTTTTCCTATCGCGAAGCGGAGAGAGTTCCGACTGAGCGTTGTGTACTCGGCTGCACCGCCAGACTTGTGCGTTGAAGACTTGCCTGTCGGCGTCTCCGGCGGCTAAAATAACAACGTACGGCCACCGTTTGGCGGCACGGCGCTCAGGAGGGTAGTGGTGAAGGACAATAGACATGAGTCCGTGGAGCCCGAGCGAGAGCAACTTGTCTGGGGCTACGCTCGTCGTTTGACCTCTTTTCTGGAGAGCGGCCGCGATCGAATCGAGAACCTGGCCTCGGTCGTCAACCGGCGCGGCGGCCGGGTGGTCGGCCGTCTCCGCGATCAGGCCGGCGATTTTTTCTACAGCCTCAACCCGGCCCCATGGGTGGAGGGTCTGTATACGAGCATCGGTATCGCCACGGCGACCGGGGTCGAAGAGTTGGACGAACGACTCGACGACCTGGAAACCCGTATCGACATGATCTCGCGCGAGAGGGCGCGTGGGGAGTTGCTGCTCTTGCAGGCCCGCATCGTCGAATTGGAGCAGGTGCTGGCAAGCGTGACCCAGCACGAAACCCGTACCGCTGTCGTTGACCTTGTCGACAAGCTCGGCAGCCTCGAGCAGCGTATCGACGCCATCCGCTGGCCGGGCGGTCCTCAGGACGGAGAGGCGTTGGCCTCCGAGGCCCGATAGGCCCGGACCCGCACAGTTCTGCGAGATCGATTGCCGGGAGTCTCGCGGCCGGTCGGAGGTCCAGCCCCCTTCTTTCTCGACCTCCTCGACGAGATCCAGGCTGATCTATGGGAAATTTTTTGCGCCGGGAATGCTATGACATTGCCTGTATCGGGAACCGGCTCGGCAGGCATGGAGGCTTGTTTCACCAATGCCGTCGAAGAAGGCGGCGAGGTCGTCATCGCTGTCAACGGGGTCTTCGGTACAAGAATGTGCGATGCGGCGGCTCGCCAAGGCACGAAAGTGGTGCGCGGCGAGGTTCCATGGGGCGGTAGCGTCGATCCCGAAGATGTACGGCGTGCACCGGCGCAAGGCAGGCGTCCCTGCCTTGTGGCGTTGGCGCACGCCGAGACCTCTACGGGGGTGGGCCCAGCGCTGCAGAAGATTGTCGCGTACGCCCACGAATTCGAGACGTTGTTCCCGCTTGATCCCGTCACTTCCTTGGGCGGCTGCGAGGTCGAAACCGACTCTCGGGTTGTGGACCTTTGTTACAGTGGGACACGGAAATATTTGAACCCTCTGCCGGGCCTTTCACTGCTGACCGTGAGCGTGCATCGTGCGCTCGACGAGCGTGATCGTGTTTACTCAGTGCGAGCAATTCGGTACATCGCTCGTGCGTTGTTGCGTTCGTTGTATTGACTTCAGAGTGTCAGACGACAGAATGAGTGTTCGGGTTTCGATGGGCCGCTTCCATGAGCGAGGGCGGAGCGGGGTATCGGGTAGATTTGTTGTGAAAGTGTGGTCCAGACGAACCGTAGTCCCCTGTTTGGCTTTGGCTGCGCTGCTGCTTCAGGGCTGCTACGGAGTGCGAGTCACTCTGCATGCGCCGCCTTCGCCGCCCTACCGTCAGCTCGCGCGTTTATCGATCGCGGGTGATGATCTCGATCTCGCAGGCTTAAAACGCGGTGTCCAGGCGAGCGAGCGCTACTTTGACGTGGCCTCGAAGCCGAACGCCGTCTACACGTTGGGACGCGACCACTATACATTTGCTCAATTGGCTCAAAGCGTCGCTCGTTTTGCCGAGATCGTCTCGCACACCCCCGCCTCGGCTGTACAACGCCGTTTGGCCAGGGAATGTAGCGCCTACTCACCGCGCAGAGGCAACTACGAAAACCGCTTTACGGCTTATTACGAGCCGGTTTTGCACGCCAGCCTGCATCCCACCAGTCGGTATCGCTATCCGGTCTACCAGCAGCCCGATGACTTGACGCTGGTTCGGCTCATGAACTTCTTTCCCAGCGACAGACGGCGATTGTATGGGTGGAAACGGGGCCGTGAGCTTCTTCCCTACCTGACGCGTTCCGAAATCGACGGCAAAGGACTGCTGCGCGACCAGGGCCTGGAGCTGGCTTGGGTCGATGATCCGGTGGCTCTGTATTTTCTTCACGTTCAAGGTTCGGGTCGGCTGGTCCTCGACGACGGGCACGTTTTGCGTGTGAACTTCGCGGCCAGCAACGGCATGCCCTACACGAGCGTGGGCCGCTATATGATCGACTCGGGTTTGATCAGCCAGAGCCAAGGATCCGCGGGTGCCATGCGGGCTTTTCTGCACGCCAACCCCGAGCAGAGGGATGCGATCCTGTTTCGCAACCAGCGCTATATCTTCTTCCGCACGGTCAGTCTCCGAGCCGAGGAAGGCCCGGTGGGGTCGCTCGGAGTTCCGCTGGTGGCGGGCCGCTCGCTGGCGACCGATATGAACTACGTGCCTCCGGGAGTCGTCGTCTATGTCCGAACCGAAAAGCCGGTCGTCGATGAGACCGGAGAGCTGATCGGATTTCGGCCCTTCGGCCGCTTCATGTTCAACCACGATTCGGGTGCGGCCATCAAGGGGCCGGCCCGGGCCGACATCTACTGGGGCGAGGGCGAGGAGTCCGGGCTGGCTGCCGGTTACATGAGCCGGCCTGGGAGCAT
>CAZKLE010000143.1:0-6653 GCA_964553415.1 uncultured Myxococcales bacterium
AACCTCCAAGCAACGGCTGGAACGGCGCTCCTCACTTTTCCTCTTGCGCTTGAACCGCAACGCCCAAAACGATGGCGGTCGAGCAGTTGTAGATTTGCGAGGATGCCCCCATACACCAATTGATGTCGTTGCTGCGGAACGGATAATAGATCGGACGGTCTCCTTCGTTGCGATTACAAAAACATCGGCCACAGAAATTGCGACCGCAACAGTCGTTGTAGGAAATGATGTAATCCTTGCCGTCAGAGGGGTTGTGACAGGTGCCAATCCACGTAACCGGAGACATCTCGGTACCGGGTGGACACGCCGTGTGACTACCTCCGCAACAGCTACATAAGAAACCGTCGATCGCGCAATGCCTCCAGTAGAGGCAATCTTCCGGGTCACCCTGCGGACCGGCGATCTTCTCCTCCGGCGGCGCAACTCGCGCCCCATCCGCCGGGGACTCGGCTGCAGCCGGCGGCTGCGCCCCGACCCGCGCAACAGGCAGAAGAGGCAGCGCCGCAGCCCCCACCAAGACCCGCCCCAGACGCGCGAAAAAACTGCGACGCGAAGTCCGCCGCGCTACTTCCCGGGCGGAGTGTTCAAACCAGCGATCGAACCCGCTCATCCTTTACTCCGGCCCCCGGCCTCCCGCGACTCATCGCTTCGTTTCGCGAGGTAGTCTTGGATGGAAGCCACCCCTTCCGCGTGCGCTTCGAAGAGGCTCTCCAAATGCTCCCTGGTGTTGACGATGCCCTTGGCCCTCACCACACCCTGCGCGTCGATGAGCACCGCGAAGGGAAGCTTGCTTACACGGTAGGTCAGGCCCAACTCGGTCGACAGCAGATACGGGAAGGCTCCAAGCCCCTGCTCCTCGATGAACTCTTCGTGACCGGTGGCTCCGGCATCGCTGGCAAACAGGAGGCGGAGACGAGAATCCTCGTCCGCCGCGACGCGCTTCAGTGTCGGCAGCAAGCTCTTGCATACCGGACAGGTCGGCGACAAGAAAAAGACAAGCGTGCGTCGACCTTCCGGGTCGCTGCCACCGATACGGACGGGACGTAGGCGAAGATCCTCCACGATACTTTCGGGGGCGGCCTCGCCGACCTGTGGACCCGCACTCGTGGCCAGCGCGCCAACCGGAGCAACACGCTCATGGAGAACGCCGACCTGACGCGCAAGGGCGAAGACAACCAACGCCAAGACGACAACCGTCACCCACAAGAGAATCGTCGATGCCAGCAACGCCTCGATCACAGGTTTGCCCTCCCCGTCGACATTGGGCGTGGCCGACGTGTTCGCAGATGGGCGGGCCACTCCGACATCAAGCGGTTTGCCGCCGCATAGAGAAACGAGATAGCCAAAACACCGGCGACCACTGTGCACCCGTCCAACGCCGTCCAGGGGCGAGCCCTCAGCGGCAGAGCGAGGCAAACCCCGCCCAGCATCAAGACCACGTTGCGAAGCACGAGCCACCAAGTGATCAACTGCTTGTGCATCGCTCCGCTACATCCACAGCCTATATCCCGGCGCCCGCGTACAAGATTGACCGCGATCGCCAGGCTGTAGCAGGCGAGCAATGCGACCACGGACAGCGCTACGGCGCCCCGGTGAAAGTCCGCGAACAACGCTGCCGCGAGCAGTGCCTCCGTAGCGATCAGCAACGTCGCCGCCGTTGCAACCGAACTTTCCGGAAGTAGCTGGTAATCGCGCATGATCATACCAAAGCTCTCAAAGTCGCCGAGCTTGTGGTAGGCAGCCGTCGCAAACAGCAGCGCGAACGAGCAACGGCCGACGAGATCGGCTGCGGGATCGATCACGGCACCACCAATCGGCCGCCGACGACACCGGTGGAATTGATATCACGCAGATGCTCGCCGCTGATGGCGTCGAAAACGGCCAACGCGCCGAACTCGGCGTTCCCGAGAATCAAGAGCGGAGCGTCGTCTTGGGTCACGACCATACTGTCGGCTCCCGGATTAGGAACAACCCAGTTCGCAATCTTGACCGCCAGCCCTTCGAGGACACCGCCTCTCATGCCGCCTCGATCACCGAGATAGCCCTGCAGAAACGCAACCAGGATATTGCTTACCTTGATGCGGTGAATTCTCACGTGGCGGCTGATGTCGTAGGCCCATACCTCGCTGCCCGGGTCTTTGTGACTGCCCGGGCCGCCTTTGTGGACCAACGAATACAAAAGGTGTCGCGCGGCATGGGCCGCGAGGTGCTGCGTACCGCCGATGCGCCATCCCTCGGAGCGTTGCGCCGCCGTGAACAGCGACCAAGGCTCTCGCGGCTGCGGAATTCGGCCGGAGAAATCCACCTCGTGCAGATATCCATCAAAGGAAGCAAACAGCCAGGAATCGCCCACGCGCACGGCCTTCTCGGTGACGGGATCGTCGGTCGCGTCGAAAAACCTGGGGCTCTCGACCCGTTCCACTTCGCGCCCGTGATTATCGAGACGCACCACAAGCGCCCTGCCGTCACCGCACAACATAGCAAAACGCCGCGGCCCTACGGAGTATACGAGCGCACAGCCGGGGGTATCGATCTCACCCACGAATCGACGAGCATCGAGATCAACGACCGATACTGAGCTTGCCGGTGTCTGATTGAAGACGAGAAACCAACGGCCGGCGTCGAGCACTGTCGACAGCGCCATACCATGACCGGCATCGGCACGCTTGGCCGGCACCTCGACATCCGCCAATGCCTGCAGACTGTTCGCGTCGTAGATCGTCACAATATCGCTTCGCACACCGCGATGTCCGCGCGAATAGATGCTCTCTAAAACGTAGGTTTCTTTGCGTCGCACGGAAGTAATCGGCACCACTCCGGCAACCCCGTAGCCACCGTCGACCATACCGAGCATGCGTCCGTTATCGGTATCGAATAATGCGCTGCGCCGAAGCACGAGATCACCCGCCCACACCCAGTGCTTCCCGGCCGGCTCAGGAAGCGTGCGGACGCGCTCGGTCGCCAAGATATCGACCTGCGCACTCACGGGGCACACCGATATCGAAACGATGGCCGGCGCCGCGGCCAAAATCACCAGACAAAGGAATCGACGGCGCAACTTTACAATGTCCCCTTCCATGCGTGCTACTCAAGCACCGCGCAGCTGCTCTGCCAAGCTGACCACCGGCGCCGATCCGCCGACCCTTACGTTCGCCTTGGCGGTCCCAGCTCTTTAAAGCTATCGTGGTCTGTGTAGCGATCCAAAATATCGCTAGCCAAGATGACGACTGAACTCGAACTCGCGCAACGCTTCGCCGACCGACCGCGCTACCAGGCCGGTCAGAAGACCGGCCACTACGAAAGCTACTTTCAGCGTGCGAACCACCCCGTTCGCCCTTTGGCATTCTGGATCCGCTACACCGTGTTCAGTCCCGATGGCCGTCCCGATCAAGCTGTGGGCGAACTGTGGGCGGTGTATTTCGACGGCGAAACGGGAGAGATCACCACGGCGAAAAACGACGTCCCCATCGACCGCTGCAAGTTCGGCGACGACGAACTCCACGTCAACATCGGTGAGGCATGGCTGCGGCCGGGAAGCCTTCGCGGTAGCGCAAGGTCGAACACCGCTGCGATCGACTGGAACCTCGTTTTCGGCGGCGGCCAAGATCCTCTCTTCGACTTGCCCAAGGATCTCTACGACCGCCGCTTGCCGAGAGCCAAGGCACTGGTGATGAGCCCTCTTTGTACCTACGACGGGACTCTCGTCGTCAACGGCAGCGCCAAAACCATCGGCGGGTGGATCGGCAGCCAGAACCACAATTGGGGCTCGAGACACACCGACCACTATGCGTGGGGTCAGGTAGCTGGGTTCGAGGAGGCTCCCGACAGTTTCCTCGAGTTGGCCACGGCGCGTTTGCGCTTCGGTCCTTTGTGGACGCCCTTCATGACGGTGTTGGTTCTTCGCCACGACGGCGAGGAATACCGCCTGAACAGTCTCGGCGCCGGCCTGCGAAACCGCGGATCCTTTGAGTACTTTACTTGGCGCTTTGCAGCTGCCTCGGGCAATCTGAGCATCGTCGGCAACATCCAAGCCAACGCCCGAGATTTCGTCGCCCTGACCTATCGCAACCCTCCCGGCGGCACCAAGTGCTGTCTGAACAGCAAGATCGCCTCTTGCATGCTCGAACTGAGCGACAAAAAGAGCAGACGCCGCGAGATTTTGTTCTCGGAGAATCGCGCCGCTTTCGAGATACTCGGCGACGACTTCGAAAACCACGGCATTCCGCTCGCTCTCTGACCCCGGCAAGGCGGACTCGCGCGCCGCCGCTACTCCGACTCGCCACCCGGTGCTCCGGGCCGACCGACCACACCACCACCCCCGCTCAGCGCCAGCGCCTGTACATCGGCGCCGCCTGGATTCTGGAACACCCGGAGGCCGAACTCGGCGACAATCGCGAACACGTGGTCGAACATATCGGCCTGGATCTCTTCGTAGGCATTCCATTCGATCACGTTCGTGAACGCGTAGATCTCGATCGGCAGCCCATACGGACCCGGCGGGAGCTGTCGAACCAACAGGGTCATATCGGTGCGTAGCCGAGGGTGGCTATGCACATAGTTACGGAGATAGGCACGAAAGGTGCCGACGTTCGTCAGCCGGCGCGCGTTCACCTCCGCCCTTCCCTCGGCGACGAGGCCCGCATTCGACTGACGAACCTCCTGTAATTTTTCCTCGATGTAGTCCGCAAGCAAAGCGAAGCGGCGGAAGCGCTCAACCTCTTCTTCGCTCAGAAAGCGAATCGACGAGGTGTCGATGAAAACCGCACGCTTGATACGACGTCCACCTGCCTGCGACATCCCTCGCCAGTTCTTGAAGGATTCTGAAATGAACTTGTGTGTGGGAATCGTAGTGATGGTCTTGTCCCAGTTCTGGACCTTGACCGTGTGCAGGGCAATGTCGACGATGTCGCCGTCGGCACCGTAATTCGGCATCTCGACCCAATCGCCCACGCGCAACATGTCGTTGGTGGCGATCTGGATGCTGGCTACGAACGACAGGATGGTATCGCGAAACACCAGCAACAAGACCGCCGTCATCGCACCGAAACCGCTCAGGAACAGCAACGGGGAGCGCTGCAGCAGAGTTGCCAGCACCAAGACGCCGCCGAGGATGTAAACGATGATCTGCGCGACCTGGATGTAGCCTTTGATGGGGCGTTCGCGGGAAACGGGATAGCGCCGGTAGATATCGTCTGCTGCAGCCAGGGCCGCGGATAGGGCCATAACGCAAAGCAGCATCATGGAAGCTGCTGCCAGGTTCGCTATCAGCGCACTCACACCGGCTCCAAGACCCGGCACCATGTGAATACCATAGTAGACCACGGCAGCCGGGATCAGATGAGCCAGACGAGAGAAGACCCCGTGTCGGGCCATGATGTCGTCCCACGCGACCCGGCTGCTGGCCGCCCAGCGACGAATCAAAGCTACCAGGCGTCGGGTTCCGAGAACGTCGGAAAGGTAGGCGGCCAAAGCCAGGCCCACGGATCCCGCTGCCGTCGCGGCGTAGGGGTGGGTTGCAAACCAAGAAGCGAGCTGTGCGCTCAGATCATGCATAGGCGAAGGTGATTCGTATGCGTAGCGGATGTTCGGCGCAAGAGGGTCTGCCGCAACACATGAAAACAACTATTGGATCGCGAAAGCGCTCCTTATCCAAGGGCCAACCTGACTGTTCGCGGTGTTTTCCCACGGTTAAGAACAGAGCTTTCCCGACCCGGTCGGGGATAGCAATTCTCAGCAAATATAAGCACTCGTACTTCCCGAAAATGAGAGGCCCATCCACGTGACGTTACAGAATCTCTATGAGTGCGACCTCGCTTCTCTATTACCTGTCCTAAAACCGCGGCGCCTCCGCAGACCCGACAGTTGACGCGCACGGTCCGTCGGCTATTGCTTACGCGGCAAAGACCTGAAAGGGACTAGAGAGAACGCCGAAAGCCGGCTGGGTTGGGAAACAACACAAGCGGATCGTCAAGCGACGGTCCAAGGGGGTCCGAAGATGACACGTTCCAGACTGATTAAAGTGCTGACCATGGCCATCGCTTGCGCGATGGGCCTGGCTTTTACCGCGAGTACCGCGTCGGCGATTCCCGCCTACGCGAGAAAGGAGCACATGAAGTGCTCGACCTGCCACACGGTTTGGCCGTTGCTCAACGCATTCGGCCGTAGCTATAAGGAGAACGGCTACCAGGTCACACGCCGCCGGCCCTCGGGGCACACCAAGATCAGCGATGCCCTGACCCTGCCGAAAAACCTACCGTTGGCCTTGGTCATCAACTCGCGGCCCTACGACCGCAAGAAAAACGGTCAGACCAAGATCCGGGCGCTGCACGAACTCGAAATACTGGCCGGTGGCAACTACGCCAACTGGGGGTCGTTTTTCGCCGAACTTGCGTCCGAAGACGAGGGCGACTTCACCACGGCGGTTGAGTCGGCAGTCGTAGGCCTGCATCTGAACCAGTACGTCAATGTCGTCCTGGGGAAATCCCGGCCTTTCTTTGCCGACCCCTACAACATCCTGCACGAGGCGCGGAAATTTACCCGCGCAAACAGCGCGCTGATCACCGCAGCCGGGAACTCCGGGGTGGACATCGGAAGCACGATCCAGAACGTGGAATTCTACGGCAGAGCCGGCAAAGTATTCTACATGGCGGGAA
>CAZKLE010000144.1:0-6638 GCA_964553415.1 uncultured Myxococcales bacterium
ACGACAACGGCTCGAACTCGGGCTCGGCCTATGTCTTTCGCAAGCGTGAGGAAAGCTGGGTTCAGGTGGCCAAACTTCTTCCCGACGACGGCGCCATTGATGACTGGTTCGGGGGCTCCGTATCCGTCTCTGCCGACGTGGCCGTAATCGGCGCCTACCTGGATGACGACAACGGCAGCACCTCCGGCTCGGCCTATGTGTTCCGCAAGAGTGGCCCGAGTTGGGTGCAGGAGGCCAAGCTGCTGCCTGGGGACGGGGCGTCTCTTGACCAATTCGGCTTCTCGGTGTCCGTCTCTGGCGATGTGACCCTAATCGGGGCACGATCGGACGACGACAACGGCTTGGGTTCTGGCTCTGCTTACGTCTTCCGCAACAGCGGTCCGAACTGGCTACTTGAGGCCAAGCTGCTACCCCGCGACGGTTCGGCTCCCGACCAGTTCGGCAACTCCGTGTCCGTTTCCGGGAACGTCGCCGTGATCGGAGCATGGTTAGATGACCGCAACGGTACGGGGGCTGGCTCGGCCTACCTCTTCCGTAAGAGCGGTACGAGCTGGGTGCAGGAGGCCAAGCTGCTACCAGACGACGGGGCGGCTCTTGACAGTTTCGGCAACTCGGTTTCTGCATCGGGCAACGTGGCGGTGATTGGGGCCTTCTTCGATGACGACAACCGCACGAGCTCCGGTTCGGCCTATGTATTCGACCTGGTTAGCGCCGACTGCAACGAGAACGGCATCCCGGACGAGTGCGATCTCGCCCACGACGTATCGCAAGACGTCAACTCCAACGGTATTCCCGACGAGTGTGAGCTTTGCACCGTCGACGACGACTGCAATGACGGGCAGTTCTGCGATGGCGTCGAAACGTGCGACCCGACCGACCTCGCTGCCGATGCGTTCGGCTGCGTCGCCGGCACGCCGCTGGACCTTGACGACGGTGCAAGCTGCACGGTCGATTCGTGTGATGAGGACAACGACGTTGTGGTGCACGCCCCCGATGACAGCGTTTGCCAATCCGACCTGTTTTGCGACGAACCCGTGGTTTGTGACCCGACCGATCCGGCTGCGGGAGTTGACGGGTGCGTGGCGAGGATGACGCCGTGCGGTCCCGATGAAGTCTGCAACGAATTCATCGACGAGTGCGAACCGGATTGCAACGGCAACGCCATCGCGGACCGCTGCGACATCGATTGCGGGCCGGTGGGCGAAACCTGTGACATCGCCGGTTGCGGCATGAGCGAAGATTGCAACGCCAATGGCATTCCCGACGAGTGCGAAGAACCTGTATGGACGCAAATCTCCAAGCTGCTGGCGGGCGACGGGGCGACCAGCGACGAGTTCGGCCGGTCCGTGTCCGTCTCCGGCGACGTGGCAGTGATAGGGGCACGGCGAGATGACGACAACGGCTTCAAGGCCGGGTCAGCTTATGTATTCCGCAGGAGCGGTCCAGACTGGGTTCAAGAGGCGAAACTGCTGCCTGATGACGGAGCGGCCGGTGACTGGTTCGGGATTTCAGTGTCCGTTTCCGGCGATGTGGCCGTGATCGGGGCGATGAGAGATGATGACAACGGCAGAGACTCCGGGTCGGCCTATATCTTCCGGAGCAGCGGTTCGAGTTGGGTGCAGGAGGCAAAACTGCTGCCCGTCGACGTAGCGGCCGGTGACCTATTCGGCTTTTCCGTGTCCATCTCCGACGACGTGGCCGTGATTGGGGCCTACTTGAACGACGACAACGGCACGGACTCGGGGGCGGCCTATGTGTTCCGAAAGAGCGGTTCGAGTTGGGTGCAGGAAACAAAACTGCTGCCGACCGACGGAGCGTTTTTTGACCATTTCGGCATCTCCGTGTCGATATCGAGCAACGTGGCATTGATCGGCGCCAACTTCGATGACGACAACGGCAGCGCCTCCGGGGCGGCCTATGTGTTCCGCAAGAATGGGGCAAACTGGGTGCAGGAGGGCAAGCTGCTGCCCGATGACGGGGCGCCCGACGACCGGTTCGGTGGGTCCGTGTCCGTTTCCGGCGACGTGGCCGTTGTTGGGGCAAACCGGGATGATGACAACGGTAGCGGCTCTGGATCAGCCTATATCTTCCGCAAGAGCCGTGCGAGCTGGGCACAAGAGGCCAAGCTGGTGCCCGACGATGGGGCTGCGGGCGACCGATTCGGCAACTCCGTCTCCGTCTCCGGCAACGCGGCCGTGATCGGTGCAGCCAGTGATGACGGCGACGGTTTCGACTCCGGTTCGGTGTATGTCTTCCGCAAGAACGGTCCGCGTTGGCAGCAGGAGCCCAAACTTCTGGCGCTCGACGAGTCGGCCAGTGACCAATTTGGCAACTCCGTGTCCGTCTCAGGCGACGTGGCCGTGATTGGGGCACTCTTCGATGACGACAACGGCGCGAACTCCGGATCGGCTTACATCTTCGACTTCGGCAGTCTCGATTGCAACGACAACGGCGTTCCCGACGAGTGCGACATTGCGGATGGGACGCTGCAAGACGCCAACGCCAACGGCATTCCGGACGAGTGCGAGCCTTGTTCTGCCGACGCCGACTGTGACGACGGGCAGTTCTGCAATGGCCCCGAAACGTGCACGCCGACCGATCCCGCCGCCGATCAGTACGGCTGCGCGCCTGGCTTGCCGCCGAACCTCGATGACGGCGCGAACTGTACGGTCGATTCGTGCGACGAATTCAACGACGTCGTCGTGCACACGCCGGATGACAGCGTTTGCAACAACAGCCAGTTCTGCGATGGCGTAGAAACTTGCGACCCGACGGACCCGGCCGCCGGAGTTGAGGACGGGTGCGTGTCGGGGGTCGCACAGTGTAGCTCCGCGGCATTCTGCAACGAAGAAACAGACAAATGCGAACTTGATTGCAATGACAACGGCATCCCGGACCGATGCGATATCGATTGTGAGGCGGCCGGCGATCTCTGCGTTGTCGCCGGTTGCGGCATGAGCGAAGATTGCAACTTCAATGGCATCCCCGACGAGTGTGACGAACCGGTGTGGAAGCAAATCTCCAAGCTGCTGGGCGACGACGGGGAGACCGGCAATCTGTCCGGCTTCTCCGTGTCTGTCTCCGGCAACGTGGCCGTGATTGGGGAAGTCTTAGATAACGACAACGGCAGCGCCTCCGGGTCAGCCGATATTTTCCGCAGGAGCGGGTCAGGCTGGGTAAAGGAGGCCAAGCTACTGCCAGACGACGGGGACATCCGTGACGAGTTCGGTGGCGCCGTGTCCGTCTCCGGCGACGTGGCCGTGATTGGGGCATACCGGGATGACGACAACGGCACGGACTCCGGTTCGGCCTATGTGTTCCGCAAGAGCGGGTTGACTTGGGTGCAGGAAGCCAAGCTGTCGGCTGACGACGGGGCGGCTGGTGCACAGTTCGGCTTCTCCATCTCCGTCTCCGGCGACGCGGCCGTGATTGGGGCGCGCTTCGATGACGGCAACGGGACGAACTCGGGCTCGGCCTACGTCTTTCGTAAGAGTGGCCCGAACTGGGTGCAGGAGGCAAAGATTCTACCAGATGACGGGATGATCGGCGACGAGTTCGGCTTCTCCGTGTCCGTCTCCGGCGATATGGCAGTGATTGGAGCACGCTTCAATGACGACAACGCCCTGGACTCCGGCTCGGCCTATGTCTTTCGCAAGAGCGGTCCGAATTGGACGCAAGAAGCCAAGCTGCTGCCTGACGACGGGGCACATCTTGACGAGTTCGGCATCGCAGTGTCCATCTTTCACGACGTCGTCGTGATTGGGGCCTACCGGGATGACGACAACGGCACGAACTCCGGGTCGGCCTACGTCTACCGCAAGAGCGGTTCGGGCTGGACGCAAGAAGTCAAGCTGCTGCCGGAGGACGGAGCAATCGGTGAGGCTTTCGGTGGTTCCGTGTCCGTCTCGGGCGACACGGCAGTGATTGGGGCGACCTTCGATAACGACAACGGCTTCAACTCCGGTTCGGCCTATGTGTTTCGCAATAGCGGCGTAGGCTGGGTGCAGGAGGCCAAGCTGCTGGCCGATGACGGGGAACCTTCTGACCAGTTCGGATTCTCCGTGTCAGTCTCCGACGACACGGTCGTGATCGGCTCGCCTGCCGATGACGACAACGGACCGCGGTCTGGTTCAGCCTATATGTTCGACTTTGGCGGTTTCGACTGCAACAGCAACGGCGTCCCGGACGAGTGTGATATCGAGGATGGAACATCGGGCGACTGCAACTTCAACGGCGTTCCGGATGAGTGTGATATTGCCGACGGCACGTTGCAGGACGAAAACGTCAACGGCATTCCCGACGAGTGCGAGGTGTGTGCAGCCGTGCGCGATCTGCCTGCTTGCTATACGGCCGGCGAGCCACTGACGGTGCGCCTCTCCTATGAACCTCCGGCGGGAGTTTTCGCGGTCGGCCTTGAGGATGCGCCGCCGACTGGTTGGGTTGTCAGCAACATCAGTGACGACGGGTCTTGGGACGCAGTCAACGGCAAGGCCAAATGGGTCTTCTTCGACGGCGAACCGCGAACCGTCAGCTACCTGGCCACCCCACCGATTGGGCAACTCGGCGACGTCTGCTTCGTAGGCTTCATCAACTTCGACGGTGGGCCTGACCGTTGCATTGGCGGTGACGCGTGCATTGACGACCTGAACTGCAACTTCCATCCCGCCGACGCGCCGGACGATTCGTGTGTGGACTGTCCAGACGCAATGTGCGGCTGCGGTGAATCTCTGTGTCAGGACTTGCGGATTGAACTCTGCGAAGTTGTCGGGTCAGTGTGTCGCTGGCGATCGGGCTGTCAGGACGATCTGGCGACCACCATCCGTGGCGTGTTCCTGTTCTTGAACGGCGAGCTTTACTGCTGGGACGACGTCGAAGCCAACTGGTTCCCGCAGACTGATTGCCCGCAAGGCCAATCCGAAAACTCCGGAGAACTTGCGACTGCGGGCGATCAAAATGGAATGGCCGGCGCGGTGACCGAGCTTCCCGCGTGCTACCTCGCCGACGGACCGAAGACCGTGCACATCTCGTACACGCCGCCGAATGGCACTTTGGCGGTCGGTATCGAGGGCATACCGCCGATCGGTTGGCTGATCAATGACATCAGCAGCGGCGGGGCTTGGGACGCTGCCAACGGAAAGGTCAAGTGGGTGTTCTTTGACGGCATCCCACGAACGGTCAGCTATACAACCACGCCGCCGGTTGGCGAAACTGCCGTCGGTTGTATGAACGGAACGATCAACTACGACGGCGGCCTGAATCTGCCGATCGAAGGCAGCGTGTGTGTCGGTGTCTGCGGCGACGCAAACCTCGACAGTGATATAGATCTCAACGATTTCGCTGTGTTTCAGCAGTGCAACACCGGCCAGGGCGGCGGAACGCTGCCGGGTTGTGACGTGTTCGACTTCGATCGCGACTTCGATGTCGACATGTTAGATTGGGCACGGTTCCAGGCTGCGTTCACCGGCCCGTAGGAAGTCCACAGGGCCGAAAAGCCTCGGAGACGCATCGACCCGGGCGAGATTGTCGGGTAGGCCACGCCGATTCGATTCAATTGGTCCGTTTCGCGCGCCGAATGCCGATCAAATATGGTAGGATGCTCTTGGACCAGCCGAATTTCCCGGCGAGTGCAAGGCGCGAGCGAGCGCCAACGTCACTCCTTCTTGGGAGCCTGCCGATGAAGAACACACGATTCGCGATGCTGACCATCATCTTCGTCTCCGCGACCGCTGCCACACATTCACTCGGCCAACAGAAGCATCCCCGGCCCGCAACGCGACACAAACTTAGTTGTTCCCCAGTCATTGCGCTATTGAACACGCCGGTCAAACACGTCGCATGGAACGACGCACCGCTCAGCGATGTCTTCGATTGGCTCCGTAGCTTCTCCAACCCATCGAGCCCGGTCAACATCCTCCCGCGCTGGCGGGCTCTCTTGGTGGAGAACATAGACAAGGACACGCCCATCACACTCGAAATGTCAGACACGTCCGTCAAAGAAATCCTCATCGAAATCCTCGACGGCTTGTCCACCAGGGACAGAATCCAGTACATAGGCAGCGGCAACAAGCTCCGTATTACCACCCGTGCAGACATTCGCCGCCGCCTCGTCTCCCGGTCCTACGATATCAACCAGATCATCGCCCAGGTCCGAGGCCAACGCGTCAGTCCCCGTTTCATCAGTGGCAGAACCATCCACATCGTGACGTTCTTCCCCGTTACGGATGCGGGCGTCGGCGTCACGACACAGCCGATCGATGTCGGCACGTCGATGTTCGGCGACGAATTCTTCGGCATTGGCAACAACACCCGCACCAACACCCGCAACGACGATGATGACGACCAGGACGACGAAGAGGACATCATCCGGGATTTGCTCGAGACCATATACACGACCATCGAACCGAGCACGTGGAACGTCAACGGTGGCAACGGCAGCGCAAGCGTCTTCAACGGCATCCTGACCATCCGCAACTCGATCGACGTCCACGCCCTGATCGGTGCATCGTTCATCGTCAGCCGGTAGGCCATAACGGCAAGAACAACAATGTGCACGGTAGTGCGGTTGGGTGCGAGTGCCACGATATGGCACTCATGGGCGGTACAGGACTCGAACCCAAAACCGTAACTAACTGCAAAAG
>CAZKLE010000145.1:0-6582 GCA_964553415.1 uncultured Myxococcales bacterium
TGGCAAGCGAGGGTTTTTGCGAAGTATTCTTCGGTGAACGGTAGGCCGCCGAGTTCCCGTTTTGTCCGGAAGGCGGCGATGTTGCCGGCTGCTCACCGACGACCGCGTCTTTTGGCACCACGACCACGCCGGCATCCGGAGCCGGTGTCGTGGCGGCAGGCGCGGCTTCTTCCGGAGTCTTCTCTTTCCCCGACTCCCGCTCCCTCAGACGTTCGAGTAAACTCACCTCTTATGCTCTCTCGTCGCCGGAGAAGAAGCGGCCGAATATCTTACCACGGTTACTGTAGTCCTCTGTCGCGCCCGTCAGGGAGCGGGCGATATCGGTGAGCGCCCTCACGAGCGGACTCTTGGGATTGATTTCATACAGAGGAACTCCCCTATTGGCCGCTTCGATCGCGGTGAGCGGATCGCTGGGCAAGGTTCGATCGACCTCCAGATTCACGACTTCGGCAATGTCCTGTCGGCTGATCTTCGATTGTTCTACCGGCCGGTTCAGCACCAGCGAGAGTTTCTCCGTTGAAACGTCGAGCCGGTCCATGGTGTTGGCTACACGCTGCATCGCCCGCACCGACGACACCATGTTGTCGGTCAGAAGAAACACGCGGTCCGCGGTCTCGACAACCGAGAACGTCATATCATTCAAGAAGGAGGAGGTATCGACGATGACGTACTCAAAGTCTTTCGTGAGGATTTTGAGAACTTCCATGACGTCGGCGGTCGCGATCGATTCGCCGTCCTCGAGCATAGGAGGAGGCGAGAGAACTTCGATGCCGGTATCATGATGAAACAAAGTGCCCTGCAAGAAGACCGGATCGAGATTGCCGACGTGCTCACACACATCGAGAATCGAGTAGGGGTGCTTGAAGTTCAGATATACGGGTGTATCTCCATTCTGGAAATCCAGATCGACCAAGCACACGCCGGCGTCGCTCACCCGATGGATCGATGTGGCCAGGTTGGTCACAAACGTCGTGACGCCGGCGCCCCCGTGCGGAGAATACGCGGTGATGATCTTGCCTTCCCCGCCAGGGCCCTGCTGTTCGCGACGACGGGCCTCTACGATCTTGACTACCGGCGGCAGGAGTTCTTCGACCGAAGGTACCGCCGAGAGCAACTCGTCGGCACCGGCTCGAATCGCTTTCACGATCAGATCGGCACTCCGGTCGGCCGATATCGCGAATACGAATACTTCGGATCTCGCCTGTTTGAGCTTGGCGAGAAGAGAACAACCGACCTCCGGGTGATCATCGAGAAAGACGACCACCACATCGGCGGAGGTCGCTTCGACCTTCTCGATACCGGAGCGGAAGTCCGCGTCGTGAACAGCGATCTTATAGCTCGGCAGCGCCGCGAAGACCTCAGCCATAGCCCGCTGCTTGGAGCTGTCGTTGCTAATCACAACTGCGACTATGTTTTGCCCGTTCACCTCAACCCCTCATGCAACTTGCGACACCCATGGTCGGTTCCTTCAGCTTCTCGGTTCGTGGATTCGTTTCTGGATATGGTCTAGGGATCCATTATGTCCCGAAAAGTCTTCGCTCTTTGTCCTTTTTTCCAAGCCGGTACCGGCACCGATGTCGTGGCCCTTGACGATACGGGGCTTAACGATGATGACCAGCTCGGTCTTTTCCTTGCTCTTGTTCGTCGAACGGAAGAAGTACCCAATGACGGGAAGGTCTCCAAAGAAGGGCATCTTGGATTCGTTGTCGACCGTTGATTCCCTGAGAAGACCCGCGATGACGAGGCTCTCATTATTCTGTAGCATCACGTCGGTTTGTGCGCGCCGGGTCACGAACGCCGGCACTGCAAACGAGTTCAATATCACTGAATTGGTAGGATCCGGCGCGCTGACTTCGGCGAGGACTTGCAAGCGAATGGTATCATCGGGCTCGACGACGGGAAGAAACTCCACTTTCGTCCCAAACTCTTTGTATTCGATGGAGGTCTGGAGATTCTCCGCGATGATAACCGGCACTTCCCCACCCGATAGGAACTTGGCCTTCTGGCCACTGCGTGCCATGAGCTTCGGTTCCGCGAGGATATGGGCAAAGTTGGCTTCCTCGATCATCTTAATGTAGGCGGCAATGTCGTTCTTGAAATCTACCACCGCGAAGGAGACCTCACCGGCCAACGACACCGGGAAAGTGGCAGTTCCTGTGGGCGGGTCCGTACCCAACAAGGAAGCGACCTTCCCGAATTGGCTCACCGTACCGAACTGGCCACCCGTGGCGCGAAAGTCGAAACCGTGGCGCTCGGCCTCGGTACGATTCACCTCGGCCACAGTCACCTCGAGCACGAC
Source organism: uncultured Myxococcales bacterium (assembly GCA_964553415.1). Lineage (GTDB taxonomy): Bacteria > Desulfobacterota > Binatia > UBA1149 > JAJCZL01 > CAZKLE01. The sequence goes on from CAZKLE010000145.1 coordinate 2,300, forward strand.
CTGTTCGTGCAGCGAATCGGAGATCACCAGGCTGAACATCTTGTAACGGTTCAGGTTGTCCCAAACGATCACCGCGGTTTCACCCGACTGAAGCGGGTTGACTTGAACTTGGTGGCTGTTGATCAACACCACATCGGCGGTCTGGGGATTGGCGACAGAGACCTTCTTCACCGTGTTCCGCATTTTGATCACGACCGATTTGCCCGTGACCAGGCGCAGCACGTTCTCCTCGCCTTGCGTCGAAGCTACGACATTCGCAGGACTCACCGACCACCCGCGTGATGCAGGTGCGGCTGCGACGGCAGTCGCCGTCCCCAACACCAGGGTCATAGAAACCGCCAACCATCTCACCACTTTTCTACGATATGACTTTGCAAGCATAATACGCTCCGCCTCCTTGTTTCCTCGGGCCGGCTCAGAAATTGACCGTCTGTATATCCTTGCCCCGGATCACTTCCACCGACCCCGTACCGAACGCCGAGGTGATCTGATCGATCGTGCGTCCGCTGGTATACACATCGCTCGCATCGGCGTCGTTGCGAAGTGCCAACTGCAGACTTCCTTCGTTGGCGGCCAATGTCAGCACTTCGGACTGCGCCGGGCTGACATCCAATGTCACCGTATTCACCACCGAGGGATCGTTATCGACTTGTTCTATGGTCTGGTCGATCGCCAGCACCGCGATACCTTGCAGAATGATTTTCGACTTCGCCGGTTCATCATCCCGCTCGCGCACGCTCATCAGAACATCCACGTGACTTCCGGGTCCGACAAAGCCGGATATGCCCGTCACCTCGTTCACCTTCACCGACATCGCCCGCCTTCCTGCCGGGAGCAGCATCGACAAGAGGCTCGAGCTACGGTTTTTCGCGAGCTTATTTTCGGTAATCGGCTCGTTGGCGAGTAACGCGATGCGCGCGACCTTTCCTAAGATCTGCTCCGGGTCCGAGACCGCTCCCTCTGGGACGGCGTGTGCCGGCCAGTCGACGATCTTCACGTGGTCCGCGTCGATCAAGTCACCACGAGCGACGTCGACAGCGGCGACGGCAACCTGGCGGTACTCGACCTTTTGCTCCACGACGCCATCGCTCTGGCCGCTTAGATACGAATACGTCATAAAAAACGCCGCCAGTGCGATAAACACGCCGACGCCGATCAGAATTGAGGGTTTGCCCATTAGATTAACCTCCAAGTGTGTGCCGCCATTGCTCCGGCTATACCGATGGCAAGCATCACGCCGTACGGAATGGTCTTGACGGTTGCAGCCTGCTGAAGCGTAGTCGGTCTAACGCCTGCTGCTATGCTGTAAAGATCCGCCCATAAACTTTTCATCGCGATCAACATCCGCCGTTGAGATAGTAACGATACCATACCGACCACCCCCCCGAGGATGATTCCACCGGCCAAACCAATAAGAAGGATTCGCCAGCCCAAGAACGCACCTGCTGCAGCAGAGAACTTGACGTCTCCGCCACCGAGCAGGCCGCAAGCGAAGGGAAAAAGCAGAACCAGGAAGCCGGCAAGAAAGCCCAGCGCGGCCGTGGACGCGCCCCCGATGCCGCCTGTTAGAAACTGAAGGACGAATGCGACGGTCGCAGCGCCCACATTGTGTGTATTGGAGATCTTACGTGAACGCAGATCGGCGACGGCTACGCTTAGCAAATACAAGCCCGCAGCAATCGCGACAACGGAATTCATCCTCGCCATCCACCTCCACCAAAAAAAAGGGCCGAGCGGCACACCGCTCGGCCCGTTCGAGCCAGTTTAACTGGCGGCCGACATCGCCGTGGTCGCGTTGTTGAAGATCGTGATGATCTGGTCGCGAAGCGCGGTAATCGCGCCAATCGTGGCGACGGCGATAAGTGCCATCAACAGAGCGTATTCCGCCATCGACGCGCCCTGCTCATCATTCCAAAGTGCCTTGATCAATTTCATTGTTTGTCTCCTAGTTCCTCACGAGTTCGTGGAGTTGTTTGTTGCCCATGACATGAGCAATGGCTATGCCATCTCCGAGAAGCCCGTTTTCCCGGGTTTTCGGGCGAGCGATGAGTGTGACCCTTGGACGATTGTACATTCATGGCCGACCGACGTCATAAATTTAGCCGTCGAGTGCGGGGGCATGCCTTTTCGCATGTTCTGCGGCGCACTCTCGCGCTCACACGACGTTGACTGCCCGTGACCTCGCCTCTAGTCTGACAGCTGTGGTCAAACGCCTTGTCGAAATCGCGGTCGTCCTGATCTGCGCCTTCGGGTTGGGCTATTTGGTCTGGGGCTCGCGGATCGACGCTCTGACTCGGGAGGTCGGATTCTTAGGCGATGTCGTCAGCCATCAGTCCAGACAGATCCAAAACCTGGTCGCGACTAGCCCGAGCAGCAAGACCAAAGTCGTCACCGCCAAGGCGTCCGGCTGCCCTGCTGCGCCCGCGCCGGGTGTTGCCAACAACGACCCCGAAAAACAACGTTGCCTGAGCGACCGGCAGCGTCTACAGAGCGACCTCGAGTCGTGCCTATTTGAAAAAGCACGATTGAGCCGACGGACCGACACGGCGACCTCGCGCCCACGTATCACTCCGCGAACGGGGACCGCGCCGATCCAAGAGTTCGTGGAACACCCCGGTCAACCCTCCTCCCACTGATAGACGCAATCGATTCTCCCGCGATTTTCCGTGCGAGGCTGCAATCCGGATCAAGGCGGCCAGGGTCAGCAGTGCGGACGATCCTGTGCTCTCCACCCCTTCCGGCTGGGTCAATGGCAAGAAAACGGCCTATCCTTGACTCACCGCATTAAGAGAAAAGCGCAACGGTACTCGAACAATTCCGCACGGCACGGAGTCTTGCTGCAGCAGAGGCCAAAACGCAAAATGGACCACCCGTGTAGGGGGCACAAGCCTGTCCGCCTACCGAGCCGCTTTGGCACGGGTTTTGGAGCTTTGTCGGTATGAACGTTAGCACCAGCCTCGAGAGAACCGTAAGGATCCCCATCACTCCTAAGGATCTCGAGATCTCCTCCTACGACACTTTGTTTCTCGTCGTCGAGCTCTCCGATGCCATTCGCCGCGGCGTCCACTACGCGTCGCTGGCCGGTGACCCTCTGGATTCGCTGAATGAGGTTCTCGAGGCGCTCCTCGCCGACGGAGAGATCCTATTCGACGACGAACAGGCGAAGCAACCCGTCTCGCACTGATCGTCGGCGGCCGGGAAGGACCTAATCAGCGTGGCGACTGCGTTTTGTGTCGCCTGGGCGGCGCCCCGTCCACATAGCCCAAGCCACGTAGCTGCTCCCAGGTCTGTGCGTCCACCGGCACGTCCGAACCCGACCGAGCGGCGTATTCGTAGCTCTGCACCGGCGGCTTCGGCACGCCGAGGGCCGGAACCAACGGGGCCAAGAGCTTCCCGGCCAGATCACCAGCAGTCGGCAATCCGAGTAGATACAGGATGGTCGGCGCCGAGTCTTCAATGTTGATACGTGGACCTCGGGCTCCACGAAGTCCGGGCCCGGCCACGAGATAGATACCCTCGAAGCGGTGGGTGCCGATGAAAAGTCTTTTGTTCGGGCTGGGGCCGAAACCGTGGTCGGAAACTACCACAAGATAGAAATCGTCGCCGCCGACTTGCTCGAGCACTTGGCCAAGCTGTAGGTCCATCTGCCGATAGGCCTCGCGAACCGTGTCTTTGTATCGATCGGCCTTGGCCCGATCGACGCCCTCGAAGGCTTCCGGTTCCATATAAGCCCAATACGGATGCGAGACCCGGTCGACAAGCGTATTCACGTAAATGAATAGATCCCAGTCCCCGCTTGCGAAGGCCGCCGCCGCACGCGTCTGAATCTTGGAGACATCGAGGATATGCTCGTACAGGTAGCGCGGCGTGTCGGGCTCGGCATGCTTGGACCAGCCCGGCCCCTCGGGAATGTAGAAATCGCCGATCTTGGACTGATCTCGGCTGCGCAGGTCCGCCGGATAACTCACGACCAATCCATCATCGACCCTATAGAACGGGGAGAAATAGTAGCGATCGGGGTCCAAACGCTTGATCTTCATGACTCCCTCGGCACGGCGCGCCGAGAGGGGAACACGGAACCAAGGCGACCACTGCCCTACCTCGAGCGCCGAGGCTTGATTGCGCAGGACCGTGGGGTTCGTCCGATAGACGAAGTTGGTACGGGGGTCGAACAGCTTGTCCAAGCCGAGAACCTGGCCCGTGTTACCACCCAGCTGCTATCCGCTCAGGGAAAAGCCCGCCAACATGACGCCTGGGAGGTGTGGTGCCCCCCCCCCCCCACC
>CAZKLE010000146.1:0-6581 GCA_964553415.1 uncultured Myxococcales bacterium
CTTGGTGGTGGGGCCGATCCCCTGGCGGTGCTGGCCATGGTGCCTCGGTTGATCAAGGAGGGCGTAGAGGGGCTCGGCGGCGGTGAGACGACGACTATCCGCGCGATCAGACCGCCCCAGCGCCGCGCTCGCCGGTGCGAATCTTGACGGCCTGCCCGACCTCGACGACGAAGATCTTTCCGTCACCGACGTTACCCGTGTGCGCCGCGCGCCTGATCGTTTCTACAACGGGCTCAACCAGTTCGTCCGATACCACGAGCTCGATCTTGCGTTTCTCCGCGAAGGTGTGCCCGGCTTCGCTGACGGGATCGCCCGCCTCGGCGGCTCGAGTCTTTCCCCAGCCGAGCACCTCCGAGACCGTCAGTCCGGGAAGCCCTTTCATGCTGGCGAGGGCTTCGAGCACGTGCTCGAGCATGAACGGTTGAATGATCGCTTTGATTTCTTTCATGTTTTGATTCCTCACAGTTCTACGCCGGTTCGATCACCGCCGAAGCGAGCATACAGCGTGGGCAGTACGAGTAGCGTCAGCAGAGTCGAGGTCACCAAGCCGCCGATTACTACGGTCGCCAAGGGCCGCTGAACCTCCGCGCCGGCGCTCGATGCCAGCGCCATGGGGATGAAGCCGAGAGACGCGACCATGGCGGTCATCAGCACGGGCCGCAGGCGGATCTTGGCGCCCTCGACTGCGGCCTGTTCGGCCGACAAGCCCTCGCGGCGTCGCTGGATGATGTAGGAAATCAGTACCACGCCGTTGAGTACGGCAACGCCGAATAGCGCGATGAAGCCTACGCCGGCGGAGATCGAGAAAGGGTAGCCGCGTAACATTAGGGCTACGATACCGCCGGTGATCGCCATGGGCACGTTCAGATAAATGAGCATGGCCAGGCGCGTAGAGGCGAAGGTCGAGTAGAGCAACACGAAGATGAGCAGCAATGCCAGAGGCACCAGAAGCATCAAGCGCGCCGAGGCGGCCTGCAGATTCTCGAATTGCCCGCCCCATTCGATCGTCCAGCCCGTCGGCAGCTCGACCTCTTTCGCGATGGCCGCCTGGGCGTCGGCCACGAAGGAAGCCAGGTCACGGCCGCGTACGTTGGCCTCTACATTGATACGACGGCTGATGCGGTCACGACTAATCTGTGCCGGTCCGTCTTCGATGCGGATGTCGGCGAGCTGGGAAAGTGGGATCTGTCGGGGCGGCCCCCCTTTCAGAGGCGGAGCTGCGACTCGCAGGTCGCGTACACGATCGAGGTCTCGGCGTACCTTCGGATCGAAGCGTGCCTGCAGTGTGAATCGTTTCTGTCCCTCCAGAACCGTGCCGACCGGCTTCCCTCCGATCGTTTCGATCACATCGAGTATCGTCTCGGCGTTGATACCGTAACGTGCGATGGCCTCACGGTCGATCCGTATACGCATCATCGGTAGGCCCTGAGTTTGCTCGGCCTTGACGTCGGCCGCTCCCGCTACTCGTTGCAGAACACGGGCGACCTCGTCGGCCTTTTCTTTGAGCAGCAGCAGATCATCACCGTAGATGTGTACGGCGATGTCCGAACGTACCCCGGATATCAGTTCTTGTACGCGCAGTTCGATCGGCTGTGAGTAACTGAAGATGGCGCCGGGTACGGCTCGCTTCACCGTCGCGTCGATGGCCTCGACCAGCTCTTCTTTGCTGTCGAAGCGCCAGCGATCGGGCGGTTCGAGTATGATGTAGGTGTCGCTGATCTCGACCCCCATCGGATCAGTCGCTATTTCGGCCCGGCCGGTACGCGAGACGATGGTCTTGATCTCCGGAAAATCTCGTTTCAGCACTTTCTCGGCCATTGTACTGAGGCTGTTTGACTCTTCGAGCGATATGCTGGGAAGCCGCCAGACCTGCATCGCTATTGAACCTTCGTCGAGGCGCGGTATGAACTCGGCACCCATGAAGGGAACGAGAAACATGCTGGCCGTGAAGAGCCCTATCGCCGCAGCCATGGTCGCGCCTTTGTGTTGTATGGTCGCGGCCAGAACCGGGTTGTAGACGCGCTTGGCTAGACGAAAAAGCGGAGGCTCGGTCTCTGAGACCTTGTGGAGGAACATGCTGGCCAACACCGGCATCAGTGTCAGCGCACAGACCAAGGATCCCGCCAATGCGAACACGACGGTGAGTGCCATGGGGCGGAACATTTTTCCTTCCACCCCGTGTAGGCCGAGGATCGGGAGGTAGACGATCATGATGATGCCCACCGCAAAGACTACCGGTCTTGCGACCTCGTGGGCCGCCGCACGCACCTTCTCGATATGAGTCGTATTGGTGTCGCTGCGTCGTTGATGGAGCACGCGGACGATATTCTCGACCATGACCACCGAGCCGTCGACGATGAGGCCGAAGTCGATCGCACCCAGACTCATCAGGTTCCCGGACAGCCCCGCCTGCTTCATCGCCGTCAGGGCCACGAGCATCGACAAAGGGATGGCTGAAGCGACGATGAGCCCGCCGCGTAGATTCCCGAGCAGGAGTAGCAATACGATGATGACGAGTGCGCCGCCTTCGATCAGGTTCTTGGCTACGGTGTGGATAGTCCGCTGCACCAACTCGGTGCGATCGTAAAACGTGTCGATGCTGACGCCCTTGGGAAGTGTCATCTGAATCTGAGCGATTTTCTCTTTCACGCGCTCGACCACAGCCCTCGCGTTTTCTCCCATGAGCATCATCACGATGCCGACAACGGCTTCGCCGCGTCCGTCACGGGTGACGGCGCCCTGGCGAATCATAGGTGCGAACTCGACCTTTCCGAGGTCTTTCGCGTAGACCGGAGTGCCCTCCGCGTCGTTGCTGACGACGATGTTGCCGATGTCGGACAGGCTTTCCGCGAGCCCCTCGCCGCGAATCAGATATTGTTCGCCTTGATGGGCTATATAGCCGCCACCGACGTTGCGGTTGTTGTGGGCAAGCGCATCGAGGACTTCTCCGGTGGTCAGTCCGTATGCGACCAAGCGGCCGGGGTCGATCGTCAACTGGTAGGTCTTTAGTTCACCGCCGAAGGAGTTCACCTCGACGATGCCGGCTACCGATCGCAGCTGGTAGTTCACGTGCCAGTCTAAAATGGTGCGCAACTCCATAGGGGTGAAGCAGCCCTCGGTGTCCGCCTCTCCCGGCTTGCACATCGGATCGCCTTTTACTTCGAACTGGTAGATTTCGCCGAGGCCGGTCGAAATAGGCCCCATCTCCGGCTCGCCGTAGCCTGCGGGGATCTGTCTGCGAGCATCGCCGAGGCGTTCGCCGACGAGTTGACGCGCCCAGTAGATGTCGACGTCTTCCTCGAACACCACGGTGACTACCGACAAGCCGAAGCGCGATACCGAGCGGATCTCTTCCACGCGCGGGAGTCCGCTCATGGCCGTCTCGACCGGGAAGGTGATGAATTGTTCTACCTCTTCGGGGGCAAGTCCGGGGCTGTTGGTGAGAACCTGGACCTGAATGTTGGTCACGTCGGGGACGGCGTCGATCGGTAAGCCTCCGAGCGAGCGGATGCCGACGCCGATTACGAGGAGCCAACCCATGATGACGAGCAGGCGATTGTCGATCGAAAAGTCTATGATGCGTTGAATCATGGCGTCGCTCCTTTAGTGGCCGTGGCCGCTAACCATCTCGGCTTTCGCGATCTCGGACTTGAGGACGAATATCCCTTTGCTGACGACCGTCTCCCCCGGTTTGACGCCTTCGAGTATTTCCACGAAATGCTCGGTGCGCACTCCGAGGCGAACTTCCCGTCGTTGGTAACGCCGCTCGCCTTCCTTGACGAAGGCTACCCAACCGTCGCCGTCACGAATGACCGCCGAAGCGGGTACGGTCGTAGTTGCACCTCGCCCCGAGGCCTTTCCGCCGCGGTTGTGAACATCGGTCAGCGTCACCTTGGCGAACATACCCGGTTTCAAGGCTCGGTCGGGGTTATCGATGTCGATGCGAGCCCTCGCAGTGCGCGTATCCGTGTCGACTTGGTCGCGGACGTAGGTTACCAGACCGCGAAACAGGCGCCCGGGGTAGGCCTGCGTGACGACAACCGCTTCGTCGCCGCTGTGCACGCGGGACAAGTTGCGCTCGAACACGTCGATCCAAATCCAAAGGTGGTCGAGATCGGCGACCGTGAAGATCTTGTCGGTCGGGCTTACCAGTTCGCCGATCGCCAGATGTTTGGCGACGACACGACCTTGGAGAGGAGCCTCGACGGAAAAGAGAGATGCCTCCGGATCGCCGTAGCGGATGGTCTCGATCTGTTCGTCGCGTATGCCCAGCAGGCGAAGTTTTTCGCCGGCGGCCCGAAGGCGAGCCAGCGCCTTTTCGTGCACGGTACGAGACTCGAGAACGGATTGTTCGGAGGAGATTTTGTCTTTGTAAAGGCTTTCTTCCCGCGCCAAGGTCTTGCTCGCGAGGTCTTCCTCTGCTCGTGCGGTCAGGTAGTCGGCTTTGGCCTGTCCGAGGTCGATGGAGTCCAAGACAGCGAGTACTTCCCCTGCAACAACGTCATCGCCCAGTTCGTGGTGCACGCGAAGCACACGACCGGCAATACGCGGGCTTACGTGCGCCAGCTTGCGTTCGTCGAAAGCGACCCTCGCTGTCGTATGCAAGACGGGCGATATGGCCCGCTGTTCTGCGCGCGCCAGCTTGATGTTCGTGAGCGCCGCCGCTTCGGGGGCAAGTGTGACGATGCCCTCTTCGTGTCCGACCTCGGCCGCATGTTCGGAGCCCGTTTGCTCATGCTCGCTGTGGCTCGTCTCGTCGTGACCCTTGCCGCCGCTGCAGCCGATCTGTGCGACCAGACAAGCGAGTAAAACCGTGATGCAAAGTGCTTTCATTGTTTCTTTCATCGTGCGGACTCCGTCATGGCTCGGGCCGGTAGGGGCATTTCCCCGGATGCTATGTCTATGGTGATGCGCGCTTGTCGCAGTTCGGTGCCGGTTCGGATGAATACGCGACGCGCGTCGAACAAAGTCTGACGCATGACGAGGACCTCCACCCAGCTGAGTTTGCCGGCCAAGTAGGCCCGATTCATGAGTTTGAGATTTTCTCTACTCGTGCCGAGAACGCGCTTGCGAAGACTCGCGAGCGCGGCGGCGGCAGCCTGGTAGTGCTCGTAGGCTGCGACGACCTCGCGCACGACGCTGAGCCGCGCCGCATCACGATCGGCTTGGGCGAGTCGTGCCGAAGCCCGCGCCGTGGCGATGCCGCCCTGGTTCCGCTGAAAAAGCGGAACGGGGACCGTCAAGCCGCCGCCGACGAGCGTGTCGGTACGCTCCTCTTTGGCGGCGAACAGCCCCAGGCGTACGTTCGGCCACGCCTTCGAGCGCGCCAAGCGAATACGCTCTTGCGCGGCCAGTTCCAACTGGCGCAGCTCTTCGAGGTCGGCTCGGTTGCTTTGCGCGCGCGCGAGCAACTCCTCGAGCGGCCTGGGCGGAGGCATTGCAGCATTGAGGTGCCCGTCGGCATGAGGCAGCTGGGAGGGGTCCAGGCCGAGGACTTCGGCAAGAGAGGCGCGACCGACGGCCGAGGCCGCGCGGGCCTCGCCAAGGGCTTGTGTTGCTCGGCCAAAGTCGGCCGCAGCGACGTTGACGTCGAGTTGGGTCGCGGCGCCTCTGCTCAAGCGTTTCTCGGTCAGGTCGAGAAGGTCGCCGGCGAGTTCGGACTCGGCCCGTGCGACCTGCAACAGAGCTTCGCTTTCCAACGCGCTCAAAAACGCGAGGTGCACTTTGGCCGCCAACATCCGCTTGGCCCGGAGAAGGCGAGAGTTGGCCGCTGTCAGCTCGCCACGAGCGACGTCGATGCGGCGTCCGCGCTGTCCGGCGATCTCGATCTCCTGGCTGAGATTGATTCCCCGATCGGTAGTATCGTTTGCTCCGGACCGCCCTCTTCGCGACGCAGCCTCGATGCCGAGTTCCGGGTTGAAGGGGTAGGTTCGGGCACCGACGAGCCGGCCTCGTGCCTCGGCAAGGCGCGCGCGTTCAGCCCTCAGATTGGGGCTCTTCTCGAACGCGATCTCCAAGGACTGCGCTAGCGTGAGTTTCGTGTAGCCGGCAGCGGGTTGTGATTGAGCCAGAGCCGATTGTGGCGGTAAGAACAGCGAGCACGAAGCGGCTGTCCATAGGACGGCAGCCAGACCTACAACAGGACCTATGGAAAATTTTCTCAGTCTATGTCTTTCGAACATTACGATCGTCTCCGGAAAACGCGTTTGTAGAAGAGCGCGGGTCGGGGATCGACAGCGATGCCGTGATTCCGCTCACAACCGCGCGCAATGATCGTCGTCATGGAGGGCAGCTTCCACGGCCGTACCCTGGCGACCCTGAGCGCGACCGGCAACCGCAAGGTACAGGCGGGTTTCGAACCCCTAGTACAGGGCTTCCTGCGGATCCCCTATAACGATCCGCGAGCGCTTGCGGAACTGGCGGAACATTGCCCGGATGTGGTCGCCGTACTGGTGGAACCGGTCCAGGGCGAGGGCGGCGTGGTGATCCCGGACCCGGGCTATCTGGCCGGCCTGGCGGGGTGCTGTGCCCGGCATGAATGGCTGCTGATGCTGGACGAGGTCCAGACCGGCATCGGCCGT
>CAZKLE010000147.1:0-6535 GCA_964553415.1 uncultured Myxococcales bacterium
AGTTCAGCCTACTGCCCAACTTTTTCGAGCCGGTCCTGTACCTGGCGGCAATGGGAATCGGCGTGGGAAGTTACATCACCGAGATGGGCGGTACATCCTACGTGCAGTTCCTCGCCCCCGGCCTTATCATGGTCGCAGCTATGGAGGGCGCGAGCTTCGAGGTGACCTACAACGTATATGTACGGCTAACCTTCGAGAAAGCCTTCGACGCCATGCTGACCACCCCGATCGATCCCGACGATGTGTTGGTCGGCGAAACTTTATGGGCGGTTACCCGCGCATCGATCTACGGAGCTGCGTTCCTATTGGTCGTCGCCGGCTTCGGCCTGGCACCGAGAGCCTCCGTACTGTGGGTCATCCCGCTGATTCCTCTTGCCGGCCTTCTGTTTGCGGCGATCGGCCTCGCGTTCTCGCTGCGAGTATACACGATCGATGTATTCAGCTTTTACTTCACACTGTTTCTGACACCGTTGTTTCTTTTCTCCGGCGTGTTCTTCCCACTCGAAGAGCGCCTGCCGGCCTCGGCCCTTTGGCTGGCCGAGATTCTTCCGCTGGTTCATCCGGTACGGCTTGCGCACGCGGCCTTTCGGGCACAGTTCTCATGGCAGGTGCTTTGGGATCTGGCCTACATGGTGGGAGCATCGCTGTTCCTGTTAGCGGCATCACGACGCGCGGTACGCCGGCGGCTGACCAACTAGGCCTACAATACGCGCAAATAACAGGTGAGACCCTTCTCGATGTAGGCTGTGGGACCGGCGCGTTCCTCGAGGCTCTCTCTACTTCCGCGCCCGAGCCAAGCCCGTTGTACGCGACCAAACGATTGGAGTATTCTCGACGGGTTCATGTTCTCGGTGGCAACGAACTTCGACGACGGGCTGCCTCGTCGGTTGACCGGGTTGGAGGTCGACGAGCTGTTTGGAGCCTGCGACGATTCTCCTCTGGGGCATGGGCGGCCGCGTGTGGTAACACCCCCGGTTTCGTGGCGCCGCTTGGAGCGTCACGTCCGACGTTGTCGTGACGTCGGCATGGGCTTCAACTTCCTTCTCAATCCTCTGTGCCTCGAGGGCCACGAGGAAAACGTACGCCTCGAGAAGCGCCTGCGGCGTACCTTGTCCCGTGTGGTTAATCTCGGGGTCACTGCCACGACGGTAGCCCACCCCTGGCTCGTGGCCCTTGCACGGGATACGCCGTTGCGTATCCGCGTCAGCGTTTTCGTCGGGATCACGACGGTTGAGCAGGCCCGCTACTGGGCCGACCTAGGGGCCCACGTCCTCGCTCTCGACACCCACGTGGTTGGCCGAGACCTGTCGCGCATCCGGCGCATCGCCTCCGCCACAAATGCCACGGCGGAGCTGCCCGTAAACATCGGCTGCCTGCTGCGATGTCCGCTAGCGCGTACGCACGCAGCGCGGCTCTCGCACTCCTCACGCCCGGGAAGTCAGCCGGTCGACCCCTGCATGCTCTGGTGCCGAGAACAAAAGCGGTTGGAACCCGTGAACCTCGTGCGTGCGGATTTCATCCGCCCCGAGGACCTGGACCGCTACCGCGCCGTGGGCGTCCACAATTTTAAAGTTGTCGATCGTTCTTGTTCGACGAAGGCTTTGGTGGAGCGGGTGCAGGCGTATCATCGGCAGTCCTGGGACGGCGATCTTCTCGAGCTTCTCGGTCCACGGGGGGCTCCCCCTCGCACACGCCGACTGCCGATTTTTGACGTGCTGCGGCACCTGGGGCCCCGTCGCAGCCTCGGGCTGCTGCGGCAGGCCTCGAGCCTGATCGATTCAACGCTACCCTGGGTGCTGGACAACCGTGCCCTCTCCAATCTTCTCCTTCCCGGCGGCTGCAATGCGACCGACTGCGAGACCTGCGGGCATTGCGCGCGCATCGCGGCGCGAGCCGTGCGCCCCCGGACCGGCGACCACTGCCGAGTTCCATTGCGCGGGTAAGGCCGTATCCTCGCGACGCACCGGCTTACAAACAGCCGCCGTTCGGATCGGCGGTGAAACTCAACGGGGTACGCCGTCTGCGTACACGTTCATGGCACGGTTGAACGGAGCCTCGAACGCTTCATCATAACCCGAGCGAGCTGGCCGCTCCGCCGCCCACAAAATCCCCGCCGCGGGGTAGGCAAGCAGCGACCGAAGCAAGGCTCGTTCACCGGTCTGCAGGGCGCCGTACCGCTTACGCAGCACCTCGAGACACCAAACCCGGTAGCGTGAAACCGGTAGGTTTCGATACGCGCATCCTTGAATCTCCACGTCGAATCGACGGGCGTTCTTCCCAAATGCTCGCGCGTTGTGCTCCAATTGAACGAGATGCGTTTCGCAGATCTCCCGGAGCATAGGTTGTGCGTCCTCGGGCAGAGCATCCACCCAAACCGGGGTCGCCGCCGAAGCTTTCGAGTTCCACAAACGCGCAATCCATTCGTAGACAGCGGGCGCTCGCTCGCGCATGATATCTGCCGGGGTCGGATCGTGGCCGAAGTGTCTCAGCATGGGGCCCATCAGTCCGATATCCGCAATCGACGGGGAATCTCCGAGCAAGAACCTCCGTCCATCGAGCATGCGAGTCATGTTGGCAAGCACCGCTAAGTAGCCCGATTCAACATGCTGCCGTGTCGCGGAGGACACACCGTCACCGACGACGAATCCATTGCGCTGTCGACGCACGATGAGAATTTTTTTTACGAAGCGGGGAGCGCGAATGTGCCCGAGCAATTCGTCGACGAGAATGCCGCTGAGCAGTTCGCGATCGTAACGGTAGCTCCAGCGATAGTGCATGGCCGGACGCCACAGCCATTCGTCAGCATAGTCTTCGATGAGAAGCGCGAGAAAACGCAGAACCGGGTCTTCGGGCAGGACCGGAGTCCCCGGATATTTTTCTTCGAAATGCCGGATGATCGGCGTGGTGTCCGACATCCAACGGCCATCATCGAGTTCCACGGCGGGCATCTGTGTGGTTCCCACATGATCACGTACTTTCTTGCTATAGCGGATCAGCGGCAATCGTTCGTAGGCGATGCCTTTGTAGCGAAGGTAGGTCTCCAGCTTGCCCGTAAAATAGGAGACCTTCGATCCATACACACGCATTCGTTTCAGCTCCTGCTCCTGCGAAGTAGCCCGCCTCGATCTGCAATCGCCGCTCAGACAAAAAGCGGTGCGAGAACGAGCGTCAGCGTGGCCAACAACTTGATGAGCACGTGCAAAGACGGACCGGCGGTGTCCTTGAGAGGATCACCCACCGTGTCGCCGACGATCGACGCCTTATGTGCCGCGCTTCCCTTGCCGACGACCAGGCCTTGATCGTCTATTAGGCCGCCGGCCTCGATCTGTTTCTTGGCGTTGTCCCAGGCAGCGCCGCCGTTGTTCATCGCAACCGCCAGGACGATGCCGGTGATCGTTCCCACCATGATGAGTGCGCCCTCCGCCTCGGCACCCAGCAGCATGCCGGCAAGAACCGGCACGATGATGGCCAAAGCACCGGGCGCGACCATAGCGCGCAACGCTCCCCGTGTGGTGATGTCGACGGCACGCGCGTAGTCGGCCTTTCCCGTTCCTTCGATCAGTCCGGGAACCTCACGAAACTGCCGCCGCACTTCCGCAATGATTTTTTCCGCCGTCCGGCTGACGGCGCGGATTGCGAGCGAGCTGAACAGGAAAACCAGCATCGCACCTATCATGGCGCCGGCGAACACTTCGATCTTAGCGATGTCGACCGTATACGAGGCCGCGATCTCAGCCGCCGGCCTTCCCAAAGTACGCCGAACCAGCTCTACCTTGTGGAGGTAGGCCGTAAAGAGCAGGAACGCAGCCAGCGCCGCCGAACCGATCGCATACCCCTTGGTGAGCGCCTTGGTCGTGTTGCCGGCCGCGTCGAGCGCATCCGTTCCGCGGCGAACTTCGTCGGGCGCGCCGGACATCTCGACGATGCCGCCGGCGTTATCGACGATCGGACCGAATGTATCCATGGCCAAAATGAAGGCGGCCGGCATCAACATCCCCATGGTCGCCACCGCGGTGCCATATACGCCGCCTTGATACGCGGATACGTGAAGTTCCGGTGCCGCTTGGACGCCGCAATAAAAGGACCCCAGCAGGGCCAGGACCATGACGGCGACAGGCGCGGCGGCATTTTCGAACGCCACCGCTAGACCTGTGATGATATTCGGTCCGGCGCCCATCAGACTCGCTCGCACGACCGAACGGACGGGTCGAAACCGCACGTCCGTGTAGTACAACGTAATCGCGAAAGTAGCCGCACTCATGAGTAAACCGATCAAACCTGCGACAAAGAACCAACCTATACCGAGCATGGCTTCCACGACTACATACATCGACGCGGCCCCGAGTACGGCGACGACCGCAAAGCCGCGAAACAACGCCGCCATGGGGTCTTCGCCGCTTTTGTATTTGAAAGCCGGCACGGAGGTCACCGCAAACACGCCGGCAATCGAAGCGATGAGACCGAAGGCGCGAACGACCAACGGGAATACGATCCACTCGGGACGCCGGGTGGCAGCGAACAACGCCACACCCAAAATCATCGCTCCGATGTTCTCGGCCACCGTCGATTCAAAAAGGTCCGCACCACGTCCCGCACAATCGCCGACGTTGTCTCCCACCAAATCCGCGATTACCCCGGCGTTGCGCGGGTCATCCTCGGGGATGCCGATCTCCACCTTACCGACCAGATCCGCGCCGACATCGGCGGCTTTCGTGTAAATACCGCCGCCGAGCTGGGCAAACAGGGCCACGAAGCTGGCGCCGAATCCCATGCCGACGATCAAAAAGGGAGCATCTTGAGGATGGGACAAGCCACCGTAGAAAAGGAACATCCCGTACACGCTGAGCAACGACAGCGTAACGACCAGAAAGCCGCTGGCGGCGCCGCCGAGCAAAGCGATGCGCAGTGCCGGGCCGACGCCGTGGCGTGCAGCGCTCGCGGCACGTACGTTGGACTTCACCGCAACATACATGCCTACCAGGCCGCTCAGCGCACTGGCCGTAGCACCGACGACGAAAGCTAACGCGGTGGCAAGCCCGAGCTGCCAACCCGTCACCTGGGTCTCGGAGTACTTCTCGAACCAGCCGATCAATACGGCAATGGCCACGGACGTGACAATCGCGAGAACGCCGATCGTCAAGTACTGGCGTTTCATGAAGGTGACGGCGCCTTCATAAACCGCATCGCCGACCGCCTTCATCCCGGGCGTTCCCGTATCGCTGCGCAACACCTCCCATGCCACATACGCGACAAAACAAAGCGCCACGACGCCGGAAAACGGAATCACCCAGATGAGTTCCAAACTTTCTCCTGCGGACTACGAGTTGCGGCAAGAACCGCCTGACCGTAGATCAGAGCCGATCGGCCAACGCCTTGGAAATCGACCTCAGAGCCTCTTCCTTGTCCTTGAGATTGTCGCGCATCTCCTCGCGATCGGTGTCGGCGATCTCCATTCTCAATTCCGAGACGTAATAATCGAGGACCTTGACGAGCATCGCCGCATCCTCTTCCGCTAGCTCCAACTGAATCATATCGAGACCCTTCCTTCTGTTTTCTCTCATGCGGTGTCACCCGTAGTCGAGTGAGCTATCCGCCTCCTGTTTGCCACGTCGTCGCAATAAATCCAACCTTAGGGGCTGCGTAAACCTCGCGCCGACTCGACGTTCAAACGTTTTCGTAGGCCGCCCGGATCCGCTCGGCACCATAGTCTGCTTCGAGACGTCGAATGATGAAGTGTCCGTAGGCCATCTTCTGAAAGTGATCGATGAACACCGTATTCACCGTCATGCCACCAACCGCACCGAGCACAGGCACCGCTTGTGCGGCTACTTTTTCCGATACTACCAGACCGTAACGTGAGGCAATTTTCGCCAGCAAGCGCACAAGCACCGGCGCGCCCTGATCGGTGAGTCCCTTCTCGGCCAAGTGCCGCGTCGCCGCCGCAACCTCTTGGGCCAGAAGAGTACGGACAGCGTAGTAGCCGGTCTTCGTCGAATCGTCGGCCGCCGAGGTGCCGCCCAAGGCAAATACTTCGAGACAGGCCAAACGGACTTCGGGATCACGCAGTTGATGGCCTTCGCTTCGTGCGATCGCCGCAATCGACCTCAACATGATCGTCGTCGACAACGGCAGTTCGACACCGACCAGTGCCAAACCGCCGGCACCCCCCAGCGCGCCGCTCGTTGCCGCCGCCGCCTTGTGCCACCAGTCGTGAGACGACGAGTAAGGGTCGTCACGTAAAGTGCCCAGTGCAAACCCGGCTGCGCTCCGAAGCGCCGCGACAGAGGCTTTCTCGACCACCGCACGCCAATTCGCCGGTAGCTGCCGCATGCCTCGCTCAAGCGGCTCCCCGATCAAAGCGGTCAGACGAACCGCGAGGCTGGGGCTCTCGAGGAGCATCTTGGCATAGGCCAGTGCGACGCGGTCTTCGGCGTTCAGTGGCATGGGCAAAGCGCTCCGACCAATAGCCTAGCCAAGGCCCGCGGAGCAGTCACACTGTGAACCCAATCGGAGAGCGCGTCAGTAGGAGAACTCC
>CAZKLE010000148.1:0-6484 GCA_964553415.1 uncultured Myxococcales bacterium
GGGATGCAACGATGACCAGCAACGATATGATTCGTGTTACGTTTACAGGCAGCTTCAGCGGATGTACGCGCCGACAGCGCGAGACCCTCAAGGGCCTCGGTCTGACTCGAGCAGGCCGTTCGGTAATCGTGCGTGACCACCCTTCGGTGCGCGGCATGGTCCGCAAGGTTGCGCATCTCGTTTCGGTGGAGGTGTAAGGCGATGCGTTTGGATTCCCTAAAGCCCCCGGAGGGCTCACGTCGGCCGCGTAAGCGTATCGGTCGCGGCCCGGGTTCGGGCACCGGCAAGACCGCCGGGCGCGGACACAAGGGCCTGGGGGCACGTAGCGGGGGCGGTGCCGCCAAACCCGGGTTCGAAGGCGGCCAGATGCCTCTGTCACGGAGGCTGCCCAAGCGTGGGTTCAAGAACTTCGCCCGTGTCGCCTACCAGGTGGTGAACCTAGCCGATCTAGCAGGTTTCGATTCCGGGTCGGTCGTTGATCCGGATCGGTTGCGCGAGAAAGGCTTGGTCAAGCGTCGCTTGCCCGTGAAGGTTCTCGGCGGCGGCAAACTGGAGAAGGGGCTGACGGTAAGGGCTCACGGGTTTTCCGCGTCGGCGCGGCAGTCGATCGAGGGTGCCGGCGGTAAGGCCGAGGTGCTCACCCGCCCGTCCGCCGAGAGCGATTCCTAAAGGGTAGAGGCTGGTATCGGACGTGATCGAAAACATCGGAAATCTTGGTCGGGTTCCCGAGCTGCGCAGGCGCATCGGTTTTACGTTGGCGATGCTTGCCGTCTATCGCGTGGGTGTCGCGATCCCGACGCCCGGCATCAACGGCCAGGCCTTGTCCGAGTATTTTCGCGCGGCGGCACAGACCGTCTTCGGAATGGTGAATCTGTTCTCGGGCGGCGCGCTCGAACGTTTTTCGATCTTTGCTCTGGGTATCATGCCCTACATTTCCGCGTCGATTATCCTCGAATTGATGACGCTGGTCGTGCCTTACCTCGAGCAGCTCAAGAAAGAGGGAGAACAAGGTCACAAGAAAATCACGCAGTATACTCGCTACGGCACGGTGTTGCTGTCGTTGCTGCAGGGTTTCTTTATCTCTCTGGGGCTAGAGCAGATCACCACGCCCGCGGGTGGATCCGTGGTTTTCCATCCGGGTTGGTCTTTTCGGCTAATGACCATGCTGACCCTGACGTCGGGAACGGCATTCATCATGTGGCTTGGCGAGCAGATGAGTGAACGCGGCATCGGTAACGGGATCAGCCTGATCATCTTTGCGGGTATTGTCGCTGCGCTTCCCTCGGCCATGACGTCGACCTTCGACTTTACTCGTCAAGGCGAGCTTGGACCGCTGGTCTTGTTGTTTCTCGGGCTCTTCATGATCGCGGTGGTTGCGGTCATTGTTTTCGTCGAACGCGGGCAGAGGCGTATTCCCGTGCAGTACGCCAAACGCGTGGTTGGGCGACGCATGTACGGCGGTCAATCGACCCATCTGCCGCTCAAAGTGAACACGGCGGGCGTGATCCCTCCTATCTTTGCATCGTCACTTTTGATCTTTCCGGCGACGATCGCGCAGTTCGTCCAGTACCCCGTGTTTCAAACGGTAGCGGCCTACCTGTCGCCCGGGGCGTGGGCGTACAACCTGATCTACGTCGTCGCGATCGTGTTCTTTTGCTACTTTTACACGGCGATCCAATTCAATCCGCAAGACGTCGCCGAGAATATGCAAAAATACGGCGGTTTCGTACCGGGAATCCGGCCCGGCAAACGCACCGCTGAATACATCGACCGAATTCTCACCCGCATTACACTGGGCGGGGCGATTTACGTAGCGGCGGTCTGTGTGTTGCCTACGTTCTTGATTAGCCGTTTCAACGTGCCGTTCTTCTTCGGTGGAACGGCTCTGCTTATCGTCGTCGGTGTCGCCATCGATACGGTCGCGCAGATGCAGGCTCACCTGATCCAGCGTAGCTACGAAGGGTTCATGGGCCGTGGTGGCGGCAAGAGCAAGACGAGGGGGAGAAGCTGAACGCCGTGCGGACCGTACTCCTCGGCCCTCCGGGGTCCGGAAAGGGCACCCAGAGTCGCTTGCTCAAAGAGCAATATGGGGCGCCGCATGTCGCTTCCGGCGATCTTTTGCGCGAGGCGGTCGAGGCTGCGACCACCCTCGGTTGTAAGGCCAAGGAGTACATGGACGCGGGTGCTTTGGTCCCCGATGAGTTGGTGCTCGGCGTTGTCACCGAGCGGCTGGCAGGAGCCGATTGCCGCAGCGGTTTTATTCTCGACGGGTTCCCGCGCACACCGGCCCAGGCGGAAGAGCTAGATGCTCTGCTTGCCCAAGCCGACCGGCCTCTCGATTATGCTCTGGTCTTCGACGTGCCCCAGGATCAGATTATCGAGCGTCTTATGGGGCGCCGGACTTGCTCGAACCCTGCATGCGGTCGGACCTACCACGTCAGGTTCAAGCCACCCAGGGTCGAGGGGGTTTGCGATGATTGTGGCTCGCCTTTGATTGCCCGTGAAGACGATACGCCACAGACGATCCGCAAGCGGATCAAGGTTTACGGAGAACAGGCAAGCCCCTTGATTGAGTTTTACCGGCATGCCGGTTTGCTTCGAAACATTGACGCCGGCGGCGCTCCCTCTGAGGTTTTCGATCGTATCGTGCAAGCGATGGCGGCGGATTGAGATGATTGAATTGAAGTCGCAGGCGGAGATCGGAAAGATGCGCAGCTCGGGGAAGATTGTCGCCGAGATTCTCGCTTCGTTGGTCGAACTCGTCCGACCGGGGGTGACGACGGCGTATCTCGACCGTGAGGCCGAGCGTATGATCGCGAAGCTCGGTGCCGAGCCGGCATTCAAGAACTACAGGGTGGGAACGGCCGTGTTTCCGGCCGTGCTGTGTGCATCGATCAACGAAGAGGTCGTGCATGGGATTCCCTCCGATCGCCGGGTTCGAGACGGGGATATGTTGAGTCTCGACTTTGGCGTCAAGCGGGACGGATTTTACGGCGACGCAGCAGTAACGGTCCCGGTGGGGACGGTCGACGAGGAGTCAATACGTTTGATTCGGGTCACCCGCGTGTGCCTCGAGGTTGCCGTCGACCAATTGCGTGAGGGCAAACGTTTGGGCGATATTGGCGCGGTGGTGCAAGAACACGCGGAATCGGCCGGGTATTCCGTAGTACGGGATTTTGTCGGGCATGGTATCGGACGCGCGTTGCACGAAGACCCGCAAGTGCCGAACTTCGGTAAGATCGGCCGAGGGCACCGGATGAAGCCCGGCATGGTGCTTGCCGTCGAACCCATGGTCAACATGGGGGCTGCGGGGGTTCGCATCCAGGAAGATGGTTGGACGGCGGTCACCGCCGACGGGCGGCGTTCCGCCCATTTTGAGCATACGATTGCGATCACGGACGATGGTCCGGAGATCTTGACGGCGTTATAGAGAGCGTGCGGCGAAGGCGGCGCGTCTCCGGAGAGTTGGCAACATGAAAGTACGAGCATCGGTGAAAAAGATCTGTCGAGATTGCAAGATCATCAAGCGGCACGGGAAGGTACGCGTGTTCTGCAAGAATCCGCGACACAAACAACGGCAAGGATAAGGAACGCTATGGCTAGAATTGCTGGAGTCGATCTTCCCCGCAACAAGCGGATGGAGACCGCGATCACCTATATTTACGGCATCGGGCATACGTCTGCCTTGAAGATCCTGCAGCAGGCGGGCATCGATCCGTCCAAGAAGAGCGACGACCTCGACGATAACGAGATCAACGCGATCCGGGCGGCGATCGATCAAGGGTTCAAGGTCGAGGGCGATCTGCGGCGGGAAATAGCTACCAATATCAAACGCTACATGGACGTAGGCTGCTACCGAGGTCTGCGGCATAGGCGGGGTCTTCCGGTGCGCGGTCAGCGGACCCATACCAACGCGCGTACTCGGAAAGGACCGCGCAAGGCCATCGCCGGCAAGAAGCAAGCGTCGAAGCGATAGTCGGCTGGAGTATAAGAAAGCATGGCAACGAGGCAGAGAACAGTACAGGCGGCGCGACGGAAAAAGTCGAAGAAGCGTACCGTCAGCGAAGGGATCGCCCATGTGCGCGCGACCTTCAATAACACGACCGTTACGATCACCGACCCCAACGGTAACGTTGTTTCTTGGAACAGCGCCGGTCAGGCTGGGTTTCGGGGTTCCCGTAAGGGAACTCCCTTTGCGGCGCAACTTGCCGCCGACCGGGCCGCGAAGACAGCGGTTGATATGGGAATGCGCTCGGTAAAAGTGAAGATCAAGGGCCCGGGTGCGGGACGTGAATCGGCCGTTCGTGCTCTAGGTGCGGCGGGGCTGCAGGTGACCTCGATCCACGACGTTACACCGATTCCGCACAACGGTTGCCGAGCGCCGAAGCGGCGCAGAGTCTGAAGGGATAGGAGCGAAGAGTGGCAAGGTATACGGATCCAGTTTGTAGGTTGTGCCGCCGAGAAGGTGTGAAGCTGTTTCTCAAAGGGGAGCGCTGCTACACCGACAAGTGCGCGATCGAGCGCCGCAACTATGCCCCCGGCCAGCATGGACAGGGGCGTCGTCGTAAAGTTTCGGAGTACGCCGTGCAGCTGCGGGAGAAGCAGAGACTGAAAAGGATGTACGGGTTGCTCGAGCGACAGTTCCGCAAGTATTTCGAGATGGCTGAGAGATCGCGCGATGTTACCGGTCCGGCTCTCTTGGTGTTGCTCGAACGCAGACTCGATAACATGGTGTATCGCCTAGGTATGGCCGGTTCGCGGGCTGAAGCGCGGCAGTTGATCCTGCACCGGCATTTTTTGGTCAACGGTGGGCGCGTTAACATTCCCTCGTATCTGACCAAGGCCGGGGACGAGATTACCGTTGCGGAAAAGAGCCGCAAGAAAGAGGTGTTTCGCCGCTCGCTCGAACTCGGGCAACGTCGAGGAACCCCCGCATGGTTGCAGCTCGACCCCGACAATTTCGTCGGGAAAGTCGTTAAGCTGCCGGAACGTGAAGAGCTGACGATCCCCGTAAACGAACGACTGATCGTGGAGCTTTACTCCAAGTAGATATCGCAAGGGTGGCTCGTGCAGCGCGAGCCGCCACGGAGGCGCAGAACGTATGTTGGATAATTGGAAAGATTTGATCCGTCCGAGCCTGGAGATCAGGCAGGTTGACGACCGTTACGGCAAGTTCGAGCTGGAAGCCCTCGAGCGTGGGTTTGCTACCACCGTCGGCAATGCGTTGAGGCGTGTGTTGCTATCGTCACTCAAGGGTGCGGCTGTCACTGCCGTCAAGCTCGAAGGGGTTGTTCACGAATTCTCGACCATCGACGGTGTCACGGAAGATGTCACCGACATCGTGCTCAACCTCAAAGAGGTCCGTCTGCGGATTCACGAGGGACAGAGACATGCTGGCACGCTCGACGCAACCGGGCCGGGTCCGGTGACCGCCGGACAGATCAAGTTTGGCCCTTCTGTCGAGATCCTGAATCCTGAGCAGCACATAGCGACTCTCAGTGACGGGGCCTCCCTGCAGGCCGAGGTAACCGCGCGGCGAGGGAGCGGCTATGTGACGGCCGATCGTACCCGTGACGAGGATGCCCCGGTGGGCACCATCGCGATGGATGCCGCCTTCTCTCCCGTGACTCGTGTCAACTTTCAGGTGAGCAACGCCCGTGTCGGTCAGCGGACCGACTACGATAAACTGACACTCGAGGTCTGGACGGACGGCAGCGTGCGCCCCGACGATGCGATCGCGATTGCGGCACGGATCATACAGGACCAGGTTCAGGTTCTCGTGAATTTTGATTCCGATGCCGTTGAGGCTCAAGAGGCTTCCCATGAGCCGCAGGCGGAACCGCTGAACGAGAACTTGTTCCGTTGTGTGGATGAGCTCGATTTGTCGGTACGTTCGGCGAATTGTCTGCAGAACGCAGATATTAAGTATATCGGCGAACTCGTCCAGCGTAGCGAACCGGAAATGCTACGGACCAAGAATTTTGGCCGCAAGTCGCTGCTCGAGATCAAGGAGTTGCTGTCGGAGATGGGGTTGTATTTGGGCATGAGGCTGACGACGTTCCCCGAGCGCGAGGCTCTCGACCGCATGAGGCTCGAGCAGGAGAAGTATTGATCCCATGAGACACCTCAAAACCGGCAGAAAACTGGGCCGATCTCCGTCTCATCGGCGTGCGATGTTGCGGAACCTCACTACTGCGTTGATTGAGCGCGGGCAGGTTACCACTACGGATGCCAAGGCCAAAGAGTTGCGAAGGTTTGCCGATCGTATGATCACGTTGGGTAAGCTCCGTACCATCGCGGCGCGCCGGCGCGCGAGGCGGTTCATCATGACCGACGGTGCACTCAAACACCTTTTTGATGAGGTCGCTCCGCGCTTCGAAACTCGTCACGGTGGATACACGCGTATCATCAAGCTGGGCAAGCGTAAGGGCGACAACGCTCCGCTGAGTATCGTCGAACTCACCGAGCGCGAAGGCGAGAGATC
>CAZKLE010000149.1:0-6462 GCA_964553415.1 uncultured Myxococcales bacterium
ACGCGGTATCCAAAGAAGGCGCTCTGTTTCACATGCCGGTACTCGAAGCGACCCGCAGTGTTCTCGAATCGACGCAGGACGCGCGGTGTCACGGAGGTGAAGGTTGCCACCTTCTCGGGAATGAGGCCGTAGAAACCGAGCGCCCAGAGACCGCTCAGATACGACGGCCGGTATAGGTGGTTGGCCAGTTCGGCCGGGTTGAGCGGGACCTTGCGGTACCGGTCCGCCAAGGTGTACATGCCTCGGCGCAGCGATAGAAGCTTGCCCGTCCTCGTCCAGCGGTACAACTGCGTGCGCAGGTCTGCCCGCTCCTCGCGGAATTGCTGAACAACCGTGGCCAGATCGAAGAAGGGCTCATTGGCCACCTTTTCGAGCAGTGACTCAAATTTCATATACGATATAGTACACTAATGTCTATTATCATCAATGTTTCTGTAAGGCCTCGGCGAGAAGGCGGAACTCGTCGGCGCGTGCCGTCGTCGGCCGCCAGGCCAATCCGATGGTCCGTCGCGGCGACGGCCGCGAGAAAGGAAGCGCCACTAGATCGGGGCGGCACTCGACTTCGGCGGCCAGGGACATGGAGGGAAGCAGCGTAACGCCGATACCGCCGGCGACCATCTGGGCAAGCGTGGTCAAACTCGTCGCTCGAAAGTCGCCGAGCTCGGTCGCGCCGGCGTGATCGCATACCCGCAAAGCCTGATCGCGCAAACAGTGGCCGTCTTGGAGTAGCAACACCTGCTCGCCTACGAGGTCGGATTCGTTGACTCGTTTGCGGCGGGCGAGCCGATGTCCGGCCGGCACGGCCAATACGAATGGGTCATCGAACAGTGCCATGGTTTCGGCGTCGCCTAGGTCGGCTTGCAAAGCGAGCAACAGCAGATCGAGTCGCCCCTCGGCCAACAGGCTGACCAAAACCCGAGTCTCGTCTTCGCGCAGCAGCAGCCGCAGGTCCGGATAGTGGCGGTGCAGCGAAGGAAGCGCCGCGGGTAGCAGATAGGGAGCGACGGTCGGAATGATACCGAGCCGCAGTTCCCCCGTTAACGGCCGGGTAAAAACGCGAGCCGCGTCGACCAAGGCCTCGCCGTCGATCAGAACCCGCCTCGCTCGTGCCAACAGGCTTCGGCCCGCGGGCGTGAGCAGCACCCTGCGGCGATCGCGCTCGAAGAGGCGGACCCCGAGCGTATCTTCGAGCTGGCGCAGCTGCGTGCTGAGGCCCGGTTGGCTGACGTGGCAGGCGTCGGCGGCGCGGCCGAAGCTCAAGTGTTCAGCGACGGCCACGAAGTATTCGAGCTGTCGAAACGACGGCAACATAGATAATCTAAAGTTATCACATAGAGACTAATAATCAATTGGATTTATTAGCGACCAGGCGCGATAATCAGGGCAAATGAAACCAATCAAAGAAGGACAAAGGGTGCCCCAGGCGACCTTTCGCACACGCCGTGGCGGAGCATGGGTGGATGTGAGTACCCGGCAATTATTCGACGGGAAAAACGTCGTCTGCTTTGCGCTGCCCGGCGCGTTTACACCAACCTGCTCGGCCAGCCATCTGCCCGGCTACGACGGCCTTGCGGCTGAGTTCAAAGCCCGCGGTATCGACGACATCGTCTGCATGTCGGTCAACGATGCATTTGTCATGGACGCATGGGCCGCCGACCAAGGCGTAAAAAACGTTACAATGATCGCCGACGGCAACGGCGAGTTCGCCGAAAAGATGGGCATGCTCGTCGACAAGTCGGATCTCGGCTTCGGCAAGCGTTCGTGGCGCTATTCGATGCTCGTACGCGACGGCGTGATCGAACGGTTGTTTTGCGAACCCGAGGTCGCCGGGGATCCCTACGAGGTATCCGACGCGGAACACATGTTGCGCGCGATCGACCCCGAGGCCCGTCCGCAACGCAGTGTGAGCATCTTGACGAGACGGGGTTGCCCGCACTGTGCCCGAGCCAAAGAGATGCTCGCCGCCCGCAGCGTGAGTTTCGAGGAGGTCGTGGTCGGCAAGGATGTTGCCGAGGCCACTCTGTGCGCCGTATCCGGCTCGACTGCGGTTCCGCAGATCTTTATCGACGGTAGCCGTATCGGCGGCGCCGACGCTCTCGAGCAATATCTCGACCGCGAAGCGGCTTGAGCCGTCGGACGGCCCTTGAACGATTGGCGAATTGCCCGTACGCAACGGGGCCCCGCGTTCATCTTCGGAAAGCCCTTGCGTGCCGTCCAACCGGCATGCTACAACCCCTGCCACAGAGGTGCCGCTGTATGAGAATGCCCGCTATGAATGCGAACGTCGCCGCCGCCGCTTCCTTCTTCGTCGTACTCATGTGCGGCGCGGTCTCCGTGCCGCCGAGCGCATTTGCCATTCGATCGTTCGGACCCGCGGTGCCGTTCACCACGATCTCGCAGACGGACCAGGACGATTTTCCGAACTCACCCGACAAAGAACCCGTCGCCGCTACGGATGGACTAGGCAACTGGGTTGCGATCTGGGGATCGCGCAACTCGTTGGGGGGCCTACTCAGTGGTTTCCAGAACGTCTTGACTATGCGTTCGAGCGACAACGGCGATACCTGGACCGCACCGGTGCCGTTGCTTGCGGGTGCCCTTACGCAAGGCGAGGGTGACTACGCTATTTCTACCGACGGCAACGGCACGTGGGTGACGCTTACCCTGGACGGAACTATTTCGAGATCGCTTGACGCCGGCGCGAACTGGACCGTTGTTTTCACGAGTCCGTTCTACCAAGGGTTGACTGTCGGAGGCGTCGACCTGGCAACGGACGGCCACGGCAACTGGGCCGCCGCATGGGCCAGAAACGTCGGCCCTTTCGGCGCGTCGAACTTCGACATCATCGTCTCGCACTCGAGCGACAACGGGCTCACCTGGGCCGCGGAGCAGACGCTTGACCAAGGGTTGCCCGGCAACGACACGAATGACTTCGAACCACGGATCATCGTCGTCGACGGCGGGGATTGGTGGGTCGTCTGGAAGCGTTCCGATATCGTTCGCGCTGCGAAATCGATCGACAACGGCGCGACCTTTCCACCGAGCAGCCCATTTGATCTTGGGTCCACTCCTTGCGACTTGAGCCCGCTGCTCGGACTTGACGTCTTGCGGGATTCGACCGGGGCATGGGTCGTAAGTCGGGCGTGCACCCTGGGATTATTCCAACCGCGCTTGCTTGTCGTCTCGCGCTCGACAGACGACGGGCTTACATGGGGCCCCTTGCAAATGCCGGCGCAAGGAGCCTACCCGAAGATCTCCCGCGCAGCTGACGGAACTCTCTACATCGTCTATTCGAGCGATGACTCGCTGCAGGGAAGCGTCGATAGTGACCGGGATCTCATGCAGATTTCTTCGCTCGATAGCGGCGTCTCGTGGTCGGAGCCCGCAGCGTTGACGGGCTCCGCACGATTCGACGGGCGGCTTGGCGCTGCCGATCTCATCAATAGCGGAGCCGTGGTGGGTGACGGTGCCGGACGTTGGATCACATTCTTTACCTCGACCTGGGACTACGTAAAGGATCAAGGTCAGGCCAGCTCCGTGGGCGATGACCCCGATCCCTTTATCGCGATCGCGGACGAACTTTGTCCGCTTTTCCCGGATCCCGGCTGCCGTTTATCGACGTTGAACGGCTCGGGACGCTTGAGGTTCACGAACAAACCCGGCGGCAAAGACCGTATGTCCTGGAAGTGGCTACGCGGTGAGGCTACCAGTGCCGATGACTTCCGCACAGCAACATCCGCTATGCCCTTGGCGCTTTGTTTCTATCAAGACGACGGCAACGGTCCACGCCTCTCGTTCGAGAAGACCATTCGGGGCGACGCGGTCGTCAAACCCGGCAAAGAGGCGTGGCGCGCAAGCTCGTCGGGATGGGTGTACAAGGACGGCACGCGGCGCAACAGTGCGGTATCGAAAATGACGTTGCGGGCCGGCCTCGACGGCAGAGCCGCGATCAAGATTTCGGCAAACGGCCCCTCTCTCGATCTCCCGAGGATGCCGGTCGCCGCGACGCCGGCCGTGACTATGCAGCTTCATTCGGTCGAAAGCGCTGTGTGCTGGTCGTCGACGTTCAGCTCACCATCGACGAATACCGCCAAACTGTTCAAGGCGCGGAGCGACTGAAGACCGCGGAAACTGCACGTGGCTTTCGCGCCAAAGCCATGAGGCGGGCGCTCATGCCGACCAGACCGCCGAGTTGCAAGACGACCTCCAAGGGCACGCGCATCCACAGCGGCAGACGATAGCGCCCGAGATAGACGTTGCCGCCGCGGACGTCTTCGACCTCGAAGCCGGCGGCCTCGAGTGTGTGTCGTAAAACCGCCGGATTGAAGTAGAACAAGTGCGGACGGACGTACAGACGCTCCAGGAAGTATTTGCCCGGCGGCAGTCCCATACGGATCCAGCGGTCGAGGACCACGGTGAGAAAGGAACGCTGATTGGGCACCGCCACATAGACCACACCGCCGGGGCGCAGCAACTCGTAGGCGCGTTGCAAAAAGGCCAATGGATCGCGGCTGTGCTCGACGACGTCGAGCATGGTGATGCAGTCGAAACTTTCCGGCTCGTAGTCGTGGCCGATGAAACTACCGACGTCGACCTCGATGTCGAACTCTTCCTTGGCCTTGACGGCGCTCAACTCGCACAGGTCGATGCCGACCGGTTCCCAGCCGCGCTCGCGCGCCAGGTGTAGAAAAATACCCGTGCCCGGACCGACATCGAGCATGCGACCGGGGCTGCGCGCGCTCTCGATCCAGTCTAAAGCACCGCGGAACTGGCCGATGACGGCGTCTTCGGTGAAATCGCGATGGCAGTTCTCAAAGAACTCGGCAGCCTCGGGCAGGAGTTCGCCTTCGTAGGCCAAACGCTCGGTCTCGTGTTTTTGTTCGAGGCTGGGAATCGGTTGTGCAAACACCAGACCGCACGAGCGGCACTTCATCACCTTGCGATAACCCTGGTCGTGATACAGGCGCACGTCGGCCGAGCCGCAAAGAGCGCAAGGAGTCTGAAACGAACGGGCGATGCTCGACTCACGCACCTGCGCTTCCTCCCTGCCCGGGCGCCGCCGCGGCCCGCAGGACCGAGCGTACGAAACGCCATTCCTCTGCGTTGGCGACACCCAGCAACACCAAGGCAACGGCGTAGACGAGAACGGCGGCGGCCATCTCGACAGCCAAGCCCACCGGCAAAGCGTTGGCAACAGCGGCGGCAACGAACACGGCAAGGAAGGTCCGCAGACCGGCCAACAGACAAGGACGGGCATAATCTCGTGTCGAAGCCAGCAGCGAGAGCGATACTTGCGAGGCAAAGCTGGTGGCGACCATGGCCACGGCGGCTCCGGTATATCCGTACGCGCGGATGAGGAACACACTGGCAATGACGGTGATGACGGCGAACACAATCGTATTGCGCGACAGCATCACCTCGCGATGCGCCGCCACCAACAAGTTGATCATCACCGTACCCGTAGCACTGAGCAACGCCGTCAGGGCGAGCAAAGAAAGCACGTCGCCGGCGCGCGCGAACTCGCTACCAAAAAGCAGGCCCATCACCGCCTGTCCGGCTACGGCGCAAAGCAGAACCGGCAGTCCCGTGGCCACCGCCAGGTAACGCGTGGATTTCTCCGCGGTCGCCAACAAGCGTTTGGGATCGCTGCGGTGCAGACCGGCCATGAGCGGATAGATGGTGATCATCAAGGCCTCGGGCAGCAAGGTAAAGGCCTCGACCACGCGCGAAGCGGCGCCGAGAAGCCCCACCTCGACCGGTCCGCGCATCGACATGAGAAGAACCTGGCCCGCACGCAGACTGATCGTCATCGCCAGGGCGTTGGCCAGCAACGGCGCCAGGCCGTGCGCCAGCGTACGCCACAACTCGGGGTCGAACGAGGGATGGGGCCGAACCCTACTGCGCGCGGCCACGGCAACGCCGAGGAAGGCCAAGAGATTGGCCGCCGCCATCGATGCGAACAGCACTCCCAGCCCGGCACCCGAGACCACCGCGCAGACAACGGCTATGGCCAGCAGCAACGAACGCGCCGAGGCCAAGAGGAACACTGAGCGAATGTCGAGACGCGAACGAAAATAGGCCCGGTAGGCCGCGCCCATGGCGCTGACCAAAATCAAGGAGGCCGGTAGCATGAGGGCCATGGGCGTTTTGCCGGCCGACACCCAGGGCGCCGCCAGCGTCGCAACCGCAGCAGATACCAGCGCCAGCAGCAGCTTGAGCGACAGACCGGCGCGGAAGATGCGCTCTCGGTCCTTGGGTCGCTGCGTCATCATACGCACCAACACGGTGTCCAGGCTGTACTCGGTCAGAGTTTGAAACAGAGCCAGGTAGGCGAAGACGAAGGCGAAGATGCCGAAGTCGGCCGGCACGAGTACGCGTGCAAGGTAGAGCGTAATCGCGACCGGCAGCAATCATATGGACTGGAATTCGGATCGTTCTCGCCTGGTCGGCAATGGAGCGGGT
>CAZKLE010000150.1:0-6303 GCA_964553415.1 uncultured Myxococcales bacterium
CCTCGTTGCCACGCCCAATCCGATGGGTCCGCCCCAGTCCTGCACCATGATGGTGAGATCGTGTAGATCGAGCGCTTCGACCAAGCCTTGGATCGCGCGGCTGTGTTCGGCCGGGGTAAAGCCGTACTCGGGATGCCCATGTTCGCGCGGCTTTCCGCTCAGCCCCATCCCCGGGTAGTCCACGGCTATGCAGCGGTAGCGGTCGCGCAGACCCTTGACGATGTCGCGGTAAAGCAGGCTCCACGTCGGATTCCCGTGGAAGAACATCAGAGGCTTGCCCCGGCCTTCGTCGATGTAGTGAACCGGCAGGCCGTCGACCGCGTACCAATGCGACGCAAAAGGGTACAGATCTTCAGGTAGATCGAATCGACGCTTCATCCGGGTCAGTTCTTACACCGATTTTTGCCCGGCTTGGGAGTGCATGGGATAAAGCGCGCCGTCAAGCATTCGTCGAAGGCAGGATCAGTACCAAACAGAAGTGAAACCGAGATGCGGAACTGCCCGTCGGCACCGGGGATCTCCGTCTTCTTTATCTTGAACGTCGTCTTGGCGACGCCCTTGCTCGTGATGGTCTTGATTCTCACCTGAACAACGCCGTTGGCACCCGGCACGGTCAATTTCGGATCACGGAAGTCGTAGCGCCCAGCGCCTCGGTCCACGAAAGACCCGGGGGGAATCGTAGAGGAAAAGATCGTCTGATTGCTCGAATCGCGCAGTTCGATAGCAAGGCCCGATACCGTCGGATTTCCCGTAAACTTGGCGAGCGGCAGCATCGTCTTGAAAGAAGCCCTATCGTTGGTCGGTCCGTCCTTGAAACGGAACGTCAGCCGGCTCGCCCCGGTCGCACGGACGTCGGTGGCCACGCATACGCCGACTCGGCAGGCACCGGTTACCGTGCATAGATCGCCATCCTCACAGCCAGAGCCGCTCATGTTCACGTGACTGCAGTTACTGACGGCATCGCACAAATCGGCGGTGCACTCGTTACCATCGTCGCAAAGACTGTCGTCCGGCGTGTGCTGGCAGGCACCAACGACGCAGGTATCGACGGTACACGGGACCCCATCTTCACAGCTTGCAACGTTTTGGCACTGACTCGTCGTAGGATCACAGCGGTCGAGCGTGCAGGCGTCGCCGTCGTCACACAACGGCACGCCCGGAAAGCCAAGGGTTTGAGCGATACAGCTTTCGTCTTGGCAATCGTCGCGACAGCCGTCGCCGCTGACCATGTTGCCGTCGTCGCAACTCTCGCCGGCGTCGATCTCCGAGTTGCCGCAAACCGGGCAACCCGCCCCCCGCGATCCGGTAAGGGTCGGATTCGGCACGGTCGTGCCTTCCAACAGCGGCGGTTTGTCGAGATTGCCGAAGGTAATATCGATTGTGCCGCCGCCTTGGGCATCGGCGAGCAAACTGCTACCCGCGTTGGCGATCACATGTTCCTGCATGTTCAAAGATATACTGCCGCCCCCCTCAGGAGAACCCTGTTGGACGTCAATCACCCCGCCCGAGAGCATATCGAGGCGACAGCCGTCCAAGGATATACCGCTGGAGCCGCCGTCGGCACCGTTCAACAACCTGCCCCCGACGACGATATCGCCGCCCGAAAACGTCAAGGTTCCCCCGATACCCTGGTAACTGTATTCGCCGTTACCGAATCTGTTGATGCCGCGTACGTCCATGTTGCCGTCGAGTTGCGAACCGCCGTAGGAGCCGAGGATGCTGACATCAAGCGTTCCGCCGCGCTTGGCGCGTACGTCGATCATCCCGCTCGGCCCCATATCGAAACCGCCATACGCAGTAACGACGACATCGCCGCCATAACCCAACTTGCCATAACCCTTGGCTACAACCTGACCGTCGACGACGATTTTGCCGCCGAGACTGTTGAACGAAAGATATCCGGCGTACGACCCGTCCGCACCGGGATTGCCGCCGTTGGCCGCCATCTTCACTTTCTTTCCTATGACGATGTTACCGGAGTCGGCCTTTATATACTGACTGCCTCCGTACCCGGGATAGGCGTACCCGTAGTAGAGACTGGGGCGTCCGTTCGCGCTCAGCAGAGACGTTGCGGATTGATTCGATCCACCTCCGGTGACGTAGACTCCGGTCTTCCCGTAGACCTCTATGCACCCGCCATTGGCTTCGGGAACGCTCGAGCCACCGTTGACGTTGACCGGACTGTGAAGGGAGACCTGCCCTTTGGCGTCGACGCCGACGAACGCGGTACCGCTGCCTCCGCTCGAGTCGAGCTGGCCGTTTACCGTAATGTCAGCGGCAGCCGAAAGCTGTATAAATCCCCCACTGGGGCCACCACTGTAGCTGGTACCGATGCCCTGCGCAGTGATCACATCGTTGGTAATCAAAGAGCCGCCCGTATCCAGGAACACCGAGCCGCCGTCGGTCCCCAACGGAGAACCGTCGCCTTTGATACGACCGTTGATCGTGACCCCGAGGCCTCCAAAAATACGGACATCGCCGCCGGGATCGCCGCGAGAGAGAATCTTGCCGTCGATCGTGACCGTTCCACTGCAGTTGATATCAAGCGAGCCCGCAACGTTTCCGGGTTCGGCGGTATCGAAGGCCACGGTCTTCGTGCCTACCTCGACGCTGAGGTCCCGGCATGTGATCGCAACACTGTGAAGAAGTCGGCCTCCGGGAACCATGCGCACCAAGCGGTCGCCGAAGTCGAGGCTCCCGGGTGCCTGAACCTCGTACTGCTGATCGATGATGCAGGGATCGGCAGTGGGCAGGCATATATCGTCGGGCGTAGAAGCCGGCACCGTCGCCGCCACGGCGGGTGCGAGCGTGAAAGCAAGCGAAACCAGCGCGACTGCATGAAACGCAGCCGTCACAAAGCGGACAAGTCTCATCGCGCCGGCCTCAGGGAGGCTCGAGTCTCGTTCGTGTCGACCTGCCGACGCCCGTTGCCGGTCGCCGAGGCCCCTTCGACGCGGCTGCGTCGACCGCCGTTCGTACGCACACCGTCGGTTCCGTTGCCGTCGGCTCGGACGTTGGAAAGAATGCTGCGCGGCGCGGTCGATACGATGCCTGCCATACCGTTCAGAATCGCCGAGGAATCGCTGAGAATCGCTCCGACGGATTCGATGATGATTCCCCTGCCGCCGTTCTCATCGGCACGCAGCCCCGTAAAACGCCCGCCGGTACCGAGAATGCGAATGCCGTGGCCGCTGTTACGTTCGGCTACCACGTCGGTAACGAACGCGCCGGCTTGGCGCAGCAGCAGCCCGTAGTGACCGTTGGCGCGAACCGCAATACGCTCGATACGCCTCACCGCCCCCGGCGCCGGAACAAGAACGCCGATGTCGAAACCCGCGATCTCCGCCATGCGTGGAGGCGAGCCGCCGACGAGCACCGCTCCCTCACTACCACCGCGTTGAACGATGATGCCGGCCCCGTGTCCCGACCCGACCAACGCAAGACCACCGAGGTCGAGCCGAAGCGTTTCGGCCATTGAATCGGCGCGTACAACCAAGCCGTCATGGGAGCAACGCTTACCGATGATAGGATCGTCCGCTCGCAGCGTCGTATCGCTGGCGACGACATCACCGCAATCACAGGCAATGCGGACACCGCCCACGTCGTCACCGCAAAACCCCGCCTGGGCCCGGGAGGCCGAGCACAAAACAGCGACCGCAAACCCAACAGCTACACCGATTCGAATCGAACGAAACACAGTCATGCCTAACACTCCGATCTCTGCCGACCTCACATGGGGGAATATCCGGCTACTCCAGCTGACAGAACTGGTCGCAGCCGTCGCCCGGCGTGGTATTACCGTCGTCGCAGGTCTCACCTTGATCGATCTCAAAATTCCCGCACACAGGGCAACCCGTCAATGCAGGCGTGACCGTGAGATTCACGGTCGGCTTGGTCGTTCCATCCAACACGGGCGGCTTGGCGACATCGCGGAAAGAGATATCGGTCGAACTTCCGGACTTGGTCAAAATGCGACTGCCCGCCGCAGCGACCATCGACTCGCGAATCGTAAAAGAGTTGCTCCCGAAGGAAGTTGACTGACGTCCGGAGCCCGAATTGATGACAGCGCCACGGGGGAGCGACAGACGACACGTATCAAGGCGGATCTTACCGCCACTAGCGCCGCCCCCCGTACGGACTCGACCACCGACAGTGACGTCGCCGCCTCCGATGTAGATGTCGCCACCGTCACCCATGAAGCCGTAGAAGGTACTGTTGACGAAGTAGGCTCTCGAGCCGGCTCGGCCGTCGATCTTCCCATCGACTGTGACGCGTCCGCCATAGCGACTGTAGATGTCGATGGTACCGCCGCTGAGGGCCCGATTCGTGACCAAGGTTTTACTGCCGAGCTCGACATCGCCATCGGCTCGCAGCCGTATGATCCCGCCAAAACCACTGGAGCCGCGTCCCCGCCCCTGAATTTTCGTATTCGTGTAAAGATCTCCGCCGGCCTCTACGTACCATGTACCGCCCGCACCATCTTGCCCCGTCCCGCTGTTGCCGCGCAGTTTGGCCTTGCGGTCGATGAAGATGTCGCCACCGGCGCGCAGGCGAGCGTATCCACCCGCTCCAGCGTAGGTGGCATAGCCGTACTGCTGGCTATAGCGTCCGCCACTGGTGTTGATCAGCGTCGAGCCGCCGCCCGGGATATCGACGATATCAAGATTCCCCTGCGCATGGATATCAACCGTTCCGCCTCCATTACTGGAGCCTTTGATCCCTTGAACGAGGATAGCCGAGCCTACAGCCACATTCCCGCCGGCATCAAACTCGACGACGGCTCGACCAGCCGTCCCCACGATTCTGTCGCGCATGGTAATGTCCCCTGCCGCCCTCAGCAAAATAGCCCCCGCGTCGCCCGGTATGGCGTATCCCCCGCCGATAAAGCCGCTTACGTTAACGGGTCTCGCCAGTTCTACCGACCCTTGCGTAGATTCTATGGTCACCGAGCCACCGTCGGCAGAGGTAGGATTCCCTTCGGCGACAATGTCCCCATCGATGGCGATATCGCCGGCACCACGAAGCTCGATGGCAGCTCGTACTCCCCTCAGCAAACCCGTCATGCGAATGCCGCCGTCACCGAGCGAGCAACTGCCCAGCCCCAAGCTCGTACAGACGACATCGGTCAGACACGGCATCGTCGAGTCGCCCGAGCAGGCGCGCCGCGCGGTCACGATCGCACTCGCCACCCCGGCTTCGGTGGCCACGTCCATCCACCGAGTCTTCGGACTCAGATTCACCTCAAACGCGCCGCACGACAAGTCGACTGTGCCGATCAACCGGCCGCCGGGGACGATCTGCACGGTGCGCAAACCGAAATCCAAAGCATTGGCCGCATCAACGTCAATGCTTGTGCTGATGACGCAAGGATCGTCCGTGGGAGCACATATATCGTCGGGCGAGGTCACAACGACAGCAGACGCGGAGGTTGCCGCGGCCAGAGACAGGCACAGGGCCGATACAAGCACACGAGAGACACTCCTGGGTGTACTCACCAAGAGAGTATTGCCCGGCTTCATGGCGCGACCCTGTGACCGTTGACACGTATGTCGTCGGCACCGTTCCCTTTCGCCCTGGAGCGGTCCGCAGATAGGGCTTTTCCACGAACGACGATTCCGCTTGCCCCGTTGTCGCCGGCAGTCGCTGCCGACACATCGTTGCCGAATCCATCTACTATTATCCCACTACGCCCGTTGCGATCGGCCTGGGCCTCGATGATGGTACGATGACTGAATACGCGAATGCCGTCCTCGGCGTTGTCGTTGCTGGTCACTCCGAGCAAACGGCCGCCGTTCCCGCGTAACTGAATCCCGTCGCGACCGTTGCCACTGGCGGCGATATCGTCGAGCACCGTGCCGGCGATCGCAAGCCTCAAGCCTTCATTTCGGTTGTCGCGTACTTCGAGATGGCTGATGTTGGCAACGGCATCGTAGGCGCCGGCCATCACGCCGATGCCGAAGCCCTCCACGACACCGTGGTTTTCCTTGCTCCCGCCCTGCACGCGCGCGCCATCGGCACCTCCATAGGTAACGCGGATGCCTATTCCGACCTTGCTCCCTCGAATCGTCAGGCCCGCCAGATCCAGGGTGATCGACTCCGCCCGCGGACGACCGTGCACGGTGAGGCCATCGAGCGTGCAACGTCGGCTGACCACAGGATCGCTTGCAATCAATCGTGTGTCGCTGACGACTGTGTCACCGCAACGACAGGCGACTCGAACTCCACCCACGTCGTCGCCACACCGGGCCGAAAATGCCGTCGTTGCGAAACTCAGCGCGATGGCGGCGAGGGTCGCGCTCCACC
>CAZKLE010000151.1:0-6233 GCA_964553415.1 uncultured Myxococcales bacterium
CGGCGCCCGCGCCGACGCGGATGATGCATTGCACGTGGGCTTGCGCCGCCGACCAGGGACCGGGCCGCGGCCAGACCAGGTTGTCACCGGCGGACTCGGGCTGCGGATCGCAATGTACGGCGAGTTGTGAGGACGCGTAGCGCCGCGTACGGCCGAGCTCGATTCGCCTGGTGCCGCGAGCCGCAGAACCGGTGGGCGAAGCCGTCAGTTTGATCAGCGCGGGGCGTTCGGCTGGCGCTGTCGTTGAGAGTTCGCACAAATCGAAGCCCTTGCTCCGAAAAAGATGCCTGCCGCAGTAGCGCGAGGCGATGGCACCGGGTTCGACGAGAAGATGAGTGGCCTGGCCAGTTGCGGTTACGTGCGTGAACGACGACGGCTGGGGTTGGGGGTGCCACACGCCGGCCATCCATGTTGCGCGTATGCGCAACCGCCGTTCCGCCCGTCGTCTCGACCCGGAGAACACCACGGTGGCCCGATCCGAAGCTGCGAGTACTCGGCGGCCGGTGAAAGCCGGAATTCGCTCGCTGATCTCAGGCGACGCAGCGATCACCGCATGCGGGCCGAGGGCCGCCACCGCCGCCATGGCATCTCGAAACGGCCCTTGCGCCGGAGTCGTCAAGGCCAGCCGCTGCGATGAGACTCGGCTGCCGAGCGCCCTCGGCAGCGAAGGCAAGGCGAAGAGGATCATCACCAGCGGCGGGATCCATCGCTGTGGTTGCTCTCCCAAACGGGCCAGGGCTTTCGAACCTTCCTGCATGCCGATGGTGAGCAGCGCCGTGTAGGGAATCACCCACAGCACGCGGTAGACCATCCAAGGCAAAATCAGCGAACCGGCCCATCCCGCCACCGCGGGCACGAAGGCGACGAGCGGGGGGGCGAGCGCCGCCGGCAGTATGTAGGCTTTCTCGATTCGTGAGCGTCTGCGCAGCAAGGGAAGACAGGCCAGAGCGAGAAGCGTGAGCGGGTGGAAGAGAAGGCGCGGCGTGACCAGGTAGCTGCCGTTCTCGCGCAGCAGCAAGCGGTCGCGTCCGAGATGGACACGAGTGACCGGATGGTCGGGGTGGCTCAAGTCGGCGCCATCGCTACGCAACGCAGCGCCCGCAGCGGCACCGCCGACGGCGGGGTAGAGCCCGCCGAGCAGCAACACGACCACCAGGACGGCAGCGGCGGCAACGGTGGTTTGGCGCGTCGCCGTCATCCAGGCCGTCGCCAGGGCGATCGGTGCGGCAGCGAGCAGGTAGACGAGCGGATGTACGCTCGACTGGGCGACGGCGGCGCCGGCGAGCAGCAAGACGGCCCGCGTGCTCGGCTTGCGCAAGACTTGGAGAGCTGCCGCAGTGGTGATGGGAGCAAGAACGAGGAGCGCGAGCAGCTTGTCTTCAGGCATACGGCTGAGGACGGGGAACAGCGAGCCGCTCAGCCAAAAAATCACCGAGGCCAGGCCGAACAACCAAGCCGTGCGGCGACTGTGGAATAGGGCACGCCCGAAGCAGATTGCAGCCGACAAAGCCGTCGGTACCAGGATGAGCGGGCACACCCGCTCATAGAGGAAGATAGGATCCAGCCCCGACTGCCGCGCCCACACCGCCAACGCCGAAAGCCAGACGTTGAAAGCGAACCGACTGGCGACGACGCCGCCGTCAAAAAACGGTTCGCCGAAACTGAGAGCGGGCGATTCTGTGTAATGACGAACGTAGGCCAAGTACCACCAACGATCGATGCTGCCGCCGGCGGTGAGTTTCCAAGCCGCTGCGGCGGCGATCACGGCCAATGTGCACATAAGGAGGACGACGACGCCATCGACTTGCTCGGCACGCGCCGATTCGCCGTCGCAGGCTTGGCATCCGGCCTTGTTCGCAATCGCAGCGGCTCGTCGTCGTCGCCAGCTGCCGCCGACCGCCAATCCGAGTACGGCCACCGTGATTGCGTAGCCGGGGACGAACCAGGCCAAGGTGCCGCCGAACAAGAACGGCGCCAAGCAAGCCGGTGTGATGATGGCCAGAGAGCAAGCAAACGCCGCTGCCGGTGCTCGGCGCATTCCGCTTTCGTGGTCGTCGGCGAGGGCTTCGAGCAACAAGCGCCCCGGTAAGAACAACAGCGCGAGCGCGACCAACAAGGCCGCGACGTAAGCTCCCAGCAGGGGCGCAATCGTGGGGCCGAAAACCACAACGACGACGCCGGCTACGCAAGCCGGCAGCAGCGCTCCGGCAAACCCTTGCCTCATCGCCCCATACCTTAGCGGGGCTCGTTGCCGATCGACGTGCTTGCCGGCAGCTTTAGTCGGTCGGCGCCATCGTTTGCATGAAAAACGAGGTGATGTCCGGACCCATGTCGGTGGGCAGGCCCAGGATCGGCAAACCCACGCCCGCTTTCCTCCATTCGCCCAGACGCTCGCGGCAAAAGCCCGGTTCGCCGGCGATCACGAGAGCATCGAGAAGATCCTGAGACACGGCGGCTGCGGCTTCGTCGCGCTGTTTGGCGACGTACAAATCGCGCACGCGGTTGGCGCCTTCTTCGAACCCCATGCGACACAGCAGGTCATGATAGTACACGCCCATGCCGCCGATATAAAAGGAGATGAGACTGCGCGCCGAATGGTAGCTGGCCTCCGCATCGGGCATGGGGATGACGGTCGTGAACGGAGCCACGGTCACCTCGGCGGCGTCGCGACCGCTGCGCGCCGCACCTTCGCAGAGCAAGCTACGGCCGGCGTCGAATTGCTGGTAGGGCCAGAACGTGGGCATCCAACCGTCGGCCAGCTCTCCTACCATGCGGATGGCCTTGTCGTTGAGACAAGCGCAGTAAATCGGTACGCGATCGCGCACCGGTGTCATCTCCAGTTTGAAATGGCGGAAGTCCCATAGGTCGGCTCCTGCATCGCTCAGCCGTTCTCCTTTGAGCAGGGTTTGAATCACCTGAATGCACTGGCGAAGCCGGGTGAGCGGTTTTTTGTACGGAATCCCGTGAAAGCCTTCGATGACCTTGGCGCCCGAGGTGCCGAGGCCGAGGATAAAACGGCCTTCGGAAATTTCATCAAGAGTGGCCGCCGTCATCGCCAGAGTCCCGGGCGAGCGGCTGAAAACGTTGACGATCCCGGTGGCTATTTTGATGCGTTTGGTCCGCGTCGCGAGTTCGGTCAACAGGGGAACGCAGTCGTAACCCCAAGCCTCGGGAATCCAGAACGAATCGTAGCCGAGTTCGTCCGCCTCCTCGGCGGCTCTGATGACGCCTTTGCGATCGTAGTTTTTCCAGAAGACGACAAGGCCTGTTGCTTGGCTCAATGTTCCCCCCTCTCTGTCGATGCCTCAATGTAGTGGTACAGTCCGGGAATAGTCAATCGGCTGCCTGACGCTTCTCGCGATGGCGAGGGCATTATGGCAGCATGCGTCGGTTGTGATCACGCGTGTCATGGATCCGGAAATAGGAAACTCGAACTCACGGCTGCCGCTACGGGCCACTGATGCTATTACACCCTTGGCCGTGTTGGCGCTGACGGTGGCGCTGGTGCTCCCGGCGGCCTGCGCGATGGGCGCGCGAGGCGAGGCCGTATCGACGAAGATCGCCGGACAGGCCAGCGTCAACGACGGTGACGGACTCTACGTGGATGGCACGGTGATACGTTTATTCGGAATCGATGCACCCGAGGTGGGCCAGTACTGCAAGCGCCCGGACGGCAGCAAATACCGCTGTGGCCAGTACGCGACCGTGGCTCTCGACCGTCTCGTACAGGGGCACCGCGTGGTTTGCGAGGTGAAGACGCACGATCGCTATCATCGTTCGATCTCGGTTTGCCGGGCCGGGGGCAAGGACCTGGGCGAAGAGATGGTCGCGGCGGGTTGGGCGGTCGCGTATCGTCACTACAGCGACGATTACGTTGCCGCCGAAGACCGTGCGCATCGATCGAAGGCCGGAATCTGGTCGAGCCGCTTCGAGATGCCTTGGGACTGGCGCCGCACCCACCGTAAAGAACAACACTGAATCGGGCTGACACAATGAATACGACCTTGACGATGCCGCCGCCGCCAGCGATCGATTGGCAGGAAGTTTGCGCGGAATCCACCGAGCTCTTGTGTGAGTATCTGCGCATCAACACCACCAACCCTCCGGGGGC
This sequence comes from uncultured Myxococcales bacterium, assembly GCA_964553415.1. Classification (GTDB taxonomy): domain Bacteria; phylum Desulfobacterota; class Binatia; order UBA1149; family JAJCZL01; genus CAZKLE01. Next base: position 4,112 of record CAZKLE010000151.1, read on the forward strand.
TGAAGAAGCCGGCGCCCTGTTTTTACGCGACGTTCTCGCGCGCGACGGAATCGACTCGACCTTGCACGATGCCGGTGGCGGCCGGACGTCGATCTCCGCACGCCTGAGGGCCGACGAAAGCGGCGGCGGAAAGCCGCTCGTACTGCTCTCGCACATCGACGTCGTTCCCGCGGAAGCCGAACACTGGGACGTGGACCCTTTCTCCGGTGAGATCCGCGACGGAGTCATCTGGGGGCGCGGTGCTCTGGACATGAAGGGGATGGGCGTGATGGAACTCATGACCCTGCTCGTGGCCAAGCGGCACAAACTTCCGCTCGCGAGTGATGTGGTGTTTCTCGCGGTCGCCGATGAGGAAGAGGGCGGGCACAAGGGTATCCACCACATCCGTGAAACCGCGCCGGAGCTACTCGATGCCGGCGTGGTCTTCAATGAGGGCGCCTACGGACTATGCGAGTTCATGGGGAAGCCGACGCGCATCTTCGGGCTCGGCCCGAGCGAGAAGAGCCCGTGTTGGCTGCGTCTTCGGGCCAGCGGTCGGCCCGGACACGCATCGGTTCCGCACGACCGCAACGCCGTGGCGAGGCTCGTCAAGGCCCTGGCCCGCATCGACCGGACCGAGCGCCAGGCGCGGCTTGCGCCGGCGGTTGACGCCATGTTGCGGACGCTGGTGGGGCGGGGATTCCTGCCCGAGGACCTGGATACCGATGATCCGGCGACGCTCGATGCCCTAGGCCAAGCCGACGCCCATTTGCATGCCATCACCCACGACACCGTGAGCCTGACCGGCGTGCGCGCGGGCCGCAAGCACAATGTCATCCCCGCTCAGGCCGAGGCGACACTCGATTGCCGTCTGTTGCCCGACACCGACCCCGAAGCTTTTGTGGCCTCGATGCGCGAACTCGTCGACGACCCGGCGATCGAAATCGAGTGTGTGCTCTCGCACCGGTCGGGGGAAAGCAGCCTCGATACGCCGGTCGTGTCGACGATTCACGCGGTGATCGCCGAGCGTTACGGAGATGAAGCCTTCGTGATGCCTATGTTGTCCCCGGGATTCACCGACTCCCACGCCTACCGCGCGGTCGGTGCGGAAGCTTACGGTTTTACGCCCGCTCTGCTCACGCGTGAGGAACTCTCGACCATCCACGGTCACAACGAGCGTATCAGTATCGAGAACCTCCGCTTGGGAACCGAGATCCTCTTCGAAGTAGTACGCCGGCTCAGCGGGCGGCGTGCGGCGAGCCAGGCAGGCTAGGCCCGGGCGATGATTCTCACCCACGATGTCATTCTCGAAGAGCTCCGGTTGGGACGCATGGTCATCGACCCCTTCGATGCCGCCATGGTCGGCGCAGCCTCGGTCGACCTGCATCTTGGAGACGAGATCCGCGTTATGGACAGAGAGCGCGATTCCATCGATGTCGATGACGATGCCGACTATGCACGGGCCTCGAGTCTGCGCGTTCTGAACGAACCCTATCCGCTGGCGGCGGGTGAGACCATCCATGGGATTACCCGCGAACGCATTCGCCTTCCCCCAAACATTTGCGGATGGCTCGAAGGACGCTCGCGCTTTGCCCGCCTAGGGTTGATGATTCATGTGACAGCCGGGTTCGTCGCCCCTGGCATCGACAACCGTCAGGTTCTGGAAATCTCCAACCTTTCCGGCCGCGAGTTACGCATTCACCCCGGCACCCGCCTGTGTCAGATCGTCCTGCAACGAACCGAGGGCGAAGCCGTCTATCGCGGTCGCTTCGCCAATCAACTCAAGCCCTGATAGCGCCGGGGAACGGGTCGGAACGGTGGCTGCATGAATCGCGCGACGACGGGTGGCGGCGGTCCGCGTCGTGTTGCTTGGGCCAACTGGAGCGACAAAAAGCTGCTGGCGATGCGTATCCGCGACCTGGGCCTGAGCCTGGAAGGCAGCTGGCTCGAAGATCCCATCGGTGTGGTCTGCGCGGAACTCGAGGCGCGGAGTCTGCGGGTGCGACCGCATTTTTGGCTTTCCGGCGAGTGGTTTTCCCCTGACGGGGTGGCGGGGGTGGCGCTGCCTTTTTTCCTCGCACATCCTCGACTCATGCGCTTGGAACGTGCGCAGATGCTCGAGGTGGAAGGGGGACGGCGTAGC
>CAZKLE010000152.1:0-6213 GCA_964553415.1 uncultured Myxococcales bacterium
CGCAGCGACACGTAGTTTTCGATAATGCCGTTGTGAATGACGACGCCATCGCCCGCGCGGTGAGGGTGCGCGTTGTGTTCGGACGGCCTGCCGTGCGTAGCCCAACGGGTGTGTCCTATGCCGATGGTGCCCGCAAGAGGGTGCTCCCGGAGGACCACCTGAAGATTCGCGAGTTTTCCCACCGCGCGGCGCACGTCGATATCGCCGTCGACGATCGTCGCGAGACCCGCCGAGTCGTAGCCGCGGTACTCGAGCTTACGCAGCCCCTCCATGAGTACCTCATCGGCACTGCGTTCCCCTACGTAACCTACAATGCCGCACATGATCTATTTTTTCGCCTTGCCCGCCTTGTTCTTACGCCGCCGGAAGGAGTCGACCCAACCCTTGCGCAAGAGTTGACGCCTGTCGTTCATAGCCAGGGCTCCCGACGGTATGGACTTCATCACCGTCGTTCCCGCCGCAACAAAAGCGTCGTTGCCCACCTTGACGGGCGCAACCAACTGAGTATCGCTGCCGATCTGAACACGATCGCCGATCACGGTCGCGTGTTTGTCAAAGCCGTCATAATTGCAGGTGATCGTACCCGCCCCGATATTGGTATCGTGTCCGACACGGGTATCACCGATGTACGTAAGATGGTTGGCTTTCGAACCACGGCCGATCTTACTTTTCTTCACTTCGACGAAATTGCCTATGTGCACGTCCTCGGCCAACTCGGCTTGCGGGCGTAGATGCGCATAGGGCCCCAGGATACATCCATCCTTGACACGAGCATCGCGCGTCACGGTCCCCCAGCGGAGATGACAATCGCGGCCGATCCGAGTGTCGATCAGATAACTGGAACCGTCGATCACGGTACCCGAGCCGATGCGTGTCTCGCCATCAATACGAACGTTGGGTCCGATCCAAACATCGACGGACAATTTGGTATCGGCCGACACCCACACCGAGGATGGATCGAGAAAACCAACACCCTTTTCCATCCACCGCACGAGTATTCGTTCTTGCATCAGTGCTTCGGCGCGGGCCAGGTCTAGGCGCGTATTCACACCCAGGGCCTCGAAGTCATCGTCGAGAATGAGCGCCGCGGCCCGGTGATCGGCGGAGGCGCGCTCGAGAAGATCGGTCAGATAGAACTCGTTGCCGGCGTTGTCGCGCTTGAGCCGGCCGATCTCGGCTCGCAGAAAGCCCGCATCAAAGCAGTACGTCCCTGAGTTCACCTCGGTAATGGTTCGCTGCAAGGGGGTGGCATCCTTGTGTTCGACGATCCTCACCATGCCTGTTTCATCGATGAGAAGCCGCCCGTAACCGTCCGCGCTCTCAACCGCCATACCGAGCACGGTGGCCGCAGCTCCGCAGCGCCGGTGCTTGCGAAGCAAAGCTCGAAGCGTCGCCGTGGTGATCAGCGGCACGTCGCCGCACAGCACGAGGACATCACCCGCGAAGCCGCGCAAGGACTTCATCGCCCGTTGAACCGCATGGCCGGTACCCAGTTGTTCGGACTGCAACACACAGAGGGCTCGATCACCGACGGCCCCTCGCACATCGTCGGCCTGATGACCGACGACGACGACGGTTGGGCTCGTTCGCATACCGGCCACCGCATCGAGAACGTGGCCGATCAGAGGCCGACCGGCAACGGTATGGAGGACCTTGGCCGCCTGGGAGCGCATGCGGGTGCCCTGGCCCGCCGCCAGAATGACACAAGCCAGCGGCCGCAAGCCCTTACGATCGTTATTGCGCATGGTCGGTGTCGTCCGTAGCCCTCGGAAACGGATCCGAATCGGGCTTCCATTTTATCAGCCCGCCGGTGTCTTGTGCGATGACAAACGACCCGTCGGGAAGACGGGTGATGCCTTCCTGCATGAAGCCGGGAATCCGTACCGAACGGTCCTTGTGCCCATTGGAATCCACGACGTAAACCGAACGCCACAGCGCCGAGACGATCAAAAATCGGCCGGTTGCCGGCTCCCAGGCTACATCGGACAAGGGGGCACCGTCGATGGGCCACGCAGCCACGACCTCGGCCCGCTCGAAACGCTCCTTGGAAGTTCGCAAGGGTACATGAAGCTCCACCAATACCGGCGGGTCGTACTGGTTGACAGCGTAAAACCGCCCCCCTTCTCGATCGCCGGCATCGGGCACAAATGTGAGTCCTTCGATGCCATCCCCTCCTCGTTGGATGAAGTTCGGGTCTCCCTTGTAGCTGCGGTCGATGTCAAAGCGTCGAAGCATTTTGAAGGTATCGGGATCAAGCTCGAAAATGATCTCTGACCCTTCGCGGACGACATAGAGTTTGCCGCTCGCAGGGTCGCAGGTGATCGACTCGAGATCGCCGCGGATTTTCTTGATCTTGACCACCTTGCCGGTGAGATCGATCTCGGCAACATCGCCTTCGTCGCCGACAGCAAAAAGGGTATTGCGAAGAGGCTGATAGACAATACCCGACGGTTCCGCCAACGTCGACACCGGCCACGCTTCCGTCCGGCCGTGCGAGGGAGCGGCAGTCGCACTGTGGACGGCAAGGCCGGCCAGCAGGCATCCGAAAAACATGGCTGTTGCCCTACGCAATCGTGAATGGATCCATCGCCGACTACCCGATTCTGCTGTAGCCGCCGGACCCATCGTACGCTAGCATGGTACATTACACCGTCAATAACGACGGCTTGGCGATTCTCTCCGGCGAAAATGAGCAAAACTCGACCCACCGCTCGGTTTTCCTCGGCCTTGCTTCTCGGCCTGGTCGTCTGTTTCGGCCCGAACGTCGCGGCACGGGCCGGGGGACCGACTGCCGATCGCGCCATCGACGCCGCCGCCGCAAACCCTCTTGCGCCCTTGAGCTTTGAGCCTCTTTCGCTCGTCGTCTACAAGCGTCAACGTGCTCTGGTCGTGTACGAGTACGGGGCGCGTAAGCGCGAATATCCTATCGTCCTAGGTGCCAAACCGGACGGCGACAAACGTTTCGAGGGTGATCTGCGAACTCCGGAGGGGCTGTACCACATCAACGGCATACGTAAACACCCCCGTTGGCGCTATTTCCTGAGTATCGACTATCCGAACGCTCGAGACATCCGCACCTACCGCGAAAACGTTCACAAAGGGTTCATTCCCCGTCTGAGCGGTCGAACCGCCGGCATCGGTGGCGCAATCGGCATCCACGGCACCGACAAACCGGGTAAGCAGCGAGCCGCCGAGGACTGGACACGGGGTTGCATAGCCATGTACAACTCCGACATCGATGAGTTGCGCTCGCGTGTCCATGTCGGTACCCCGGTGCTGATCCTCGAGGGCGGCGGGCCCATTGCGGACCACCTCGCTACGGTGATAGGTTCCCACCGTGCAAACGGTCCTGCTGATCCTCGCTGACGCCGCGACGCCGGCAAGCGTGGCCGATACGGCCATCGCTCGTGCCGCCGAGGACGGCCGCGAGTTGGTCGTTCTCTCGATCCTCGACCGTGAAGCGCCCACCGAAATGGCTACCCGCCTCTTGGATTCCGGCACGATGGGAGCGCGTCCTTCGGAAGAGGTGCTCGAGTCGTTGAACCGCCGCCGCGATGTCCTCGCCTCCGAACGAAGCGATGAGGTCGTTGCGGCAGCCGCCGGGCGTGGAGTCAAAGTTCGATCCGAGGTTCGTCGGGGCCGCTTCGGGCAAGAGATCTCCGAGTTTCTCTCGACCCTTCACCCCGAGGTCGTGGTTGTCGAGAAGCGGCGCAGGCCGCTGTTGCTTCCGCGCTCGAACGAAACCCTGCTCGACAAGCTCGGCCGAACGCTCGGCTTTGAATTGGTCGAAGCCTGAAGACCGATCCGTAGCAACGACGAGCCCGAGGTAGCGGCTACACTGCGATCAGTTTGCGGAGAAGCTCCGGCATTTCCGGCGCCAAGGATTCGATCAAGTCGACCGCTTCGCACGGGCTCTGCAACAAGGCAGCGGCTTCACCATCTACGAGGTCCTGTAGACACAGCAGCGGTTTTCCTTCGGCCTGACCCGTTTCTATGACCAGCTCGGCTGCAGCATCCGAGACCGCGACGATCAGTTCGCAGTTCCCGACGAATCGCCCGCCTTCGTCGATCGACGCGCAACGCAGGTTCTCGGTCGCAAGACCGGCACTGCGAGCAGCTTCCGCCTCGGCCGGCGTTGGAACACCGCTGCCCGCGAGGACTCCGAAGGCACGCACCTGAACCCTCTGGGTCCAGCCGTGGCGTTCAATACAATCGCTCAGCAGTGCCGTCAACAAAGCCGTACGGCCCGGTCCTTCGCACCCCACCATGGCAACTCGTTTCATATCTCCATCCACCAAGCTCAGTCCGTATCGCCGGACGTGGTCCGCCGCAGACGTTCGTAGGATGTGTGCATCCAGCGCAACGTGACCCGCTCATCGTCTCGAATTGTCGACAACAACTCGTGGGTAAGAGGATCGTCCGAGACAGCTTCGATCAGCATGTTGAGTGGCTCGAGGGCTTTTTCGGGATCGGGAAACTGCGCCACGATCGCGCCCAAGCGGTCGAGATCTCGAGCCTTGGGGTCGAGGATCGCCGCGTTGAAACGGGCAAGCCAGTCGGGCACCCGAGCCTCGGAGTCCCCGCCCAGTTCGCCTATACGACGCTCGAGAAGCAACGCGTGGGTCGCTTCGCGCGCTGCCGCCGTACGCAACCCTCCGGCTAGAGCCGGGTCGGGACTCAGGTCGGCCCACGATTCCATCGTCGTTGATCCCGAAGCCTCGGCTGCTCGACATGCGTCGAGTTCAGCCAAGACGGCCCGTACTCCGCCACGCGCACCGACCGCTTCCTGTACAGGCGCCTCTTCGCCGCAACCGGCCGCGTCGCCGACAGCGGCGGCTTCCTGTCGAGCGCCGATGATCCGCTCGAGCACCGTCTCTTCGCTGAGCGTACCCTGGCGGAAGGCGTCAAGAAGACTCTTGAGATCCCTGCCTTCGTTACTCATAGCCGTCCGCGTCGCAACCGGCGGAACAACGGCGGGAGCCCGAACCTCTCCGGGTTCTCGCAGATCTCGGGCCGTTTAGTTGCAGGCTTCGAACAGACCCGCCATCCCTTGGCCACCGCCGATACACATCGTTACTATACCGTACTTCTTCTTGCGGCGGCGTAGTTCGAGCAGCAGGGTATTCACCATGCGTGAGCCCGTCATACCATAAGGATGGCCGATGGCGATCGCCCCGCCGTTGGGATTGAGCTGTTCGTCGGAGATCCCAAGTTGGCCCTTGCAGTACAGGAGCTGCGATGCGAAGGCTTCGTTCAATTCAACGACGTCGATGTCCTCGATCTTCAGCCCTTGCCGTTTGAGAAGTTTCGGCACCGCCGACACCGGGCCGACTCCCATTTCTTCGGGGCGGCATCCGGCTACTGCGAAACCCCGGAAAATACCCAGCGGCTCGATGCCGAGCTCTTTCGCACGGGCATCCGACATCAACACCGTGGCCGACGCACCGTCACTGAGTTGGCTCGAGTTGCCGGCCGATACACTCCCGGTCGGCGAAAACGCCGGCGGCAAGCCAGCCAAGCCCTCGAGCGTAGTCTGCGGCCGGTTGCACTCGTCACGGTCGACGATCTTTTCTTCTTTGACCATCTCACCATCGTCGCCTTTACGCGCCCAGAGAACCTTCATGGGTGCGATCTCTTCACTGATCCAGCCGGCCTCTTGCGCTTTGGCATAACGCTGCTGGCTCATCAGCGCGTAGCGGTCCTGATCTTCGCGCAAAATCTTGTAACGCTCGGCAACAATTTCGGCGGTCTGGCCCATAGGATAATACAAACCAGGCCACTCGGCCTGAATACGCTCGTTGACAATGCCGTCGTTGTTCATCTTTCCCTGTCCGAGGGTGATGCTTTCGACGCCGCCGCCGATCGCCACGGTGGCACCTTCATTTTGGATCTGGTGAGCCGCCATGGCTACGGCCTGCAGACCGGAAGAACAAAAACGATTGACCGTCGTGCCGGCCACCGACGCCGGAAACCCGGCACCCAAGGCGGCTACGCGCGCAACGTTGTTCCCCTGCGGGCCTTCGGGAATTCCGCAGCCGAGGATGACGTCTTCGACTTCTTTCTTCTCCACCTGGGGAACTTTGCCCATCGCCGCTTCAAGAGCGTGTGCGGCCAGATCATCCGGCCGCGTGATGTTGAACGACCCACGGAATGACTTCGCCAGACCCGTACGGGCGCCGGCGACGATTACTGCTTCTGGCATTTTCTTGACCT
>CAZKLE010000153.1:0-6190 GCA_964553415.1 uncultured Myxococcales bacterium
TTTCTGCCGGCGGCCGTGCCGCCGCACAAGAAGGACCGGGCCCTGACCCCGGCCGTGAGAAGGGCGGTGACCAGCAACGCGGTTAAAAGCGCGACGCCACGTTCATGTCGGGGAGCGGGACAAGTCTTAGGCATTGTTTACGGTTGTGCGGCGATGGGCAGATAGGTAGTCGAGCGGAAGGCCTCGGTATCATCCGGAGCGATGGGGAGATCAACCCGGGTTTCAAACAGGAACGGGGTGCGCCCGCCGTCGGTTGCGGTAGGGCGTGAGTCCCAGTCATTTCGCCAGGCTCCGCGCGGACCGCGCATACGGAACAAGAGCGAGGCTACCGCGTCGAGGACGACGCTTCGTACGCCGTGGGATACTGCATCGGCAATCGGTGGCCGTACCGCGTACCGCACAAGCGCGGGAAAGGGCCTGCCCGAGGCCGGGTCGATCTGCGGGTTTTCGCTCACAGGGATCTCGAGTCGGTAGACAATTCGTACGAGATCGCCTCGTTCGAGACCTTGCGGCGGCAGCGGGCCGAGGCCGTCGAGAGGGGTCGTGCCTCGTGACGATACGGCGGTAAAGTCGAGCACGACGATGGCATCGTCTTGTGAGGACATTACGGGGTCGCCTACGGCGTGAAAGCGGGGAATCGGATCAGCGGAACGGTCGTCGAAGGATCCCGTGGCGTAGACCCCGGAAAGATCATTTTCGATCAGGTCGATCGCACGTCGCGCATCAGCGAATACGGCCGCGTGTCCCTGGGCGTAATCGCGCGATGAAATCGTACGCGAAAAGGTGCCGAATAGCCCTGAGGCAATGATGCCGACGATGGCCACGGCGATGACGATCTCGATGAGCGTGAACCCCCTCACTACTGCACACCGGAGGGGGTCGCGACGAAGCGAAAGCTGACGAGGTCGTCCTCGGCATCGAGCAGTCCTACGCTGACGACGACCCGTCTGAGGGTCGGGATGATGGTTGCCTCGACGTCGGTTTTCCAGCGGAAGCGGAGCGAGGGGGGGAAGTCCTGGTTGTCGTCCTGCCCCCCTTCGTCTTGATCGAAGCGTCCTTCGGTCACCCCCAGCTCGGGAAAGCCGTCGGCTTTGAGACGGGCGACGCGCTCCGAGGCCAACATGGCAGCGGTGGTTAGATCCTGGGTTTGGGCGATGAGCCTGAGGTTGCGGGCGTGCAACCCGAGCAGACTGACCATGGCGACCCCAAGGATGGAGACGGCGACAAGGATCTCCAGAAGGGTGAAGCCCGTGCTGGGGCCGGGCCGTCTGCGCCGCTCACGCCGTTTCATGATATGGGCCGGCCGCTGAACACGCCCGTGCGTCCGCTGAGTGGGTCGTAGGATACGGTGTAGGCCTCATCGTTTCCGCTGAGTACGATCTTCACCGGCAAGCCGTTGCCGTCCGGGGTGAAGAAGAGTTCGGCGATACCCGATTGGTAGCGATTCGTGCCGGAGTCGACCGACTCGAAACGTACTTCCGGGGGTAAGCTCTCCGACCGAATGTATGGATCCCAATTTTCGACGAAGCCGGTGGCGATCTCGCCTGTTGCGTAAGGCGCGGTCACTCGCACCTCCCACCCGCCTCCGTCCAGGTCGAGGGAGAGTCGGTAGATGTGGCCTCGCAGGGCGGCTTCGTCGGATAGGTATCCCATGGTGACCGCCAGTTTGTCGGCCGACGCTTGCAGGCGGCTGCTGGTGATGTCAGGGAGCCGCGGGATCACCAAGGCGATGAGGAGCCCTATGATGAGCAGGACGACCGAGATCTCGAGAAGGGTGAAGCCGCCTTGTTTGCGATGCGGCCGGCACACGGGGCGAATCCGGTTAAAAGTCTCGCGAGTCGATGTCGGCGTCGAATCCCTCGCCGCCTTCTTCGCCGTCGGCCCCGAGACTGCGAAGCACGTAGGTCTTGCCGTCACTGGCATACAGGAAGTCCCCGTCCCAAGGGTCGACGGGCACGCGTTCCATGTAGCCGCCTTCGCGCCACCTGCGCGGTTCTCTCCCGGTGGTCGGCTTGTGCACGAGCGCGTCGAGACCTTGTTCACTGGTGGGATAGCTTCCCGAATCGATGCGGTAGAGGTTCAGGCTCTCTTCCAGCGCCCGTATGTCGGATCGTGCCTTGGTTACGCGTGCCTCGTCGGTCCTTCCGATGATACGAGGGGCCGCTAGGGATATGAGCAGGCCGAGGATCATGACCACGACCAAGATCTCGATGAGGGTAAACCCGTTACGACGCAATGACATAGCTTGTAGATTCTAGCGAACCAACTGGTTCATCTCAAAGACTGGCAGCAGGACAGCTACGACGATAAACATCACAATCGCTCCCATCAAGACCGTGGTGACCGGAGCGAGTAGGGAAGCCAGCCGCTCGACGTTGGCGCGTACTTCTTCATCGAGCATGCGTGCGGCGCTCTCCAGCATGGCGTCGAGTTCGCCGCTGCGCTCGCCAACGGCCACCATGTCCACGACCATGGGATTGAAGAGATTGCCCGTACGCAGGGTTGGCGCCAATGGCTCGCCCTGGATGACGGCTTCTTTGGCGTCGGCGAGGGCGTCGGAAAACAGCCGGCTGCCGACGACGCTGCGGCCGGTCTCCAGCGCATCGACCAGGGTCATCCCTCCCGACAGCATGGTGGCGACGGTTTGCGCGAAGCGGGTGGCGGCTACGTTCTTCGCTAATTGGCCGACAACCGGCAGGGAGTACCCGATGCGTTCGAGCCTTCGGCCGCCGCCGGCAGTGCCGGCATAGTAGCGCAGGGCGAGCAGGGCCGCGATGGCAACCGCAATTCCGAGGATACCATACGCGGCCACGGCGTCCGCCATCCACATGAGGATGCGCGTCGCCAGAGGCAATGCATGATGGGATTGCGTAAACACGCGGGTGACTTGGGGCACGACATACGAGAGCAAGAAAGCGACGATGCCGCCTCCGACGACGGTCATGAATGCGGGATAAGTCATGGCGTCGCGGACCCGCTGTTGAAGCCGCGCTCCGGCCTCGGCGTGATCGGCCATGCGTACGAGGACTGTATCGAGGCTGCCGCTCGCCTCTCCGGCACCGACCATCCCCGCATAGATCGAGGGGAAGACATCGGGATGTCTCGACATGGCTGCCTGGAGGCTGTCGCCCTCGACAAGAGCATTCCCGATGGAGTCCAGAGCGCGTGTCATGCGCGGACTGATGCGCTGGTCGCGCAGAGACGATACCGCCTCGACCAGAGGAACACCGGCCGCCAAAAGCGTGGCGAGCTGGCGCATGGTGCGCGACAGCTCTGCGGCGCCCACCTTGCGGCGAAACCCGCCCGTGGGCGCCGCCCCTGTGGAAGCTTCGGAGCGACCGGAGTGGGAACGCAGGTCGGAGGCGAAAATACCCTGTTCGCGGAGGTGAGCACGCGCAGCACGTAGGTTTTCCGCATCGACGAGTCCGCTGACGCTTCGGCCGGCGTCGGAGACTCCCCTGTAGGCGAAGGTGGGCACGGTCAGCCGATATCCTCGGTGGTCGCACGCAGGACTTCTTCGACCGAAGTAACCCCCAGGCGCACCTTCTCGACTCCGTCGTCTCTCAAGGTAGCGACACCGCGTGCGACCGACGATTCGCGTAAGCCCGCGGCATCACTGCTGCGCATGATGAAGCCTCGAACGCTATCGTCCATGGGTAGGAGTTCGTGGATCGCCGTGCGCCCGGAGTATCCTGTTCCCCTGCAGTGCTCGCAGCCCTCACCCTGGACGCGCAACTTCGAATTGTCACCGAGCATGTAGCCGAGGCCAAGGTCCGCGAGCCCGCTCTCGACGGCGCCGACGTGACGACTGCAGTGGATGCATACCTTGCGTACGAGTCTTTGCGCCAAGATCCCTATCACCGACGAAGACACGAGAAAGGGTTCGACGCCCATGTCGAGGAGCCTAGTGGGGGCGCTGAAGCTGTCGTTGGTGTGCAAAGTACTGAGCACGAGATGGCCGGTGAGCGCGGCTTGGATGGCGGTTCGGGCGGTGTCTGCGTCACGGATTTCGCCGACCATGATCACGTCGGGGTCCTGTCGCAGGATCGAGCGAAGTCCGTTGGCGAAGCTGAGATCGATCTTGGGATTGACCTGGATTTGTCCAATGCCCTCCAGTTGATATTCCACCGGGTCCTCGATGGTGATGATGTTCTTTTCTTGCGAATTGATCTCCGAAAGCGCGGCATAGAGTGTGGTTGTTTTACCGCTCCCAGTGGGACCGGTTACGAGCACAATGCCGTGGCTTTGTACGATGAGCCGACGCACATGGTCGAGATGGGTGCCGGACAGGCCGAGTTCGCCGAGTCCCAACAGGGTGGAACTCCGGTCGAGTAGGCGCATGACGACGCGTTCGCCATAGGTGGTGGGCACGGTGGAACAGCGAACATCGAGAGCGCGACCCGCAACGCGTGTTCGGATGCCACCATCCTGGGGGAGTCGTTTCTCCGCGATATCCAGAGAGGCCATGACCTTGACGCGTGAAACCAGCGCTGCGTGGATGCGTCTCGGTGGTTTGAGAACCTCGACCAAGACCCCGTCGATGCGGTAGCGTACCGAGCTGTGTTGCTCGAAGGGTTCAATATGAACGTCGCTCGCGCCGTCTTTGGCAGCTTGGAAAATAAGCGAGTTCACCAGGCGGATGATCGGTGCCTCGTCGTCGGAGTCGAGTAGATCGGGCACCTGCAGGTCTCCGCCTGCCAGTTCCAACGCATTCTCTTGTTCGAAACCCTCCATGAGATCGGCGGTGTCGGCGGCACGATCGAACGCGCGGTCAATGGCCTCATCCAAGGAGGGACCGGGTACGACGACGGGATCGACTTCGCACCCATAGATCACTCGGAGGTCATCGAGGGCTCCGTAGGCGAGGGGATCGGCGGTTGCTACGGCGATGCGGTCGGCGGATCGCTTAAGGGGCAGGAGGCGGTTTTTGCGGCAGAATTGCAGGCTGACGCGGACGAGCAATTCGGGGTCGCCATTCTCCTCTTCCAGGCCCGCCGAAAAAGTGAGCCCGAGACGCTCGGCTAGGATGGCGGCCCAGCGTAAAGGAGAAATGGCCCCTAGCTTCTCCAGTTGGGCGCCGAAGTCGCCGGTCCCTTCGGCGTTGTTCCGCGCCTCATCGATCTGAGCTCGATCCAGGCCGGCACGCAGGAGGAGATTGTCGAGCGATTCATCGACTTGCACGATACTCTCCAGAGGCCCACGGATCGCCTTCCTCAGAAACTGTCCCGGTAGTCATCGATAATCTTTAGCCCTTCGTCGGTGTGATCGCTGTGAGAGGCCGGCGGCCGCTTTGCCGTATCGGGTTTCTGCGCCGGGTCCTTGGGAAGCCACCGTTGCGAGTCCGGCTCGGGCCAGTGGTCATTCTTGACGGCGCTCTCCAGACTGCCCTTGTAGCGCTCCTTGCTTTCCTCGGTGACCCGTCGCAGATCGCCGGCGTTGCGAATGACATGCGGTGTCAGGAATGCGATGAGGTTTACTTTGCCGTTGGACTTGCTGTCGGCGCGGAACAGAGCGCCAAGGATGGGAATCTTCGACAGGAAGGGGACCCGTGATGCGCGGGTGGTAAAACTCTCACTGATCAGCCCTCCGATCACCGCCGTGCGGCCGTCGGCGACGCTCACCGTGGTTGACGCGGAGCGGATGGTCGTCGTCGGACCGACGATATTGGCATCCAAAAGATCGTTCGCGACGAGTGCCGACACCTCCTCGTCGATTTTGAGGATAACAGCGTCGCCTTCGGATACCTGCGGTGTCACCTTCAGCCGAATGCCGACATCGCGGCGTTCCACCGTTGAAAAGACGCTATTGATGTTGGTGGAGTCCGCCGCCCGCCCGCTCACGAAGGGTACGTTTTGTCCGACGACGATCTCCGCCTCTTGATTGTCGAGTGTCAGCAAGGTCGGTGCCGATAGGACGTTGACGTCGCTGTCGGCGGCCAAGGCACGGAAAAGAGCCACGTTGGCGGGAACTTCCGTGCCGTCGGGCAGCCTCACGGTCCGGTCGCTCGCGGCCGAGAGAATCAACCCCGATAGGCTGAAGGGGTTGGCGACGCCGGTGGTGAGAGCCCCCAAGCTTGCCAGGTTCGTACTCGCCAGGCCGACGCCGTTGCCGCTGCCTGCGCCGCCTTGGAATTCGATGCCCAGGTCGCGCGACCGGTCAACCGAGCCTTCGACGAGGATGGCTTCGACGG
>CAZKLE010000154.1:0-6129 GCA_964553415.1 uncultured Myxococcales bacterium
AACCGCCAACAAACGACACAAGGAGAAGAAAAAACGACCCCCCCCAGACGCAGGCACCTCGTGCCCGATATAGGAACCCTAAGAAGCGCCAGTTCAGGAAAAACACCGCCGCCAGCGCCGCCAGCGCCGGAAGCACGAATCGGGGCGCCATAGGGATCGCACAAACAGCAAGAATCGCGATCGCGACCAGCAACAGGCTCACCTTTTGAGCATGTTGCACGTTGAGATCGCTCGGTGGGCTGCCTTTTTGCAGAATCAGCCGCGTCCACGGCAAAGCCCGGTAGAGAATGTCGGTGCGGATCACCGACGCCAAGGTCCAGCGCTTCAGATGCGTAACCTGCAGGGACTTGTCCATGACGATCCGCCGCCCGGCGGCACGCAGACGATAGCCCAGCTCGATGTCCTCGATGGAAAACCAGCGCGCGTCGCTGTCGAAACCGTGCACCTCTCGGAAAGCATCGCGCCGTACCGCGCCGAATCCAGCCCAGAAGGTAAACGCCTCGGAATTTCCCGTTTGATGAGTGTAATGGTGTAAAAGGTTGCGAAACTGCGAGACCAGAGCCGGCACCCGTGGCTGATCATCGTAGGATCCGAACACCGCGTCGATACCCGCATCTTGCTCGAAGAGCACGCGCACGCGTTCGACAGCCTCCGGGCTCGCCACGACATCGGCATCGATGAACAGCAGAATATCACCTTCCGCAAGGACGGCTCCCTCGTTGCGAGCCGCCGCCGGACCGACGTTTTTCGGCAGCGTCGCGACGCGCACGGAGGCCGCATCGCCCGCAACGGCCCCGTCGATCGCTGCGGCAACGTCGTCGGTCGAGCCATCATCGACAACGATGATCTCCACATCGTCAGCCAACGCAGGCACAAGCGAACGCAGGCACTCGCTCAATTCGGGCCCATTGTTGTAGGCGGGTATGATGATGGAAAGACGCAAAACCGGTTCCGTTTGATTATACACGGACCAGGGCCCGGCGACCGCGTTCCCAGCTCCAGGCGAAAAGGCCCGCCAACGCGATATGGAAGAGCGCGTTGGCGGGCCAGATGGCGAGCAGCCCGTAGCCGAGAGCCGTTTCAGCGCTTCCGCCCGATCGTCACACCATCGCCGAGCGCGAGTGGCCGGGCGCGCTGCAAAACCGCCTCAAAGCGACCCAGGTCCTCGTAGTTCCGGACGACTTCGTACTCGGTCGTGGATCGCAGGCCTTCTTTGCCGGTGCGGCCATGCGAGACGCCGACGAAACCGATACCGAGTTCGGTCGCGGCACGGACGTCCCAGGGGGCGTCGCCGACATAGACGATACTGGAAAACTCGAGCTTCGCGCACACTCTTGCCGCCTCGATCGCCGCCGCCAAGATCCTCGGCTTCTCGATCGCATCGTCGGCGTAGCCGCAAGCAAAGCCGTCGGCGGTCAAACCGGCCGAGCACAGCTTCATTCGACCGGCACGGCGCCAGTTGCCGCTGGCGATTCCCACACACCAGTTCGGCGACGCCGCCAACCCGGCGAGCGCAGCGGCCGACCCTTCCAAAGCCACGTAGGCATCCGGCTGACCGGCCAGGGCCAGCTCCAGCCGGCGGTGGTAGGCATCGTGGAGACGCTCGATTTCCCGCTCGCCGGGCTCGCTACCGTGATGCTCTCGCAGGATCTGACGGCTGATCCCCGCATCGGTGACGTGCTCATAGGCGCCCCAGTCGGAACTTGCATCGGTAATGCCGAACTCGGAAGCGACAGCATCAAGAAAACAGCGACGTCCAAACCCGTCGGAAATCGTCAGCGTGCCGTCGATGTCGAAGAGAACCAGTTTCAAAAGCGACCAGGCGCTTCAATCGGTTACGGCGCCTTGCGAGGCGCTCGAAACCAAGCGTGCGTATTTCGACATCACGCCGGTCGTGTAGCTCGGCGCGGGTGCTTTCCATTGACTGCGGCGGCGTTCGAGTTCCTCCGCGCCGACGTGCAGTTCCAAAAGCAGGCGGTCGGCGTCGATGGTAATCGAGTCACCTTCCTTGACCAGGGCGATCGGCCCGCCGACCTGAGCCTCGGGTGCAATGTGACCGACGACCATACCGTAGGTGCCGCCGGAAAAGCGGCCGTCGGTGATGAAACCGACCTTGTCGCCGAGGCCTTTACCTACGATCGCGCTGGTGGGTGAAAGCATCTCGCGCATTCCCGGTCCGCCCTTGGGCCCTTCGTAGCGGATCACCAGAACATCGCCGGCGCGAATGCGGTCGTCCATAATGGCCTCCATACACGATTCTTCGGAATCGAAGACCCGCGCCGGCCCGGTGATGTTGCGCTTGGCAATACCCGTAATCTTGGCGACGGCACCGTCGGGTGCAAGGTTACCCGAAAGGATCGCCAAATGCCCCTGCGAGTACAACGGTTCTGCGTAGGGCCGCACCACATCTTGATCGGCAGGCGGTGTACCGGAAACGGCGATGAGATTTTCGGCCACCGTCTTGCCCGTCACCGTCATGCAGTCGCCGTGCAAACAACCGGCGTCCAGAAGCATCTTCATGACCAACGGAATGCCGCCGGCACGATGAAGATCCGTTGTAACGTAGCGCCCCGAAGGCTTGAGATCGCAAAACACGGAGGACTCTTTGCGGATGCGTTCGAAGTCGTCGAGGCCGAGACCGACCTGCGCCGCGTGTGCGATCGCGAGCAAATGCAAAATCGAATTGGTGGATCCGCCGACAGCCATAACCACATGGATGGCGTTCTCGAAGGCTTGCTTGGTGAGAATATCGCGGGGCTTGAGATCGTTGGCTATAAGCTCGAGAAGGGTCCGGCCGCTTTCCGCAGCACTGTCGTCTTTCTCTTGATCTTCGGCAGCCATGGTCGAAGAGTACGGCAGGCTCATCCCCAGAGCTTCGATTGCACTGCTCATGGTGTTCGCCGTGTACATACCGCCGCACGAGCCCTTACCCGGACAAGAACGCCGTTCGATCTCCTGAAAGTCCTCACGCGAAATGCTGCCGGCGCCGTACTCACCGACGGCCTCAAAAATGCTGACGATCGTGAGATCCTTGCCGTTGTAGTGCCCGGGTTTGATGGTGCCGCCGTAGACGAAGATCGCCGGGATATTCAAGCGCGCCATCGCGATCAGGGCCCCCGGCATGTTTTTGTCGCAGCCGCCGACGGCAAGGACCCCGTCGAGGCTCTGCGCACGACAGACGGTCTCGATCGAATCGGCGATCACCTCACGACTGACCAACGAACACTTCATTCCCTCCGTGCCCATCGAGATGCCGTCGCTGACCGTGATGGTCCCGAACATCTGCGGCATGCCGCCGGCATCGCTGATAGCCGCCGCCGCATCTTCGGCCAACTCCCCCAGGCCGAAGTTGCACGGAGTGATATTGCTCTGTCCGTTGGCGACACCGACGATCGGCTTGCCGAAGTCTTTATCGGTGAAACCGACCGCTCGCAGCATGGCGCGATTGGGGGCGCGGTTATCGCCGGAGGTCACAACGTCGCTGTGTCGGTTCAGATCCTTGCCGCCGCTTTGGCTACCCATAGTGGCTGCATTGTAACCCGTCGCCGCGATTGCGCGAACGGCCCACGCGGTGCGCGCCGGCGGCGATGACCGTTTCCGCCCGACAGATCGGGGTTTAGAAGCAGGCAGGGCAGGAAATCGGCACATCCTGTCCAACGCCGAACTGCAGCAGCAACAGACCATCGGTGGCCGACACACCGCCATCATCGTTGACGTCGCACGAACACGACACGCAGGCAGCCGCCCCCACGCCGGTCTTCAATGCCACCAGCGCATCGCTGGCCGTCCGCTTACCATCGCGATTGGCATCGCCGCAGACAAGACCGGGAAAACAGTGCTCCGCCGCGGATTCTGCATCGAGAAAACCCCAGCCGTAAGCATCGTCGAAACCGGGCGCACCGCGGTCTTCGGCGCCCCAGGTGATACAGTCGAATACGGCGGCACCGCCCTTGGCGCCCGCGCTCAGCAACAGAGACGCCACGGCCGAGCTATGGGCGACGGACGCCGAGGTGCCGAAAAAGGTCGAGGGGAACCCGCCCGCACCGCTCACCGAGACTCCGTCGCTGGCAACGATGTCGGGCTTATCGCGGATTTCGATCTGAGGCCGTGTGATGCGACTCGGCCCTTGCGAGCTGTAGGGCGCAAGCGAGCCGTCGATCGCTCCTGCGTTGACTGCGCCGACGGCCAAAGCGCCGGGCACGGCGGCGTGCCCAAACACGGCGCCGTGCGGTACGTTGTGGTCGAGGATTCGGCCGTCGGAGAATACGTGGATATCAACCCTACGGTCTTCGCCCGAAAATTTACGAACGACGGCCTTCAGCAGCAGCGGCTCTTGGGTCGGATTGGTAAGCGTTACACGTTCCAACGGATCCTGAGATCCATTCTGGACATCGCTGCCGGCCGCATGAAGCCGGCTGAAAGCGTCGTCGTAAACGAGGAGGTCATAATCGTCGGAAGAGCCCCCGAAAGGATCGTCCCACTGCAAGACCACGAACGCAGTGCCCATCGGTGCAACCGAGATATCGAGATTCGGATCGTCGTTGCCGAACTCGTGCACCTCGGCGTTATCGCCCCCGGGCAGTTGTATATTCTCACCGTCAAAGTCCCCTTGATAGTGGCCGACGCCCTGGTTGCCCGCCGACGTATGGTAGGAAATCCCTTCGGAGACCACATCGGCGACAACCTGAGCAATCATTCCATCCTCGAAGACCGGTTCGTCCAGGAAAGTGAGGTCATCGACGACGACGTTCGCTCCTGCATCGTCTACCAAAGAACGAATCCCCGCGATCATATCCAAACTCGTCCTCGGTTGGTAAAACGCCAACCCGGCGCCGGGAGCCAAGTCGTGTATGATCTCGAGCATCGCCGTGCCCTCGTCGCCGGAGCCGCCTCTGCGGACATCGATTTCGGATACCGCGGGGAGATCGCCCGTGGCAGCGGATTCTTCTATGGAATCGACACCGACCGCCAGCACGCCGACAACCACACCGCTGCCGTCGGCTTTTAACAGGGTCCGCGCAACATCGGCCGCCGATTCCGCGTCGCCTTCGCTCGAGGTGGAACCGGCCTGCGGCAGCGCGTAACCGGGCGTAGAAATCCAAGCCACGTCGTCGAGTTCTGCGAACGCAGCCAGGCTGCGTGGTTTGACCCAAGCCTGCACGAGACCGAAACGCAGGCTCACGCGATCCACGTGATCTCCGTTTTCCCTTACCCGTCGGGCCACCCGCGACGCGGCGGAGAACGGCCGGGCCCTCAGGTAAACCTCGAGCCGTCCGTCTTCTCGTAAGCGCGGCCCTTGCCACACTACGGATGACGAAGCGGCTCCCCGCCGACCGGTCGAACCCAACTCAGCCACCATCCGACGAAGTTCGCTCGAAATCTTCGCCGCGTTTCCCGAGGGTTTGTCGCCGGGAACAACTTCGGCCACCACATCCGAACCCGTCGCGAGATCAGGCATGACCAGCGACGCCAGGGCCATCGAAGCTGCGGCCACGGAAACGACGAGGGTCGTCATCATCACCGCAACCACCTTCGCTATTCCCTTTCGGTCGACTTCCAGCATCACTCCCACTCGGCGCGGTACTCGTCGGACACCCCGATTGGCAATAAAGAAACCACAGAGAAGAAGCAATGGCCCTGATGTTCAACAGGTGGCGCACATGAGGGGCACGGGTAAACCGATGCCGAGCTGCAAAATCGCCAGCGCGTCGCCGGCAGTGATCGTGCCCCGACCGTCGATATCGCAACGGCACAGCTCGCAGGCCTCGACCCCGATCGCCGCTTTGAGCGCGATCAGGGCATCGGTGGCGTTCAGCGACCCGTCGGCGTTGGCGTCGCCGCAGCTGCTGCCCATGCAGGCATCGAAAGCCGCCAGCCCATCCGCGCGGCCCGCACCGAAAACGCCGTCGTCACCCGGAGCACCCAGATCTACCGCGCCTTGCTGTAGACAACTACGAACTTCGGCCGGCGTCGTCAGGCCTCCTTGCAGAAGCAAAGCGGCCAGCGCCGCCGTGTGCGGCGCCGATGCGGAGGTTCCGAAAAAGGTTGTCGGGAATCCGCCTTGCCCGCTCACGCCCGGCAACCTGCCGTGCCTATAAGGATTTACCTCGTGCTCGTATTAGATAACGC
>CAZKLE010000155.1:0-6066 GCA_964553415.1 uncultured Myxococcales bacterium
CGAGCCCGCAGGAAGGCGAGCAGCGGCACGGTGGGTAGGACCACGGCCAGCTGACCGGCCTCGACGCCGAGGTTGAAAGCCAGCAGGGGAATTGCCGTGTTGCCCGCGGTCAGTCCGGCTTCGCGTAAAACGCCGGCGAATCCGAAACCGTGCACGAGGCCGAAGAAAAACGTCACCATCCAACGGTGGTCGGCCTCGGAAACGATGAGATTCTCGACGGCGACGTAGACAATACTGGCGGCGATAGCGACCTCGACCGGACCCGGCGGAAGACTGAAAAGGTCAAGGGTCGCCAGACCGAGGGTAATGCTGTGGGCTATCGTGAAGGCGGTGATGATCCCGGCAAGGTGTCGGATGCTGCCGCCGAGAAGCAGCAGTGCCAAGAGGAACAGGAGATGGTCGTAGCCGCTGAGGATGTGCTGCACGCCGAGCAGGAAAAAATCCGCGAATCCCCCGTGGGCCTGTGCGCTGCCGCCGGCGTCGCCGAATATGAGCAGCGGAGCTTCAGGCGAGAACACGTAGCTCCAACTGTGCGCGCCGCGGCGAATGGAGACGATGTTGCGAAACTGGGGTTGGACAACGTCGAAGGGGTGAAAGCGAATCCGCAAAGACGAAATTTCGGAGGGGCACTGATACAAGAGCACTACGGTCAGGTCGTCACGCCTGTCGGGGCCGAGAACGTCTTCGAGGCTCGGCTCACAGGCGTGGCCGCCGACGAGTACTTGGATGCCGTCGCCGAGCCACTGCACGACTTCCGCTTCGTGGGCCAGTATCGAGCGACGGTCGGTTTTGCCGTCGGCTCCGATGGACATGCCGGGGATCAGGTGGGCGGCGAAGCGGATGCGGTAACTGAGCGTGGTGCCGTCGATGACGACGTCGGAGTAGCTGATGCGGCCTAGGTGCGCGAACGCTTGCCGCGCGCAGCCGGCCTGCAGCCCGAAGACACAAACGAGCGCCGCGGCGACCGCGAAGCCACGGCGTAGGAGCCCGGACTTATATGCGTGCCAGTTCGGCTTCGACGAAGTGTGCGACGACACGATCACTAGTCCCGTCCAAATCCCGACCCGAGATGATGGAGAGTCCTGCCACCAGATCGCGTGTTCCGCCGGCACTCGTATAGCGACGCAGGAGCCGCCGTCCGGTGTTGCGGATCGCTGCCGTTGCCTCGGCTGCGTGAAGCGCCGTAAGGTCGCACTGTACCTTCGCTTTTTCTATGCCACGCCCCTTGAGTAGCTGTACCGTGCGCACGACGGTGCTGTCGAGCGCGTAGATTTGAATCATGAAGTCGAGAAGTTGCTCCATGATCTCGTCGGGGAGGGGCCGATCGACGGCTCGCAGGAGCGTCAGGATACGCGCCCCGAGCAACTTGGCCGATTCCACCGCCATTTGCTCTTGACCGAGGATCCAATCGGGACGCTCGTGGCCCGGGCTGCCGTCTCGACGCACAGCCAATGCCGGGAAGTGGGCGGGGCTGAGTCCACCCAGTCCGGGGCCTTGCTCTCCAGCCTCGCAGCGATCGAGCACGGTTTGTGCGATAGCGCGGCGGTCGGAAGCGGTTCGCGGGCGCGAATCGCGGATGAGAATGCGTAGGTAAGGATTGGCCTTGCGCAGCTCCTCGAGCAGGCGGTCGGTGGCCGCTGTCAGGTTCTCGAAGGCATAGCGACGCGTTACGACATACTCCACGGGAAGCGCGCGTAGAGCGCTCTGCAGGTCGGCGAGGCCGTCGTAGCCGCTCATCCATTCGAGGACACCGCCCGCGGTCCGGTAGGCCATGCTCTCGGCTGCGTACAAACGCGAGGCCGACATGGCGGCCACGGCTTTGAGTTTGGTCGTAAAGCGTGCCGAGGGTAGTACCGACATGGATTCGAGGGCGTCGTAGGTGCGGGCGACCGGTGCGCCACCGAGGCTCGAGAGGATTTCCTCGAGCAGCGAAGATCCTGCGCTCGGCTGAGGAACTCCCGCTGCCGCGGTAAAAGCCTCGTGAGCACGGCTGCGGGTTTGCGGGTCGTGATCGAGTTCCTCGGGTGCGAGGATTTTGCGCGCGTTGATGGGTTCGATCAAAAAGCGAGCGGTATCGTAGGGTGTGGTCGCCACGCCTGTTTTCCTTGCACGGTACGTGCCACGTGCTTCCTCGGGTGGCGGCAAAAAGTGCTTGTCGGACAAGAGGATGCCGATCCCTGACGACTTTGCACGGGTGGCCGAATTGCAAATCGTCCGGCCGATAGTGCATGTTTGCGCGCTCGGTGCCCCCCCGCTGGGGGTCGGGCTAGACGGCCTTGGCGCGCGTGGTTTGCGAGCTATGGGCGGGGCGCTCGATGGTGCGCTTGGCATCCCGATAGCCGGCGGCGATCAACCGTGCCGCTTGCTTGGGCGTCGAATTGAACAGCGACATGGGGCTGAAGCCCGACAGTTCCTCTCCCGGCTCGATGATGGTGACCGGCACGCCGTGAAAGCGGCCGTTTTCGATGCGGGCGTACAGGTGCCCCATATTGCCGATGGTGCGCCAGAGTACATCGAGCAGGCGTTTGTAATAACCGAAGGCTGAATCGAACTTGGCATGGTAGGGAAGCTGGCTGGAGATCGGTGCCAATACGTAAATCTCGGTGGCGTTGACCTCGAGGGCGTGTTCGAGAGGAATGTTCCAGGCCAGGCCCCCGTCGGTGAAGTATTCACCGCGGATGTCGACCGGTGGGAACAGCGGCGGAATGGAATATCCGGCGCGGCTGACCGCGCGCAATTCCCGCCAGTCGCGGCACATGCCTTGGGACCACATCTCGCCGCGGCCACGCGAGAGATTCAGCAGGATGAACTCGAGGTCGATGCGGCTGTCGAGGAGCTTGGGAAAGTCGATGAACTCCTCGATGGCCGAGGCGATCCTCTCGATCGAGAACATGGAGAGCCCTGTGATCGGGTTGTCCTTGCGCGTCGGGTACATGACCTTGGACAGGGAGTGGAAATTACGCCACTGTTCTTCCAAGGCCACCACGCCCCCCGTGCCGTAGACGCAGCCGTTGATGACGCCGATCGAGCTGCAGATCAAGGCGTCGGGCTTGATACCGATCTCTTCCAGGTAGCGGATGGCCCCGACCTGATGGGCGCCGAGAGCGGCTCCGCCGCCGAGGATGAAAACGCGCTTTCGTCCGGGGGTATCGTCCATGTCAGGGCGTCTCTCGAGCCGCGGATGTCAAAAGAAAATGCTCGTCCTTTCGGCGAGGCCGCGGCGGAGCATCGCCTGGATGGTGGCCTTCACGTCGTCGACCCGTGCGCGAATCGATTGGTCATCGTCGTTCGGATCACCTTGGAAGTGCATGGGCTCGCCGAACTCGATGTGGTAGTGCGTGGGCAACGGCAGCATGCCGAGAGGCCCGAGCCATGGCCAAGTCAACGTGATCGGAAACGCCGGCATACCCAGTAGTCGCCCGAGTCCCTTGAGGTTGGCGATTCCGGGAGCCTGTTCCTCGGACCCCACCACTGCGAAGGGCACGACGGGAGTGTTGGTCGTGAGCGCGAGGCGCATGAAGCCGAGCCCGAACTCCTGCAGCTGGTAGGCGTCTGCATAGGTTTTGTTCATTCCGCGTACACCCTCCGGAAACGCAAGCACACACTCTTCGCGGTTGAGCATGTCGATACAGGTTTTCGGTGTGCCGACGGCGCTGCCGACGCGATCCATGAAGACGTTGAACCAGGGGATTGTGCCGAGCCAGTATTCGCCCATCCCTCGTGCCAGCCGTGGAGGGTCGGCTTCGAGGATCGACGCGACGCCGACCATGGCACCGTCGAAGGCAACCTGACCGCCGTGGTTTCCGATCAGCAACATGCGACCTTCGGGAAAGCGATCGGCGCCGGTGGTGACGCAACGGAAATAGTAGCGGTACAGCACCGCCGAGGGCAGGAACGCTCGTTTGCAGACTTCCGGGTTGAAGCCCCAGGGATCGTAGCCGTACTCGTTCAAGTCGGCGGGGATCGCATCGATCTTGGAGTTGAGTTCCTCGCGAAGGTCGCCCAAGAAACTGGTGAACGAGGCCAGCGAATCGGCCCCCGTGTGTACCCAACTGCCCAGGCTCATTACCGACAGGTCCTCACCGTACAACGCTCGCAAAGGTATCCTCCAGAGAAAACAGAGGTTGGAAGCCTGTGGCTTTCTCGAATCGCTTCCCCGAAATCGTACAGGGATACTTGATGAAGTCGATGGCATCGGGCGGAAATTGGTACAGGTTGAAGCGGAACAGTTGGCCGATCAGCGCGCGGGCGATGGGGTCGGGTACCGAGATTCTCTGAATTCCTATCGCGTGCAGCGCCGTCTTGAGGGGAACGGCTCCCGGACCGACGACGTTGAAGACGCCCCGCAGCTCCTTCTCGAGGGTCAGCGCGAGGGCTTCGCTGACGTCCTCTTCGTGGATGAATTGCATCATCGGATTGAAGCCGGAGACGGTCGGCACGAAATCGAGCTTGAGGTAGCTGCCTATGGCGCTGTGGACATAGTAGCCGAGAGTGTTGACCGGCCGCAGAATGCAGGTCGCGATTTCCGGATAACGCCACAGGAAGGTCGACACCAGGCCCTCGACCTCGGCGAGGTCGCGCAGTTCGGGAAACGTCCGTGAGATGTTCAGCGAGTGGTCTTCGTCGACGTACATCGGGTTTTCCGGCAATGCGCCGTACACGTACGAACTCGACAGTATGATCACTTGTTTTACGCCGTACTCGGCGCAGTGTTCGAGGAGTCGACGCGTGCCCTCGACGTTGACTTCGTGGCGCACCTGGGGGTCGCTGCGGAAATGGCGTATGAAAGCCAGATGGACGACGGCATCGGGCCGTTCGACGCGAAAGATGTTCTCGAAGCGCTTGGTGCGCAGATCCATCGTCGTCATACGGATCTCGCGCGGGGCTCCCTCCCATGGAATGCGGTCGACGCCGATGACTTCCCAAGATTCGGCCACGCGCTTGGCGAGCAGCCTGCCTTGCCCGCCGGAGATCCCGGTGATGAGGAGCTTTTTCATTTTTCCCGCGTGTTTATGTCAAATTAGGTAAACGGGTTCAATGACGGAT
Source organism: uncultured Myxococcales bacterium (assembly GCA_964553415.1). GTDB lineage: Bacteria > Desulfobacterota > Binatia > UBA1149 > JAJCZL01 > CAZKLE01. The sequence goes on from CAZKLE010000155.1 coordinate 5,047, forward strand.
CGAGGAGACAGATTCACGGGATGCTTGCTCGGTGTCCTGGTCGGCGACAGCGTGGGCTTTCGAGTTCAGGGTTTTGAACAGGGTCTGGTCGAGCAGCGTTTCCCCAACCTTGATTCGCTGCGGGCTCTGAGGCCCGGGCCTTACGGGTCGGCGACGTTGATGACCTGTGCTTTGGCCTCGTCGATCTCGACCGATGCCGGTTTCGACGCTGAGGATTTGGCTTGTCGGCTGGCCGATGCTTACGATGGCGATCGAGGCTTCGGGCGCGGAACGGCGCGTGTGCTGGGGCGCTTGCACGGCGGGGAGACTTGGCAGCGTGCCGCCGCAGGATCGGGCGGGCGCGTGTCGTTCGGCAACGGCGCCGCAACGCGTTCGGCTCCGCTGGGGCTCGCCTTTGCAGACGATGTTGATCGTTTGCGCTGGACGGCCGAGCAGGCGGCGGTGGTTACGCACGGGCACACCCTGGCGATCGACGGAGCGGTGCTGCAGGCTCTGGCGGTGGCCACGGCGCTGCAGGCCGGAGGTCGGAGGATCGACGCCGAGGGGTTTCTGCGCTCGCTGGCACTACAGAGTCGCACGCGCGAGTTCGCGGCGCACCTGCGTACAGCCGCCGAACTCGTGGGGCGCAAGCATCTGCGCCCCAGAGCGCTTGTCGAACGCCTTGGTAACGCTTCTACGGCGCTTGGCTCGGTGGCGACGGCCGCCTTTTGTTTCGCGCGCCATGCCGACAGTTTCGAGGACGCGATGGCTGCGGCTGTCGGCCTGGGCGGTGCGAGCTGTTCGATTGCCTCGATGACCGGGGCGATCGCCGGGGCCTATCTGGGGCGGCAGGGGATTCCGCTGCGTTGGCTTGACGCCTGCGGCGACGAGGCCTTGAGCGTCACCCGGATGGAGTCGGTAGCCGATGGATTGAAGACCGCGGTCGAATCGGCGGTGGCTGATTGAAGCGCGACGAATGCGTCGGTGCCGGCGCTCCTCGATCTTATCTCGACAGCGAGGGGTTGGGGACCGGCGGGCGCG
>CAZKLE010000156.1:0-6012 GCA_964553415.1 uncultured Myxococcales bacterium
TGATGCGGTAGATGGCATAGCTGTTCATGCGCTCGAAGATCTGCCGGGCCTCTTCAATGGCGTTGATGATCACCGACAAGCCCGGCGCGGTCAGGACCAGATCCGATGCCGCGCGCGCGGCATCGGTGGCGCCGCTGACGGCGATACCGACATCGGCCTGTTTCAGCGCTGGAGCATCGTTGACCCCGTCTCCGGTCATGCCGACGATGTGCCCCCGCTCCTGCAGGTCCTTCACGATGGCGAACTTGTGCTCCGGGTATACCTGGGCGAAGCCGTCGGCCTTCTCGATCGTATCCGAACCGGCGACGGCATCTTTTTCCGGAAGATCGTCCGCGTTGAGGATGTTGGTACCCAGGCCAAGCTTTGCGGCGATCTGTCTGCCTATGGCAACGTTGTCGCCGGTCACCATCCTCACGTTCACGCCGTATTTCCGCGCTTGGGCTATCGTTTCGGCGGAGTCGGCGCGCGGCGGATCGAACATCGAGAGAATACCGAGAAAGGTCCAGCCCGTGTCTTCGGCACCCTTTCGCGCTACTCCGAGGGCGCGGTAGCCCTGCTCGGCGAAGGCCTCGACCACGCGCTGTGCACGCTGTTGCTCCGATCCGGTGAGCGCGGCCATTTCCATGATCACCTGGGGGGCGCCTTTGGTGACCTGAAAGCTCCGGCCGGAGGCGTCCTTCATGGTCGCCTCGGTGCGCTTGCGTACAGGATCGAAGGGTACGAAATTCACCTGTTGGAAGACCTCGAGTTTGTCTTTGTCCTCGAGTCCCTGCAGCACTGCCTCGTCGATGGCGTCCCGGTTCTCCTCGCGGGAGGCGAGCGCAGCCGCCAGTAGCACCTCTTGCGCGTCAGGGACCGCAAACAGTTCCACCTCGCCCAGGGTCAGGTGGTTCTGGGTCAGGGTACCCGTCTTGTCCGAGCACAGGATCTCCATGCTGGCCATCTCCTCGATGGACTCCAGGCGGGTAACGATCGCCTTGCGTTTGGACAACGCCATGGCGCCCAACGCCATGGTCATGGACAGTACCGCGGGCATTGCCACCGGGATCGAGGCAACGGTCAGAATGAGGGCGAACTGCACCAGTTCCAACCAGGGGGCATGGCGCTGCAGCTGCACCAGCATGAGGGCGGCGACCAGGCCAAGGCTGATATAAATCAGATAATCGCCGATGGTCAGTACCGCCTTTTGGAAATGGGAGACCGTCTCGGCCTGCTCGACCAAACCCGCGGTCTTGCCGAAACGGGTCAGCTGGCCGGTGGCCGTGACCTCGGCCACTACCTCACCCTGCTTAGCTACCGTGCCCGAGTATGCCTCGTCGCCGGCGCGTTTGGTCACCGGCAGGGACTCCCCGGTCAGGGCGGACTGGTCCACGCTGAGATAGTCTCCGTCGACCAACTTGACATCGGCCGGCACCACATCGCCCAAGCGGATGCGGATCGTGTCTCCCGGCACCAACTGTTCGGCGCCGATTTCCCGCCACCGTCCGTCACGCAGAACGCGCGCTTTCAGGGCGAGTTGTTGTTTCAGTGCCTGTACCGCGTTGCCGGCGGTGTATTCCTGCCAGAAACCCACCGTGGCGTTGAACACGAGCAGGGCGACTATGATCCAGAAGTCCGGCCAGTGCCGGACCAGCGCCGACAGTATGGCCGCTGCTTCGATCATCCACGGAATGGGGCCCCAGAAATAGCCCAGCAGCTTGAGCAGAATAGAGACTTTCTGCTCTTCCAACGCGTTCGGACCGTATTGCTGCAGGCGCTTTTCGGCCTCCTGGGCAGTCAGGCCGGTGAGTGACGGGCCACCGGTCGTGGTCTGAGTTTCAGTCATGGCTATGGTGCTCCGCATCCGGATGAATGCACATCACCGGATGCGCCTGAAAGGAAGAAACTCCGCCGGTGCGAAAACGCGTTCATTTCCTCAACAACCTTCTTTCTACGCTTCCTAGTTCTGAAATGATCTGCTTCCGGACCGCTCTGTCGTTGAACAAGCGCAGTAGTACTTCGAAGACGAATGCCAGGAAAACGATGCCCGCGATGTAATAGACGATATGCGGCATCGACTTCGACGTATACGCAACGGCAAACCATGCCGCTCCGAACGTTCCGATGACCGCAGCCGAAATCCACCAGGGGTTGCCGCCGGTCTCGTCGCAACGAAACAGATGCCCGGTGTGGGTAAATCCTTGGACCAGAAGGACGGCAATCGCCGCGATGGTGGCGATTTGGCCAAGATCAAACAAAAGAACCATCGGCACGATCAGGAGAGCAGAAATGATGAGACCCTCAGTGTTGTGAAAGACATTGTATTCATACACTTCGGGAAGATCTCCGTCCTTCGCCAGCGTGTAGCTGATCTGCGTTACGGCATAGAGGGTGGCATTGATCGCCGATGCTGTTGCCAGTAGCGCAGTCGCTGCCATGGCTTTGAATCCCCATACTCCGAAAGCGGGCTTTGCCGCCTCCGCGAGAGCAAAATCTTTATCTTTGACGATCGCATCCAGCGGCAGGTTCCCAAACACAGCGACGGAAACGGAGATATAGAGAACCGCAACCAGCCCGATCGCCCAGAACATGGATCGAAGCATGGTACGTTCGGGATCTTGCATATCTTCGACGCTGTTGGTGATCACACTGAACCCCTGAAACGCGAAAAACGTAAGGCCCAGCGCGTAGAATATATTGAGAACGCTGGGCGCAGCATGAATCGCCAGATTTGCCGGATGAATAAAAACTAGTGCCGCAGTAGTGAAAACGACCAATGCGCTCAGTTTGACGACGACGATGATGTTTTCCGCCCTGGCAACCATCGCGGCGCCGACAAGATTGATCACCACGAAGAAGAGAAGAACGGCGATAGAGAAAGCATCGCCATACAAGCGTGTTCCCCCGCCGCGCATATAGGTCGCAGCGTAGGTACCAAACGACTTTGCCACGGCGGCGAGCGCCACCAGTTGCGCCAGATAAAACAAGATCCCCAGGGTGCCGGAAAACACTCCCTCCCCGTAGCCCTGCACCAGATATTCGATGATTCCTCCGCGGCTCGGATAGCGCACAGCAAGCCTGCTCAGGGAATATCCGCATAACAGCGCGATGATCCCGCCGATCAGAAACGAAGCCGTAACAAGGTTGCCCGCAATCGCTCCTGCTTCTCCGATTACGATGAAGATCCCCGCGCCGACCATGGAGCCGATGCCTAGAAAGACCGCACTCCAGGCACCGAACGCCTTCGCCCCCGCCGCCTCCTGTTTGTCCATAGTCGTTTTCGCTTCCTTGTTTACGAGCCCAGGCTAGAGAACGCGCGGCACAAAAGGTCCGAAGCCGTCAGCTCCCTGCGGACGAAACATTTATCGACTACGGCGCCGGGCGGCGCGTCGTCTTTCATGCCCTCGCACCTCCAGCTTCTTCCGCCACCTTACGTTCAAGCTCCAGCACACGCAGCGTCGTGGCCAGCACCGCATCGGGGTTGAGACTGATCGAGTCGATACCGAGCCGAACCAGGAACTCGGCCACCTCCGGATAATCGGAGGGCGCCTGCCCGCATATTCCCGAGTGGCATCCGTTGCGACGTGCCCCCTCTACGGCCTGGCGAAGCATTTCGAGCACGCCCGGATCGCGTTCGTCGAAGTCGAAGGCGACGATCTCCGAGTCGCGGTCGACGCCGAGCGTAAGCTGAGTCAGGTCGTTCGAGCCGATCGAGAAGCCGTCGAAGAGTTGCGCGAAGGCGTCGATCTGTACGACGTTGTTCGGGATCTCGCACATCACGTAAATTTCGAGTCCGTCCTCGCCGCGGGCCAGTCCATGGTCGGCCATCGCGGCAATCACACGCTCCCCCTCGGCAACGCGACGGCAGAAGGGGATCATCAGCTTGACGTTGGTAAACCCCATCTCGCCGCGTACTCGCTTCATAGCCAGGCATTCAAGCGCGAAGCCCTCCGCGTAGGCGGGGTGCGTGTAGCGGGATGCGCCGCGAAAGCCGATCATCGGATTGGCCTCGAGCTGCTCGAAGTCGGCCCCGCCCAGTAAGCTGGCGTACTCGTTGCTTTTGAAGTCCGACATGCGCACGACGACCGGCCGCGGGTAGAAGGCCGCGGCGATCATCGCGACACCCTCCGAGAGCCGCTTGATGAAGTAGTCCTCAGGGGTGGCGTAGTTTGCGGTCAGCGCCGCGATGCGAGCACGGGCATCCGCGTCCGAAACCCGTTCCGGGTGCAACAGCGCCATGGGGTGAACACCGATCGACTCGTTGATGATGAACTCGAGACGCGCCAAACCCACCCCGGCACACGGCAGGAACGAGGTTCGCAAGGCCAGATCGGGGTTACCGAGATTGACCATGAGCTGTGTCTTGGGACGGGCTAGCCGACCCAGATCGACCTCCTTTACTTCGAAGGGCACCTTACCCGCATAGACCTTGCCGGTGGCTCCCTCGGCACAGGAAACCGTTACGGTCTGCGCCGAGGCGAGAACCTCGACCGCACGGTCAGCGCCGACGACCGCCGGAATGCCGAGCTCACGGGCCAGGATCGCCGCGTGGCAGGTCCTTCCGCCCCGCGCAGTGACAATGGCCGCGGCCTTCTTCATGACCGGCTCCCAGTCCGGCGTCGTCGTGTCTGCCACGAGCACCTCGTCGGCTTTGAACTCGGATAGATGGGCGGCATCGCTGATTACGTGCGCAGGCCCTTCGGCGATCTTCTCGCCGATCGCACGGCCGGTCACCAGTACTTCGCTCGTTCCCTGCACCACGTACTCGGTCAATATGTTGCCGGCCAGTCTCGAGGCGGCCGTTTCCGGTCGCGCCTGTACAACGTAGAGCTCGCCATCCAAACCGTCCTTGGCCCACTCGACGTCCATCGGCCGAGCTTCGCCGGCCTGCACGCTGTAGTGCTCCTCGATACGAATCGCATAGTCGGCCAGCGTCAGTATTTCGTCGTCCGTAAGACAGAAACGATCGCGCTCCGCTCGCGAAGTCGGGACGTTGCGCGTGGGGCTTCCGCCGCGCCCTTGCGAGTAGACCATCTTGATACGCTTGGCACCGAGTCGTCGATGCAGCACCGTCCGGTGTCCCTGCACAAAGGTAGGCTTGTGTACATAGAACTCGTCGGGATCGACCGTACCCTGCACGACATTCTCGCCCAATCCGTAGGCGCCGGTGATGAAGACTACGTCGCGGAAGCCGGTCTCGGTATCGAGCGTGAAAAGCACGCCGCTGGAGGCCAAATCGGAACGCACCATCTTCATGACGCCTATCGACAGCGCTACGGAGAAGTGGTCGAAGCCCTGATCGATGCGGTAGTGGATCGCGCGATCGGTGAACAGGCTCGCAAAGCAGCGGCGACACGATTCGAGCAGAGCTTCTTCGCCGCTGACGTTGAGGTAGGTATCCTGCTGGCCGGCGAAGCTCGCTGTGGGCAAATCTTCAGCCGTGGCAGAGCTTCTCACCGCGACGCTGACTTCGGGACCGTACTGTTCCTGTAAGCGCCGGTAGGCGGCGAGGATTTCTTCTCGCAGATCTGCGGGCAAAGCAGCTGCATGGACCAGCTCTCGCGTCCGACGACCACGACGCGCAAGGTCTTCAGCATCGTCGGGGATGATCCCCTCCAGCGTCTCCCGTAGAGCCGCATCCACCCCGGCCTCCCCCAGAACATAGCGGTAGGCTTCCGCGGTAACGGCAAAGCCGTTGGGCACATTCACTCCGCCCGGCACGAGCCGTCTATACAGCTCGCCGAGCGAGGCATTCTTGCCTCCCACCAGCGGCACGTCTTCGACTCCCAACTCCTCGAACCAGCGTATGAACCTCGGCTCACTCATGGCACAGACTCCTTATGGGAAGACGACACCGTTTTTTCGATGGTCACTGCGGCGATTTTGAACTCGGGCGTGCCGGCGTCCTGATCTAAAACACAACTGGTCAACTGATTGATTGCGACTTCAGGGAAATGAAAGGTCGTAAACAACACATGAGGGCCGATTTCCTCGCTTAGTTTCGCTCTCAGGTGAGTTTGTCCGTACCGCGAT
>CAZKLE010000157.1:0-6000 GCA_964553415.1 uncultured Myxococcales bacterium
GATGACGATTCGGTGGTGCTGAACTTCGAAGGCGCCGATATCCGTGAAGTCATCTATAGTCTGGCCACCGCGCTCAATATCAACTACTGGCTCGACCCCCGCGTGCAAGGACAGGTGACCGTGCGAACGGCCACTCCGATTGGGCGTGAGGATCTGCTGCCGGTGTTTCATCACATCTTGCGCAACAACGGCTACGTGGCTGTCGATGACGGAACCATGTACATCATTTCGCCGGCCGAAGAGGGGAAAACCCGCGCGAAGCTGTCCCGTTCCGACGTCCCGTTGAAGCCGGGCGATGACGAAATGATCATGGAACTCGTCAAGGTCCATCACGCCAGCGCCCAAGACATCGTACAGTTGATGCAGACCTTCGTGACCCCGGGCGGTGATGTTCTGGCCTATCCACGCAGCAATCTGATCATCATTTCCGACCTGGCGTCCAACGCGAAGCGTTTGGCCGAATTGGTGGAGACCTTCGATACGGATACGTTCGGAGATTTGACGGCCAAGATTTATCACGTTGAACATGCGTCGATCGATGAGATCGGCGAGGAGCTGACATCGGTACTCGATTCCTACCAGGCCCTGCAGTCGGGTTCGGGTGTCTATATGATTCCGCTGCCGCGCCTGAACTCCATCGCCGTAATCGCCGCCGATCCGGAGGTATTCATCAACGTCGAATATTGGTTGGGGACACTGGATGTGCCCTCTCGGAGTACCGCTACCCGTAAAGTTCACGTCTACCGCGTCGAGAACACCAAGGCTGCCGATCTTGCCGGCATCTTGAACGACGTTTTCTCGGATCAAGGCGCCAGCGTGTCGGCGGGCGGCGGGCGCGGACGGTCGGGGGCCGCCGCTCAGGCCGGCCTGGGACTCGGCGGCGGCTTTGGGCGCGGAACAGGCGGGGCCGGTTCGCAACGGGGCACGGGCGCTTCCGGTTCGCAACGCGGCGCGGGCGGGTTCGGTTCGCAACAAGGCGGGAGCAGCGGCGGGTTCAGCAATCAGCGAACCAGTGGGCAGCGTGGACGCAACGGTGGCGTCCGAGGGGGCAGGGCGGGGCGCGGAAGGTCGGGGGCGGCTGCGGGCGTTGCCGGTGCCCCGGGCTCTCTGTTCGAGCAGGAAGTCAGTATCGTGCCCGACGAGGTCAGCAACTCTTTGGTGATCCTGGCGACGGCGCGCGACTACGAACAGGTCCTGAGCGTGCTGCACAAAATCGATATCGTGCCGAGACAGGTGCTCATCGAAGTGTTGCTCGCCGAAATCACGCTGAGCAACGACTCGACCTTTGGCGTCGAGCAGCGGCTGATTGGCAACGACGGCGCTACTTCGAACGCCGACGCAGTGGGCGCCGTCGTCGACGCCGGCGGCACGTTCTTTGACGTATTCGGCGAGGAACTGCGCCTAACCGGCAGTACGGCCGGCGGCTTGGTGGGCGTGTTTACGAAGTTCCGTGACGGCCGTTCCGTTTACGAAGCCGTACTCACCGCGTTGGCGAGCCGGAGTCGCGTGAAGCTGCTCTCGCGCCCGCATATCTTGACGGCCGACAACCAGGAAGCGAGCCTGGTGGTCGGCACCCAGGTGCCGATCATTACGACGCAGAGCAATGCCAACCAGCAGGTCGCCGGCAGCACCAACATTCTGCAGAACATTCAGTATCGCGACACCGGCATTATCCTGCGCGTATTGCCGCAGGTGAACTCCGAGGGACTCGTCAACATGCATATTCGCCAAGAGGTTAGCGAGATTGCCGCGGGGCTGGTGATCCAGGGTATCGACTCGCCGTCCTTTACGACGCGTGAGACCGAATCTACGGTCGTGGTCCAGAACGGTGAGACCATCGTCATCGCCGGCATCATTCAGGAAAACAAGAATACCACGCGCACGGGGATACCCTATCTGATGGACATACCGGTGCTCGGCCAGCTCTTCCAACGTGATTCCGAGACCGTTCGCCGTACCGAACTGGTAGCGTTGATCACGCCCTACGTAGTCCGCGACCGCGAGGAAGCTCAGTCTGTGACCGAAGAGTTCAAGCGCCGCGTTGACAATGTGTTGACAGCAATCGGGCCTGATCTCGACACCGGCGAGGGCGAACACACCTTCATCATGCACTGAACCACGGGCCCCTAGCCGGCCCCGTCGCGGACTTGGTTTTTGCGCGCGAACTAGCTAGAAATCAAAAGATATCGTTGCGGCCGTGGTGGCCATGAGAACGCATAGCAGCGGAGGGAACCTGGCCGATGGCGACTGTCATCACCGAAGAATGCATTAACTGCGGGGCCTGCGAACCGGAGTGTCCCAACACGGCGATCTACCAGGGCGAGGTGGAGTACGATTGGCAGGGGGCGACACACGCCGCACTGTCGAGTGACTTTTTCTACATCGTTCCGGAGAAGTGCACCGAGTGCGTCGGCTTCTTCGACCACGAGGCCTGCGCCGCGGTTTGTCCGGTGGACTGCTGCGTCCCCGACCCCGAGCGCGTGGAAGGCGAGGAGGTCCTCTTGGATCGGGCTCGACTCCTGCACCCGGACGAGAGTTTCGGCGCCGATGCGCCCTCGCGCTTCAAGAAAGACGCTGCCCCGTCAACGGCCGGTGCCGACGGTACGCCCACATCCGAGACGACGCCTGCCGCTGCAGACAAACCGGCGCCGGCAAGTCCTGCGCCGGCGAAACCGAAGCCGGCAGCGGCCGCCAAGCCCGCGGCCGTCGCGAGCCCGGCGGCGCAAGCGGCAGCCGGCGGGCGCATCGAGAAGATCGTTTCTCGCCCCACGAGCAAACTCGCAAGCGGCGACCCGAGCATCAATTTTGCGGGAGAGCTCGGCGATGATTTCGAGAGCCTGCGCAGTCGTATCTGCGGGTCGGGGCAGCGCGAGGTCTCGCGATTGGCCGGGCTGGCCCTGCTGCTTGCTTCGCCCGTTCTCGGAGGTCTTGGTGATAAGACCAAGAGGGCGATCGAGTACGCCTACGGTGACCGAAGACGGTTCTCGGCGCAGATGGCTACCGGGCTCAACGTATTTTTTGATTTTCTTTTCTACCCGGTCTTCTTCTACGCGATCGGCCTGCTGCGCGGACTGGTTCCGTTCACCGAAGGTGATCGCGAGTGGATTGTTGTCGGTCTACTGGTGGCTATGGCCGAGACGTTGTGGCGGCTGCGCGACGGCATCGTGCACAGCAAACCGGCCGAACAGGCGGTGCTTGGACCGAGTTTCTACGGAGTGGTGCTCGGTGTCGTAATTTCGCCGATCGTCGGCAAGCTCGCGCGCGGCAATAGCAGCGGCATGGTTCCGGTGGAGGGCTTTTACTCGCCGGAATTCGAATCCAAGCGCGAGCGCGAACGCCGCTACGGCGAGGTCTACAGAGTCGAGGAGTTCGACGGTGGCTACCTGGTCTGCTTCGACATGCCGCGCACGGTTCCCCCTTCCTCCGCCAAGCAAGAGCTGGGCATAGGCGACGAGATGCCCGACTACGATGTCGACATGTCTTTGGTCGATCATCGCTTGGTGGTTAGCGGCAGTGTCGTCGACTCCAAGCTGCGCGCGGTGTGCGGTATATCCTCAGCCTTCCCGGCCGATTTCAAGACCGAAATCCCCTTCGACGCCCCGCTATCCGGGTTCCGCCACCGCTACCAGAACAAACGATTGGAGGTCCTCGTCCTCAAGGCGGCAGGCTGACTCCGTGGCCGACCTACCAACGCGGGTCGGTACGCTGAGACTTCCTACGCCGGTCATTGCCGCTTCCGGTACCTACGGCTACGGGTTGGAATACGACGGCCTGGTCGACTGGAGTCTGGTCGGTGCGGTATCGGTCAAGGGACTCTCGAGGCGGCCGTGTGACGGTTTGCCGCCCCCGCGTATGATCGAAACGCCGGCCGGCATGCTCAACGCCATAGGGCTGCAAAACGTCGGCGTCGATGTGTTTTTGCGCGACAAGCTGCCGAGGCTGCGAGAGCTGCCGGTGCGCGTTGTCGTCAACTGCTGGGGAAACTCGGAGCAGGAATACGAAGACGTCGTCGCGCATTTGCAGGGAGCCGAGGGCATCGATGCGATCGAGATCAACCTTGCCTGTCCGAACAAGAAGGAATGGCACACGATCTTTGCTTGCGATCCCGGTCTTACGGCGCGCATTACCGCGCGCGTGCGTAAACGAACCCACGCTCCTTTGTGGGTCAAGCTGTCTCCGAACGTCACCGATATTCGTGAATCCGCGCGCGCGGCTGCCGGCGAGGGTGCCGATGCCCTCTGCTTGGTCAACACCCTGCGCGGTATGGCCATCGACATCGAATCGCGAAGGCCCATGCTCTCCAACGTTACCGGCGGTCTATCGGGTCCCGCCATCAAGCCGATCGGGGTGTTCATGACCTTTGAGGCCGCGCGCGCTGTCGAGATCCCGGTAGTCGGCGGTGGTGGAGTGAGCTGCGGCCGTGATGTTGCCGAGTACTTGTTGGCGGGAGCTTCCGCCGTACAGGTCGGTACCGCGAACCTTTACGACCCGGCGGCACCGGCCCGCATTGCCTCCGAGTTGGATGCGTGGCTCGAGCAAAACGGTGAAGCCTCGGCGGCAGGGTTGATCGGCAAGGTCGAGATCCGCGCGTAGTACGAGACCGGCTACGGCGCGATTGGGGGGCACGGGGGCACACTCTGGCTTTGACCAAACTGTCGCAACGCGCTACACTAGCAGAGGTCCCTTCCATAATGTTCAGGAGGTATACTTGGCGTCATTCAAAGTAGGACAAAAGGTCGTTTATCCGGCGCACGGCGTGGGAATCATCGAGACCGTGCAGTCGCGCACGGTCTCCGGTGCTGAAGCCATGTTTTATACGCTACGGATTCTAGACACAGACATGCGGATTATGATCCCGACACAGAAGGCCGAATCGGTGGGTCTTCGCTGTGTCATCGGCAAGGATATGGTCGGCAAAGTGTACAAGGTACTCCGGGAAAAACGTGTAAAGCCGGACCAGGCCACGTGGAACCGCCGTTACCGGGAATACACCGAGAAAATCAAGACGGGATCTGTGCTCGAGATTGCGTCGGTTCTGCGCGATCTTTTCATGCTCAAGGGCGACAAGGAACTCTCGTTTGGCGAACGCAAGATGCTCGATACGGCGCGCAACCTACTGGTGAAGGAACTGGCGATCGCGAAAGCGAACACAGAAGAGACCATAATGGACGAGCTGCGGACGATATTCGGTCACTAGGACTGCGGCGACAAGGTCAGAAAGGGGGCCGGATGCGAACCGGCCCCCTTTCTTTATTCCGTCTCCAGGGAGTATCGCCACCGGGCGGATCGGAATTCTGAAATGACGACGGCTCTCATCGTTCCCTCGGCGGGAAGCGGACGCAGGCTCGGGTCGGAGCTTCCCAAGGGACTCATCGACCTGGGCGGCATTCCGATGGTACGCAGAACCTTGGCGAAGTTCGCCGAGATTCCCGACTTGGTGGAAACCGTCGTGGTTGTGCCGGATACCGCAATCGCCGAGTTCGATGTAGCCCTGGCGGATCTCGAATTCCACGTCGGTGATGTCCGTATTGTTCCCGGTGGTGCCAGCCGCCAGGCGTCGGTGCGTCTCGGACTCGAGGCCCTCCGGCACGATCCGCAGCTGGTCTGTGTACACGATGCCGCGCGTCCGTTGGTTTCGCGGCAGACCCTGCGGGACGTGATCGCCACCGCGCGTCGCAAAGGGGCCGCCACGGCGGCTTCACGCCCGGCCGACAGTGTCCGAGAAGAGATCGATGACGGAACGACACGGGCGCTGGATCGCCGACGGCTGTGGATGGTCGAGACACCGCAGGCGTTTGCCTACGAGATTTTGATCAAGGCGCATCGAACCGCCAAGGCGATGCGCTTCGAGGCGGCCGACGACGCGGCCTTGGTGGAAAAATCCGGTCACGAGGTTGCGATCGTCGAAGCGACCGGGCTGAACCGGAAAATTACGGTTGCCGAGGTTTTCGGTATGGCAGCCAGTAATTACTTATCAATTTGACGGAAAGCCGGATGACA
>CAZKLE010000158.1:0-5983 GCA_964553415.1 uncultured Myxococcales bacterium
CGTGCGCGCCCACGGGGACGCCGAACACGCCATCCACTGGCGACTCGGGACGCAGTTGCGGCTGCGTGATGATGTCTATGTGCATGCCGCAGGGAATAGGCAGGCAGCAGGCCCGTCCGACTGAGCCTGTGCGACGAGGCTGGCGCGAGAGTGCGATCCAAGGCGGACCGTGAGCCGTCCTACTACGCAAAGTGCGCAGATCTAACAGTTCTCTTATTTAGGAAATATTAACCGCTTTCCGTTTGTTTGTGGGAACCGCCGCGACCGGGCCCGTCGTAGAAACGAGGTATAGCAGGTGGTAGCCGATGCCGCTTTGCGGCACGGGAGTTGCTGTAATGTTTCCGAGGAAAAGCTGACGAGTTGCCGAGTCAATACTCGTTATTAGGAGGAATGCATTATGAAATATTCGAAATGGTATTACGCGTTTTTGACGCTCGTAATTGTCGGCGGTTTGATCCCGATTTCTTGCGGCGATGACAACGCGGCGGCGGGGACCGGGCTGTCTCAATCGGAGGTTCTGGCTCTGATCGATAACTCGCTCAACACCCAGGACCGCAACCTGACCCTCTGGAATATCCAGCCGGGTTTGGGGACGGTGATGATCGAATTCACGACCCGTTTCAACAATGCGTGGTTCGCCGCGCAAGCGGGTAACTGGCGCATGGCCGCTTATCAGATCAAGGAGCTGACCGAGATCCAGGAGGTCGGCGAGACCACGCGTCCGGGCCGCGCGCCGGCGTTGAAGGCCTTCGAGGCGGCGTTCATAACGCCGTTGAACACCGCAATCGCTGCCAACAATCTGGCGCAGTTCACGACCGCGTACGATAACGCGATCAACGGCTGCAACGGCTGTCACGCGACCCAGCTTGACGGTAATGGCGTAAATTTCGACTTCGTCAAGGTGGTGCGTCCGAGGGAGAATGCCTTCAACAACCTCGACTGGGCCGGCCAATAGTCTGGACGGAACCGGACCGGAATGCCGGCCGGGACTCTGCGGTCCCGTCGGAACGCGATTCGTCGTGTCCCGACGGGATTTTCTTTCTTGCGCTTGTCGCCGCTTTGTACGATCGTAGCGCCAGCGTTCCGTGGAGTTCCACACCCTGACCTTCGACCAACTCAAGCCGCTCGCCTGCGCCATCACCGTGAGTATGGGACTGATGGTCGTGCCTGCATGTACGACCGTCCGGATTAGGGTCCCGGCCGGTCCGCACGGAAATGTCTTACGTGCCACCTTGGACAACGGCCTGCGCGTGGTCATCGTGCGTAACACGCTGGCGCCGATGGTAACCACCCAGATCACGTACATGGCCGGCGGCTACCAAACCCCCCGGGAGTATCCGGGCACCGCCCATGCGCTGGAACACATGCTCTTCCGCGACAGTAAGGGCATGTCCGGTTCACAGCTTTCCGAGATCACCGGTAAAATGGGCGCCGACAACAATGCGTTTACGACCAACGATGCGACCCAGTACTACTTTGTTACGCCCGCGTCCTACCTCGACATTCCGCTGAACATAGAAGCCACGAGGATGCGCGGTGCGCTGTTGAGCGAGAAGGACTGGCGCCTAGAGAGAGGCGCCATCGAGCAGGAAGTCTCTCGCGATATCTCCAACCCCGACTATCTGGCCTACGAGAAAGCGCAGAGAGTGCTCTATGCCGGCACAGGCTACGAAGAAGGGCCGCTCGGTACCCGGCCGTCGTTCGACAAGACCAGCTCTGCCGTGCTCCGGCGGTTCTACGACGACTGGTACGTTCCTAACAACGCAATTCTCGTGATCGTCGGCGATGTCGATCTGCCGTCGACCCTGGCCAAAGTCCGGAAACTCTTCGGTCCAATTCCGCGCCGTTCCACCCCGGTGCGTCTGGCGCCGAAGCTGCACCGCTTTGAGTCGAAAACGATCACCAGTACCACGCCGAAAGGCACAGGCTCGGTGCTGTTTCTGTATCGTATGCCGGGCGCGGCGACAGAGGACGACGCGTCGGCAAAGATTCTGATGGACGTGCTCAACAATGCCCGCAGCGATCTCTCCGAGCTGGCAGTGCAAGGAAAGGTGCTCACTGCCGACGCCTGGCGACAGTCCTTCCGTTACGGCGGGATTGGTGCGCTCGAGGCCGACTTTCCGAAGGGTGCAGACGCAGCACAGATACGCAGCGCCCTTGATGGGGTCATAGCGAAGCTACTGGAGGACGGCGCCTCGAAGGAGCTGGTCGATGTAGCGAAGAATGCGGAGCTGTCCCAGTTCGAATTCAACAAGAACAGCGCTGTATCTCAGGCCAGTGCCTGGTCGCGAGCTCTAGCCTGGCAGGGCCTGAACTCTCCCGCGCAGGCCGAAGAACGGCTCCGTGACGTAACGGTGCACGACGTCAACCGGGTCGCACATAAATACCTCACACCGCAACAGCGCGTCATCGTCGTGCTGACGCCGGACCCGAACGGCAAGCGTCCTCCGAACAGCTCGGGTTTCGGAGGTAGCGAATCGTTCGCCGCCAACGACAATCTCGATGTGCCCCTGCCCGCATGGGCGGCTCAATCGCTGGCCAGACTGGATATGCCGCGTTGGACCCTGGACCCGGTGGCGATGAAACTCGACAACGGCATCACCCTGATCGTGCAGCCCGAGGCGGTGAGTAAGACGGTCACCGTGGTCGGCCACGTCGATCATAATGCCGGGCTACAGGAGCCCGAGCGCCAGGAAGGAGTCGGACGGCTGCTGTCCGCTCTCTTTGATTATGGCAGTACCGATTTGGACCGCTCCGCTTTCCACAAGGCACTGGACGCGATCGCAGCCGAAGAGTCCGCAGGAACGAACTTTAGCCTGGCGGTACCGAGCGAGGCTTTTGATCGCGGCATGCAGTTGCTTGCAGAAAACGAATTGCATCCGGCACATCCCCAACGTGCTTTCGACGTTCAGCGAACGGCGCTGGCGCGCACCCTGGCTGGTGAGCTACAGTCGCCACGCTATAAGATGGTCCGTGCGCTGCGGAAGGGGCTTCTCCCCGCGGGCGATCCACAGCTACGGGAAGCCCGCCCGGAGACTGTGCGAAACCTGACTCTGTCGGATGCAGAAGACTATTTCGCAAAGACGTACCGGCCGGACCTGACCACCCTCGTCGTAGTGGGCGACGTAACTCCCGATCAGGCCAGAGCCACGGTGGAGAAGTATTTCGGCGCGTGGCGAGCCGTCGGTCCGAAACCGGATGTCGTGCCCAGGTCGGTGCCGGTTAATCCACCCAGCCACAGCGTGGTTCGGAATTCCTATTCTTCGCAGGACCGCGTTCTGCTGGGCCAGATGCTGGAACTCAACCTACGTAACCCCGATCGCTACGCCCTGAGTCTCGGCAACGACGTGCTTGGCGGTAATGGCTTCGCCTCGCGCCTGATGGCCGACATCCGCGTGCACCACGGCTACGCTTACGGCGCCCGTTCGCAGCTGCTCTTTGGCCGTTCGCGCTCGACCTTCTACGTGGAATACGGCAGTGATCCGGACAAAGCGCGGCGGGTGGATGGGCTGATCAACGAGAACCTGCTGAAGATGCAGAATGCCCCGATCACGGACGTTGAGCTGACCAATGCCCGGCAGTACGAGATTCGATCGATTCCCGTCGGCGTTTCCAGTGTGCATCGCATTGCGCGGTCGCTGCTCCGCTGGAGCTACCAGGGCGAACCGCTGAACCAGCCGATGGTAGCCGCCAGGTACTTTCTCAAGCTCAGCGCAGGGCAAGTGCAGAGGGCCTTCAAGAAGTATCTGCGGCCGCAGGCCCTAGTACATGTGGTCCAAGGCCCGGAACCCGCGAAACACAATTGATCTCATCATCTTGGCGCAAGTCCACGACGGCCCTCTCGTCTGCCGCACCGGTTGAACACCGGGCCGGTTAAACTATAAGGTTGGGTCGGCCGCCTACGGCCCGAGAACCCCGAGAACCCCGAGAACCGATGGAAACCGCTACTCCTGCTCGATTGCCGCCCTGGGTGGCGAACCGGACCGGTATGCTCGGCCCCGGCGATGTCCTCAAGCGTCGGCTTCGCCGTGGCAGCTTGGTGACGGTTTGCGAGGAAGCCCGATGTCCGAATCTGGGCGAATGTTTCCAGAGGGGTACGGCTACCTTCATGTTGCTCGGCGATACCTGTACGCGGCGCTGCGGATTCTGTTCGGTGACGACGGGACGTCCGGCGCCTGTTGATGCGCTCGAGGCGGCGCGGGTTGCCGAGGCCGTCGCTGAACTAGGGCTACGCTATGTCGTTCTTACCATGGTCGCGCGTGATGACCTGCGTGACGAAGGGGCGGCCCACGTTGCGTCCACGATTCGCGCCGTTCACGAGCGGATTCGCGGCATCAACGTCGAAGTCTTGACCTCCGATTTCAACGGTCGCGAGGAGCTGATCGCGGCGGTCCTCGATGCGCGACCTGAGGTTTTCGCTCACAATGTGGAAACCGTCGAACGCCTCAGCCGACGCGTCCGTGGGAGGGCACGGTACGGACGTTCGTTGGCTGTGCTTGCAAGTGCAGCTCGAATCCTAGCGGCTCGAGGCGGCGGATGTGTAAAAACGGGGCTCATGGTAGGTCTCGGAGAGAGTCGGGAAGAAGTGAGCGCCACATTGAAAGACCTCCGGGCCACCGGCTGTTCGCTGCTCACGGTGGGGCAGTACCTGCGTCCGACCCGCGAGAGCGTCGCCGTTGAGCGTTACCTCGAGCCCGGCGAATTCGACGAGATCGCCGACGAGGCTCGCGAGCTCGGTTTCTCCGAGGTCGCTTCGGGGCCGCTGGTGAGGTCTTCCTACCGTGCGGACCGATTGTTCGCGGCGGCGGCAGAGGAGGATGGACGGAATAGGGCGCTGGGCTAGCTCGCGCACAGCCCGATCCACCGCGCAGTGTCTCGGACCTGCGTGAGGCGCTATGGGGCGCCGACCGGACCGGAGAGACGAATCATGTCATACGAATTCAAAAGAATGTCCCGCTTGCCTCCCTACGTGTTCAACGTCGTTGGGGAACTCAAGCAGGAAGCCCGCCGGCGTGGTGACGACATCATTGATTTCGGCATGGGCAACCCCGATGGGGCGACGCCCGAGCATATCGTCGCCAAAGCGAGCATCGCTTTGCACAAGGGACGCAATCACCGCTACTCGGTCTCGCGGGGGTTGTACAAGCTGAGACTGGCCGCTACCGCCTGGTACAAGCGAAAGTGGGACATCGATCTGGACCCGGACAGTGAGATGATCTGCACGATGGGGGCCAAAGAAGGCCTCGGCCATCTCGTGCTGTGCATGATCGGTCCGGGAGACGCCGTCCTATGCCCGTCGCCGACATACCCAATCCATCAGTACTCGGCGATCATCGCCGGCGGTGATCTTCGCCATGTTCCCTTGGTGCAGGGGGAAGACTTCTTCCAGGCGCTGGTCGACGCGATGCGCGACGCGTGGCCGAAGCCGAAGCTCCTGATTCTGAGCTTCCCCTCCAACCCGACCACCGAAGTCGTCGACCTTTCGTTTTTCGAAAAAATCGTCGACTTCGCCCGTGAACACGAGTTGCTGGTAATCCACGACAACGCTTACGCCGAGCTTACCTTTGACGGCTATCGAGCGCCGAGCTTTCTGCAGGTGCCCGGTGCCAAAGAGGTGGGGGTCGAGATCTACACCCTCTCGAAGACCTACAATATGCCCGGGTGGCGGGTCGGATTCGTCGCCGGCAACCGGGACATGATCGCGGCCCTGTCACGTCTGAAATCCTACTACGATTACGGGATGTTCGCGCCGATCCAGATCGCGGCGATCGAGGCCCTGAACGGCCCGCAAGATTGCGTTACCGAGATCTGCCGCATCTACAAGGAACGGCGCGACGGCTTGATCCGCGGCCTCGACCGCATCGGCTGGGAGGTGACGCCGCCGAAGGCCACCATGTTCGTATGGGCGAAGAGCCCCGAGGAGGTCCGAGAGCGGAAGAGCACACGTCTGAACGCCAGCCACATGCAGAAATCTCGGACGCTC
>CAZKLE010000159.1:0-5980 GCA_964553415.1 uncultured Myxococcales bacterium
CCCGAGCACCGTTGCGATATAAGCCGGCCAAGCCGACCGCCGCAATGCCGCCGATCTCATCGCAACGCCACAGCGACCGGACTGATGCTCGGGCGTGGCGAATACGCTCCAGCTACAAGCCCTACCATGGGATTTTGGCGCCCGCCGCAAACTGGCGCGACAACGTCGTACCTCGAGCCACCAACTCCCAACGCCATGGGACATCGCGCGTCCCAGCAGAGCAGCGCACATGCTGGGCTCTGCTATTACAGAAAGTATTCGCCGTCGACGTACTGGCTTGTCCGCACTGCGGCGGACGTATGCGACCGGTCGCCATTATCACACGGCCGTATGAAATCGGAGCGTTGCTCGAGCGATTCGACCGAAAACAACAACGGCCCCCATGACAGCCAAGACCGAGCACCTCGCACATTACCCCATTCCCAAACAGCTCGGTGATCGCCGCCGACGAGGCACTCGTGCGCACCATCGCGGATCCGACCGCCTGAGAAATCTTGAATTCGCAGGGCACCGGCACTGATCAACCGTTATCAGTGAATCCGCGGCTGCAGCGGCGTCGCGCCGCGTGCACGGCCGAAAAACGAGTTGATATAGTGGATAGTTATTGGCCGCTTCCGGCACTTGACGGCACCGCTTAAAATTCCTTCCATAGGGGAGGATTGCAAGACGCATCTATACGCCACGCCAGGATCGGTTCTGTAATCCGGCGTCTGCCTCCGCATTCCATCAACGGTCTCGAGCCAGTACGGTATTGTGTGCGGTCATGCCCGCAGAGCTGTCAGTAATCGCGACGTCGGTCGGTTGTCGAGCTCGTCTTTCTCCAACCTTTGATTGGGAACCATCCTTCCATCTGGGCCTGTTGCGACCATCGCTTCGTTCGGTACTCCGCAGGGGCATAGCCTTGCCTTGGGACCTTCGAGCCCATCGGGTCTCGAGATCAGAAATTTCATGGATACTCACCTGCGAACCGGTTTCGCCCGTACGCATCGGGGCGATCACTGGTTGGTAGCGGGCAATCTGCAGCTTCAGTGCACTCATCGCTCCGCCGCCGCCATCATCTTCTTCGACTTGTCCGGTCGGTAAACCTCCTCGTCTTTCCACATGCGCAGCACGATCGCTGCGATTTTGCGCGCCAACGTAAGCTTCGCCAGATTCGGCTTGGTGCCCGCTCCCAGCAATCGCTCGTACTCGGCATAGATCGGTACTCGCGCACCTTGCTGAATCACGGTCGTTGCCGCGCCCTTGAACGTCGCCTCCAATACATGGTTGTGTTGCCGCGATAGGCCGCGGGTCTTGGTGACCTGTGCGCGCTGCCACTGACTGCTCTCAGTGCGGACCCAGTCCGAACTCGAGCGCATCACGATGCCAAGCCCGCCGTAGCTCCAGAACTGTCGCTTCGTACGGAATCGATGCGGTGTAATCACGATCGGCAATATTCGAGCAACCCGGATTGCGCCAAGACCAGGTGCTGTTTGCAAAATTCGCGTAATCGGATGCTTCTTCGATTCTGCTACCAACTCCGACTCTGCTTGCTTCTTCAGATCGAGCAGCAAGTCGTAGTGCGCGTACAGTTTCGACGTCGCGCGCCGTAGCGACTCCGGCAGCTGGTTTTCGTATTCTCCGCGGCTCTTTGGACGGTACACCGCCGTGCCGGCCGTAGAGATCGCACGCGAACGATACATCGACTTGAGCCGCAACTGCACCCGAACGACATCGCTCACCAGCATGCCGTGAATTCGTGCCAACTCGCGCAGTACCGCAAACTGTTTCGGCGCCTTGAACACCGACTTCTCCACCGCACCGATGCGCAGTTGCTCGGCCAATCCGTACGCGTCGCGCGCATCGCTCTTTGGCCCTCGGCTGTTGGTTACACAGGTAACGACGATCTCGTCGACGTGTCGCTCCAGCGTTTCGTAGAGCCACGCACTGTGCGTGCCTTCCGCTCGAATTGCCTCCACCAGGGCCGCGCCGTTGGTCTCTACTGGATAATCTCGCAGTCGCTTGCCCGTCTGCGAGATTACCGCCAACGTACAGCTGGCAGCATGGGCGTCCAATCCTATATAGCTTTCCATCGGTGTCTCCTCTCGTTAGCTGTTTTGGATTCGCTAACTCGAGAATCGCCGACCGGGTACGGAGACACCACCTTTTTATTGCGACCCCGCGATGCCGGTCGCCAAATGCTGGCATTCGGGGACTCACAGACGCCACTCCCCTATGATGCCTTGCCTCAGGATAAGACGTTTGGATACCGCCAAAGTACGCCGAACGTTTCATGCAGTACATCCCCCACGCCAAGTTGATTAGCTATCCCGAGCTCGAGCGCTACGGCGAGGGCCGTCTCGCCCCCGCGATCGACAGCCCGAAGCGCGGCGAGTTCCTACAATGGATCCACTACGCGGAGGCGACCGCCTACCCTCCGCCCGCCGTGATCATTTGGCACACAATGTACAGACAAGACACCGACGAAGTTCCCGAGATCATCGAAGATGCGAGCGAGCGCGCGCACACGCTTGGCGCTGACTCCGGTTGAACGGGCCGTGGCCGGCAAACAGTATCTGCTCGGTGACGATTTTTCTGGTGCCGACATCATGATGGCCTTCACACTGGCGGTGGCCCGCTTTCTCGGTATGCTCGATGAAACTTTTCCCGAGCTGACGGCCTATTTCGAGCGCCTGCAGCAGCGACCCGCATTTCAACGAGCCGCCGCCGATTAGGCGGCGGCCGGCAAAGCCAGGAGCATGACAATGATCGGATACGTAACGCTAGGAACCAATGACCTCGAACGCGCCGCGAAGTTTTACGACGAGTTGCTCGGCACTATCGGTGCCGGTCGCTTCATGGAAGACGATCGCTTCACCGCGTGGCCGGTATCGCCGGGCGCGCCCGCTCTGTGCGCGATGAAGCCGTTTGACGAGAACACCGCGACGGTCGGCAACGGTGTCATGGTCGCCCTGGCCATGGAGAGCCGCGAACAGGTCGATGCCCTCTACAAGAAGGCGATGAAACTGGGCGCCAAGGACGAAGGCGCCCCCGAGCCGCGCGGCAGCGACAATTTTTACGCGGGCTACTTCCGCGATCCCGACGGTAACAAGCTAAACGCCTTCTTCATGGGGTAGCACGCGGGTCCGCGTAAGCAAGCGGATCGGCTGGCCGATGCTACTGCCCGCGGTCAGTTGACCGCGCCCGCAAGAGCTGCACCCGCCTTGAACTTTGCGACCTTCTTGGCCTTGATCTTTATGGTCGCACCGGTTTGTGGATTGCGGCCGGTGCGCGCAGCTCGGTTGCTTATCGCGAAGGACCCGAAGCCGGACAGCGACCTTGCGCCGGCTAGGGGTGGCGGATAGACCAGCGCGGCGATCGCGTCCAGAGCAGCCGTAGTCGAGGCGGCATCGAGGCCGCTGGAGGCCGACATCGACGCAATCAGCTGATCACGGCTGCCGGGGTCCAGGGCGCAACTCGTACCGGCGGCACAAACCGGCTCGCCGTCGAAACCGAGTCGATCGGCGACCACAGCGGCGACACAAGGATCCACAGCGGCGTCGGCGTGTACCGAGGGAAAGAATGCGGCGTGGAAGTCCGGGTCGGGGTTGGCCGGATCGAAGCTAATGTCGTCGAATGCGTTCGAGGGAAGCGTTATCTCGATCACGACGCCGCTGCCTGAGGCTGCAGCCTGATCGAGGACCTCTCGGATGTTGCTGCCGGGGCTGTTCGAAGGAAGATCCAGGGAAAGTTCGACGACGCGTGGGTCGACGGGCTTGGGCATCTTGATCTCGAGCTCGACGGTTTCGTCGTAGAAACTGGCGTCCGGTATGCCGAACACGAGCTCCCAGGTGCCGCTCGGGCCCAGAGCGAGCGTTGCCGCCCTCTTGTTTCCGTTGCGTCCTCGCACCTTGATCGGCTTCTTGAGCGGCTTGCCGGCCAAGAGCGCCGTGGGATCACTTGGATCGGTGACGGCGCCAACCGAGGCGCTGAAAGTCCCGAACCCGATCAGCGCCACCTTGTCGCCTTTTTTCAAGGCCGTCGATGTGGTGGAGATGAAGCCTTCGAGCGCCCTTTTGGCGTCGGCTTTGCTGAGGTTCGCGTCTTTCGCGATGGCGTCGACGAGTTCGCCTTTGTTCATGCTGAGTGCGGGTGTGGCGATGAGCAGCCCGGCTGCAACAGCGGATAAAAGAACTTTATTGATCATTGAGAACTCCTCCTTGCTCGATCGCGAACGTTACCCGTCCGGGTAAGTCCCTGTCAACAGGAAACCGCAGGAACTTGCGCAAAATGTCCTACGGTCGTCCGCAACATTCCGCAGCCCCCGTGTGCGCCGCCACTGTGCCAGCTACGACCGGGGTGAATGCAAATCTGTTGACAATGCGCAGCCCGGCTCATTACGATGCCGAGCGGACGATCTGCAAATCGCGGTTGTCAGTCAGCAGGGCACCGCCGCGAGAAGGGAAACGAAAGGAGGATTCTTGCAATGAACGGACATGAGAAGGGACGTAAAGATCGGCGTTGTGCCGTCGCGTGGTGGTCGGTTGTTTTCGCCGTAGCCTTGGCGGTGCAGATGCCGACCGTAGCTGGGGCAGAGGGGCCATGGGTCTATTCAACCTGCAAGCTGTGCGAAGCGAGCTGTTCCGAGACATGCAAACAGCTAAAGAACGCGTGCATTTGCACGATTCGCCGGTTGGAACCCGCGCTTCAAACTATCGCGTTCGGCCCGGCGTTCGTTCCTTGCGATACGCCGAACGCTGTGACGCAAGACGATGTGCCGGCATGTAGCCTTCCGATGACGTTCAACCAGGCAGCGGGAAATCCGCCCAACGGCTGGGTCTGGGGCGGACGGACGAAGGTGAAACTGAAAATCAAGGCTGGGCCGAACAAGATTGCGAGTCCGCTCAACCCGACCGACGGTGTTGGCACCCTCGACGTGCTTCTGACTCTTATAGGTAAGGGCATCAAGGATGATGCCGGCGCTCCTGCGAGCGGCACCGGGACGCTCGTTCTTTCGGTGCGCGAGTCACGTACGAGTCCTCTCAATGCATATCTTACCCTCGTCGATCGGCCACTGAGCTTTGCGTTCGACGTCAGCAACGGTCAGGTGAAGTTAAAGACCTCCGTCAATGCGTTGTTGAACTCGCTCGGGGAGCACGGTCTGCCGCCGTTCGAAATGAACATTCTAGACGTGCAGATTCTCGATCCCAACGGTGTGCTGTTCTCCGTGCAAGGACTCGGGCGCATCAAGTGAGGAACTGATAGTTAGCCCGGCTTAGGATTCAACAATCGTGCCTATGCCGGCTAGTCTGCTTTCTATACGGCGCAGCGCGGCCGCCGACGGCCACTCAAGCGTCGGTGCCGCTACGCCGCCAAGCACGCCATCGCGCTGCCGAAGTCGCGATGGCGAGGCCGTAGGCGGGCAGCAACAGAAACACATCGAGCCTGATGTCGAAGCGCTCAGGCATCAGCGATTCATACGCTATCGCAAGCCCGAGGACGGGAACTGCGAGCCAGCGCAGAAGCTGGCTAACCCGCGCAGATTCCAACGCTTTCCAGGGTACGATGCCGATGAGGCTGAGAACGACGATCGAGCAGAACCAGGCGTTGAGGAGCAGGTTGCGCAGAGGGCCTTCGACGTCGATCAGCATCGCTGTATGTCGTCCACTTTCGCTATTGTCCGGCTCGCCCGTGCCTGCGTGTTTTGCCGGCCACATGGTATTGCGCCGGCCTCGGGATGCAAGGCCGCCGTCTGACTATGATAAGCCATCGTATTAGACAGGCGCGAGCGGCGCACGGTCGCGTGCCGCCGCGCCACACTCTACCCCTGGCAGTCTATGCTTCATGAGCTTACGCTATGCGAAGGTTTGGTCGGTACTCAGCGATACTCTCATCGGCAAACACAAGTTCACGTCGCGCGAAGTCGCCCGGCGCGCCGGAGTCGATGTCGAGAAGCGCGATTCGGGTACCGAGCAGTGTGGCTTGGAGTCCGTGCGCGTGT
>CAZKLE010000160.1:0-5940 GCA_964553415.1 uncultured Myxococcales bacterium
GCCGCGGCTACGAAACGTGGCTCGCTGGACAACGCCGAATCGATGTTGTTCGTCGATGACGGCCAAGCCTAGTTTGGCGAACTCCGTGCCTTCCTGGATCAAAGCATGTGTGCCGACGACGAGATCCACCTCACCCTCGGCCACCGCTCGCCGGACCCTGCGCATTTCCGCTGCCGGCATGCCGCCGACGAGAAGTTCGAAACAGAGTCCCTCCGCTTCGCACCAAGGCCGCATGGTCGCACAGTGCTGCTCGGCGAGTAGTCCCGTGGGCGCCATGAAGGCCGCCTGGTATCCGGCGGCTATCGCCTGTAGTAGCGCCGCGAAAGCCACCACAGTTTTGCCCGACCCCACGTCTCCCTGCACCAGCCGGGTCATGGCCTTGGCTTCGGCCATGTCCGTAGAGACTTCATCGATGACACGCCGCTGCGCCCGCGTCGGGTCAAAGGGCAGGCCCGCGATCCAAGCGTCGATTCGTCGCGGAACCGCTGGCATACCAACTCCGGGACTTAGACTGCGTTCCTTCTTACGCGCGGCAATTCCCACCTGCAGCGCGAATAGCTCCTCGAAAATAAGCGTATGATGCGCATCGCTGTCGAAGCCGTTCAAAGCAGCTATGTCGGCGGACTCCGGCGGTGCATGGACGAACTCGAGGGACTCTCGCAACGGCAACAAGCCGAGTCGGTCCCGTAGCTCGTCGGGGACGATGCTCTGCATCTGTGCGACGGTTTTCTCCACAGCGGCGGCTGTGAGCTGCCGCATTGCCGCAACCGACAACTCACCGGGCTTTTGGTACACCGGCACGATACGTGCGACGGCCCCTGTAAACTCACTAGACACTGGAAGATCGGCGGCCGCAGGGCTCGCTGCCGGCGCACCCTCGAGTACCTCAATGTCAGGATGGACGATTTCCAATCCGCCACGACGCGCAGCCTCCACCTTGCCGTAGATCAGCCAGAGGGAACCGGACTCGAGTTTCTTCTTGAAGTAAGCCGCCTGGTGGAACCACACGAGATTCAACCAGCCGCTGTCGTCGCTGAAGACCGCGTGCAGGACGGAGCGCGACCTGCGCCCACGCGGACGCAACTCGCGAACTCCGCTTATGCGGCCGGCGAAAGTCCCTTCTTCACCGTATCGCGCGTCCTTGACGGTCAGGATTCGACGGCGGTCTTCATAACGAAATGGAAGATGAAGAAGCAAGTCCTCGATGGTGCGAATACCGGCGTCGCGCAGAAGCTTTGCCCGACGAGGCCCGACTCCCTTGATGAACTGAATCGAGTCGTCGAGCCTCATCGCCTTGGCGCCGTTCGGTCTTACCCGCCGTGTCTATCGAAAGACGCCGGCATGGAAATCCTGTAAGGCGCGCGCTTTTGCGTTGGCGTCGCCAAGCAATGCAATTCCCTCGACCGCTGCGGCCGCGGCAGCCATGGTCGTAAAATACGGAATACCGAGTTCCAGCGCAGTACGCCGTAAAGAGAAGGAATCCTTGACCGACTCCGGCGTTCCACAGGTATTGATCACCATGGCGATACCGCCGGCCTGCATGGCGTCGGTGGTGTGCGGCGAGCCTTCGCGGACCTTGTTGACGATCTCGCAATGAAGACCTTTTGAGCGCAGAAATCCCGCCGTACCTCGCGTCGCGATCAGAGTGATCCCCACCGACGCCAGGCCCATGCCTACAGCCTCGAGTTCCGAGCGGTCTTCTTCACGCACGCTGATCAACGCCGTTCCTTGGGAGGGCAAAACGGTGCCGGCGGCGCGTTGCGCCTTTGCGAACGCGACCCCAAACCTACGGCCTATGCCCATTACTTCGCCGGTAGATTTCATCTCGGGCCCGAGCAACGTATCGACGCCGGGAAACTTGAGAAACGGGAACACAGCCTCCTTCACCGACAAATACTCCGGGTGGACTTCCTCGGTGAACCCAAGCCCGGCCAAGGTGGCACCGGCCATGACACGGGCGGCGAGCTTGGCGAGAGGAACCCCCGTGGCCTTGGAGACGAACGGCACCGTTCGCGACGCCCGCGGGTTAACCTCGAGCACATAGACATCTCGATCGACGACCGCGAACTGGATGTTCATGAGGCCGATAACGCCAAGTTCCTCGGCGAGTTGTCGGGTTTGATGCCGAATGCGTTTCTGCACGTCTTCGCTCAGCGTCGTCGGCGGTAACGAGCAGGCGCTATCGCCGGAATGAACACCCGCCATCTCTATATGCTCCATGAGTCCGCCGATGACAACGCGTTCGCCGTCGGCGATCGCGTCCACGTCAACCTCGACCGCATGCTCGAGGAACTTGTCGATCAATACCGGATGGTCGGGTGAACTCTTGATCGCCGTGGTCATATAGCTTCGCAAGCGCTCGCGCTCACGCACGATCTCCATCGCTCGTCCACCCAACACGTAGGACGGCCGTACGAGAACCGGCAAGCCGAGCTTCGCGGCAACATCTTCGGCTTCTTCGACACTGCGCGCGGTACCGCAGGGAGGCTGCTTGAGCCCCAGCCGGGCGATTACCTCGTTGAAGCGTTCACGATCTTCCGCACGGTCGATGGCCTCCGGCGGGGTGCCGATGATCGGCACCCCCGCGGCTTCCAGGCTCTTCGCCAGTTTGAGCGGCGTCTGGCCGCCGAACTGCACGATAACCCCATCGGGACGCTCCCGCTCGACGATGGCGAACACGTCTTCAAACGTCAGCGGCTCGAAGTAGAGGCGATCCGAGGTGTCGTAATCTGTAGAAACCGTCTCCGGATTGCAGTTGACCATGATGGTTTCGAATCCGTCCTCGCGCAGAGCGAAGGCTGCGTGAACACAGCAGTAGTCGAACTCGATACCCTGTCCGATTCGGTTCGGCCCACCGCCGAGGATGACGATCTTCTTCCGCGCGGTGGGTGCCGCCTCGTCCTCCTCCTCGTAGGTCGAGTACAGGTACGGGGTGAACGCCTCAAATTCAGCCGCGCAAGTATCGACCATCTTGTACACCGGCCGGATGTTCTCCCGGACGCGACGAGCCCGCACCTCACCTTCGTCGGCATCGACAAGTTCAGCGAGGCGCTGATCGGAAAACCCGTACTCTTTGGCCCGACGCAACATACCGGCAGGGACGCCGGCAAGCCCACCGGCAACGGTCAGCTCGTTCTCCATGTCGATGATCTGCCGTATGTTTTCGACGAACCACGGATCGATTCGGCTCAGTCCGCACACCGTCTCTACCTCGTAGCCTCGGCGCAAGGCCTCGGCGACGTACCAGATACGCTCTGAGTTCGGTCTGCGTAGATTGTCCTCAACGACCTCACGTGAGGCATCGGGCCGCGGTTCGAATCCGGCGCTCCCGATCTCGAGCGAGCGTATCGCCTTTTGCAGGCTTTCCTTGAAAGTCCTGCCGATCGCCATCGCCTCGCCCACCGACTTCATCTGCGAGGTAAGCCGGTCGTCCGCTTGCGCGAACTTCTCGAAGGTGAAGCGCGGCATTTTGGTGACCACATAGTCGATCGTCGGCTCGAAGCTGGCCGGCGTCTCGCGTGTGATGTCATTGCGGATTTCGTCGAGCGTGAAGCCGACGGCCAATTTTGCGGCGAACTTGGCGATCGGGAACCCGGTAGCTTTCGAGGCCAACGCGGAACTCCGCGACACGCGAGGGTTCATTTCGATGATGGCCAACTCACCGGTTTCAGGATGAATGGCAAACTGGATATTCGAGCCGCCGGTATCGACGCCGATCTCGCGTATGATCGCCAGCGCTGCGTCGCGCAGGATCTGGTATTCCTTGTCGGTCAAGGTCTGCGCAGGGGCAACGGTAATGCTATCGCCGGTGTGCACACCCATCGCATCCACGTTCTCGATCGAACAAATGATGACGACATTGTCTTTTCGGTCGCGCATCACCTCCAGCTCGTATTCCTTCCAGCCTTCGATGGAGGTTTCGATCAGTGCTTCGCTAACCGGCGAGCAGTCCAAGGCAAACTCGAGATACTCCGAATACTCCGCTTCCGTTTTTGCGATATTCGCGCCGGTACCCCCGAGCGTTCTCGAGGGACGGATGATGAGCGGCAATCCCAATTCCGCCAAGGCCAGGCGCCCTTCTTCCATCGAATGTACGTAGGCACTCGGCGGAAGCGACAAGCCGATTTTGAGCATCGCGGCTTTGAACTGGTCGCGGTCCTCCGCCTTTTTGATCGCCGCGAGGTCGGCACCGATCAGCTCGACTCCAAACTCCTCGAGCACCCCGGCTTCCGCCAACTCGATCGCCAAGTTGAGCGCCGTCTGCCCCCCCATGGTCGGCAACAGGGCGTCGGGGCGTTCACGCGCGATGATCGCTCTGGCCATCTCGAGCGTGATCGGCTCGATGTAAGTACGGTCGGCGAAGTCCGGATCGGTCATGATGGTGGCCGGATTCGAGTTCATCAGCACAACGCGGTAGCCCTCCTCCTTGAGAGCTTTGCAGGCCTGGGTTCCCGAGTAATCGAACTCGCAGGCCTGACCGATCACGATCGGCCCGGCACCGATGATCATGATGGTGCCGATATCGTCGCGCTTAGGCATGGGCTTCGCCGTCCTCACCCGGTTCATCGCCCCGTGGCGGCAGCGATGCTGTGTCCTGCGATCGCGAGCGGGTCTTCATCGAGGAACGGAATCGCTTGAACAGCGGTCCGGCATCGTGAGGACCGGGTGATGCCTCGGGATGGTACTGCACGGAGAATACCGGCAGGGTTTCATGGGCCAAGCCTTCCACGGTTTGATCGTTCAGGTTGACGTGGGTTACGCGCACACCGGCCGGAAGGCTGGCGGCGTCGACGGCGAAGCCGTGGTTCTGCGCGGTGATTTCGATGGCTCCGGTGTCGAGATCGAGGACCGGCTGGTTGGCACCGTGATGACCGAACTTCATCTTGTAGGTTTTACCCCCGAGCGCCAAAGCGAGGATCTGATGCCCCAGACAGATGCCGAAGGTCGGCAACTCCGTGAGGAGTTCGGAAACGCACGCTACAGCCGATCGGACGGCATCCGGGTCACCCGGCCCGTTGGACAAGAACAAGCCATCGGGCTGCAACTCCCTCACCTCCGCCGGCGTCGTCGACGCCGGCAGCACCGCGACACGACAACCGAGATCACAGAGGTTGCGTAGAATATTGTACTTGATGCCGAAGTCGAGCGTCGCAACCAATGGCCCCTCGCCGTCGACCCTTCGATAGCCTCGATTCCATTGCCAGTTGCCCGTCAGCCAGCGGTACCGCTCCACCGTCGACACGCCTGTGGCAAGATCACGCCCCTGCATACCCGAGGCCGCCGCGGCCTGCGCAACCAATGCCTGTTCGTCGCATTCCCCGGTGGCAAGAATCGCCTGTTGCGCCCCCGCCTCGCGAATGTGCCGTACCAATGCACGCGTGTCTACACCCTCGATGCCGACGATGCCGTAACGTTCCATGTAGACGTGCAAAGGCTCGTCCGCACGCCAGTTGCAGGGCGTACGCCAGTACTCCTTGACGACGAATCCACTCAGGAACGGACCTTCGCTCTCCACATCCTCGCGATTGACACCTACGTTACCGATTTCCGGATACGTCATTACCACGATCTGCCCGCAGTAGGAGGGATCCGTCAAGATCTCCTGGTAGCCCGACATCGAGGTATTGAACACCACCTCTCCGGCCACGCGTCCGCGTGCGCCAAAACCCCGTCCACGAAACAGCCGTCCGTCGGCAAGAGCCAGAATCGCTTTCAAGCCTCATCCTCCCACACCGAGCGGCCCGCCACGAAGGTTCGCGTCACCTTGCCGCGCAAGCGCCAACCGTCAAAGGGGCTGTTGTTGCTCTTCGACGCAGACTCGGACGCATCGAAGAGCCATTCTCGATCCGGATCGAAGACCGTGACGTCGGCCACCTCTCCGATCGCAGATCGGAAGAGCACACGTCTGAACTCCAGTCACATTCAGAAAACTCGTATGCC
>CAZKLE010000161.1:0-5876 GCA_964553415.1 uncultured Myxococcales bacterium
GACGGATTGGAAGCCGGCGATGCGATTTCGTTCATGTACCAGCTTCGTGGCACGCGCGCTTGGGTCAAGACCTTGGCTGCGCAGGTGGCTTTAGATTGGGTGCGCAGGCACTTGCTCGGTCTGGATCCTCTCGAGCTTCAGTTCGGCCGGCGTAGGCCCTGGAAGCGCTCGTGAATTATGACTAAACGATCAAAGACGGTATTGATGGAGGAGGTGTGAACCATGTCATTGCAGGAGAGAGATAAGGCATTGGATCTGGCTGTCAGTCAGATCGAAAAACAATTCGGTAAGGGTTCGGTCATGCGGCTCGGAGACGATGCCCGCATCGGTGAGTACCCTTCTATCCCAACGGGCTCGCTCGGCCTCGATGTGGCCCTCGGCATCGGTGGTTTGCCGGAGGGGCGTGTCGTTGAGATCTACGGGCCGGAATCGTCGGGTAAAACGACCTTGGCTTTGCAGGCGGTTGCCGAAGCGCAAAAACGCGGGGGTCTTGCGGCCTTTATTGACGCCGAGCATGCGCTCGACGTCAACTATGCACGCAAACTCGGTGTCAAGCCGACCGATCTGCTCATTTCCCAGCCCGACAACGGGGAACAGGCCCTCGAGATCACCGAGACTCTCGTACGCAGTGGTGCGATCGACATCGTCGTGATCGATTCGGTGGCGGCTTTGGTGCCTCGCGCCGAAATCGAAGGCGAAATGGGTGATTCGCACATGGGTCTTCAGGCGCGTCTGATGTCTCAGGCCTTGCGCAAGTTGGCCGGTACGATTTCCCGCTCGAATACGATCGTTATCTTCATCAACCAGATTCGTATGAAGATCGGTGTG
This sequence comes from uncultured Myxococcales bacterium, assembly GCA_964553415.1. Taxonomy (GTDB): domain Bacteria; phylum Desulfobacterota; class Binatia; order UBA1149; family JAJCZL01; genus CAZKLE01. The sequence continues at coordinate 829 of CAZKLE010000161.1, forward strand.
ATGTTCGGCAATCCCGAAACCACCACCGGCGGTAATGCGCTCAAGTTCTATGCCTCGGTACGTGTGGATATCCGACGCATTGGCGCCATCAAGCAGGGCGACCAGGTGGTTGGCAACCGAACGCGTTGTCGTGTGGTGAAAAACAAGATGGCACCACCGTTCCGTGAGGCGGAATTCGACATCATGTATGGCATGGGAATCAACAAGGCCGGCGAATTGGTCGACCTTGGAGTCGAGATGGACATCGTCGAAAAATCGGGATCGTGGTATTCCTACAACGGCGACCGCATGGGGCAGGGCCGCGACAATGCCTGCGAGTTCCTACGTGAGAACGCCAAGCTGTTTGCAGAAGTCGAGAACAAAGTCCGTGAGGCGGTCGGTCTTAGCTCGAGCGGTCCGCAATTGACCGTTGTTGAGGGAGGCAGCCCGGACGCAGCTTCGCAGAAAGCGCCGAGTGGTGACACGGGTAACGGAAATGCCACCAAGAAAGGCGTAAAAAAGGCGCGTGCCGCCAAGTAGCCGGCAGCAGCTAATGGACGCCGCCCTGGCTATGTTGGGGCGGCGTCGCTATTCGACGCCGCGATTGTATCAACGCTTACTCGAGAAATACCCCGACCAGGACCCCGATCCGGTCCTTTTGAGGCTGCGTGAGTTGGGGCTGCTCGACGACCGCAGCTATGCTCGCGATTTCGTGGCCGATCGGCTGCGGCGCCGTGGGCAAGGGCCTTTGAAGATCAAGGCAGCTCTCTTGGCCGAAGGACTCGGCGAGGAACTGATCGGAGAGGCGATCCGAAGTGAGACCGCTGAAGGTGGTGAGCGGGAGCAGGCGCGTGTGGTGCTGCAAAAATATCTGCGGCGGGCGCGTATGCGCCATTCCGTTGCGACGGTCGGCCCAACGTCGGGCACGGAGGCCTCGGCCCTACGTTCGGCGGCCTATCGGCACCTGCGGTCGCGTGGGTTCGCCGACGATACGGTGTGTGACTTGCTGCGCGAATCCTTGTAATCACGGCAGACCCGCTTTGAGATACGGGTGGCGGGTTTGAACAGGGATATGACCGGAGCCGAAGTCCGACAAAGCTTCCTTGAATTCTTCAAGGCCAAAGACCATCTGATCGTCCCCAGTACCTCGCTGGTGCCGGCGGCCGATCCCACACTGATGTTCACCAACGCCGGGATGGTGCAATTCAAGGAAGTCTTTCTCGGCAACGTCGAGCCCCCTGGACGTCGGGTTGTCGATACGCAGCGCTGTCTGAGAATATCGGGCAAGCACAACGACTTGGAGGAGGTCGGCCGCGATACCTATCACCACACGTTGTTTGAAATGTTGGGCAACTGGTCCTTCGGGGACTACTACAAACCCGAGGCCATCGAGTGGGCCTGGGAGTTGCTGACCAAGGAGTGGGCGCTTCCCAAGGAGAGGCTCTACGCGACGGTCTATCGAACGGACGACGAAGCGGCCGGGTTGTGGCTCGAACGAACCGATTTGGCGCCGGAGCGGCTGCTGCGTTTCGACGAGAAGGATAATTTCTGGGAGATGGGTGAGACGGGTCCTTGCGGCCCGTGTTCGGAAATCCACATCGATCGCGGTGAAGATGCTTGTGATACGCGTCACGTCGCCGGGCACCGCTGCGCGGTCAACGCCGGATGTGCGCGCTTCATCGAGCTGTGGAATCTGGTGTTCATCCAGTACTCTCGTGATGAGGCCGGCAAGCTGAGGGAGCTTCCCGCCAAACACGTGGATACCGGTATGGGTTTGGAACGTGTCGCTGCGGTCCTGGAGAACGTCGACAACAACTACGATGGGACTCTTTTGCGAGAGCTGATCTCCACAACCGAGCAGCTCGCGGGCAAGCGTTACGGCGTCGATACCGAAACGGACGTTTCTATGCGTGTGCTCGCCGACCACAGCCGTGCGGTGACTTTTATGATTACCGACGGGATCGAACCCGGTAACGATGGACGCGGCTACGTGTTGCGCCGCCTTCTGCGTCGGGCGGCGCGTCACGGCAAGGGATTGGGGCTGGACGGCGAATTCCTGTGGAAAGTTTGCGATCGCGTGGTCGACGTCATGCACGTGGCCTTTCCGGAACTCGAAGGGGCCTGCGAGCGGGTTCGCGACACCGTTCGTGCCGAGGAAGAACGCTTTGCCCAGACTCTCGACCGCGGTTTGGTGCACCTGGACCAGGCGGTGGCGGCGCTCGGAAAAACCACGATGCTCCCGGGCGAGGTTGCGTTTCGTCTCTACGATACCTACGGGTTTCCGCTGGACATGACGGAAGACATCCTGCGTTCGAAGGCCGTCTCCGTTGACCGGCAAGGTTTTGAAGAGGCGATGGAGGCCCAACGCGGTAGGGCCCGGCAAGCCCGGTCCGACCGGAAAGGCGCCGACTACACCCACGTGATCGCGTCGGCTCGCGAGAGCGGGGGCTCGCGATTCGCCGGGCAGTTTGCGACCGAGGTGGACTCGACGCTTTCGGTGCTCGCTCGCGACGGTGAGGTGGTAGAAAGGGCGGGCGTCGGCGATACGATCGACGTCGTAGCGATGGAGACACCATTTTACGGTGAGTCGGGTGGCCAGGTGGGAGACAGTGGTCGAATCACGACGGCCCACGGCGCGGTGATCCGCGTGATGGATACGCAGAAGCCCGCTCGCGATGTGATCGTGCACCGAGGCCTTGTCGAGGAAGGCGAAGTCGTCTCGGGAGACATCGCGAAGCTGCGAATCGATAGCGACCGCCGCGAGTCGATCCGCCGTAACCACTCGGCGACGCATCTTCTGCATGCGGCCTTACGCAAGCATTGCGGAGGCAAAGTTCATCAGGCGGGATCCTTGGTCGATGAGCGTAGGCTCCGTTTCGATTTTACCCATGAGGGCCACGTGGAAGAAGGCCGGCTGGCGGCCATCGTGCGTGAAGTCAACGATGTGATCCGCGCAAATCTCGAGGTTACCAGCCGTGAGATGGCCTACGACGATGCGCTGGCCGCCGGCGCGTTGGCGTTCTTCGGCGAGAAGTACGGGGATGTTGTGCGCGTACTGGCGATGGGCGACTATTCGATCGAACTATGCGGCGGTACCCATGTATCGCGAACCGGTGACATCGGTCTGTTTCGAGTAAGCTCGGAAACGGGGATCGCGGCTGGTGTACGTCGCATCGAGGCGGTGTCGGGGGCCGGCGCGCTCGATCAGGTGGAGGCACGTGACGCGATTCTCCGTCGACTTTCCGAGCTGCTACGTGCGAATAGCGAAAACGCGGTCGCCAAGGTGGAAAAATTACTCGTGCGCCAGCACGAACTCGAGCAACAGTTGCGTCAGGCGAATTCGAACCAGTCGAAGGACCTGATCGCAGAACTCGTTGCCGCTGCGCGCGCGGTCGGCGATGCCCGAGTAGTGGTCGCTCGCGTGGACGGTGTCGAGGCGAAGCAGCTTCGCACGGTTTCCGACCAGATCCGAGACCGTATCGGCTCGGGGGTGGTCGTGCTTGCCGGACAGGCATCATCGGGAGTAGCCTTGACCGTGGCCGTTACCGCCGATCAGACCAGCCGCTTTCACGCCGGTACGTTGGTCAAGGAGTTGGCTCCGCTGGTCGACGGGCGTGGCGGCGGCAAGCCCGACTTCGCCCAAGCCGGGGGCAAGAATCCGAGCGCGATCGACGCATTGCTGGAGAAGGCTAACGAACTCGTCGTCTAAACTGGATTTCGCCGACGCACGCCGCCTTCACGAGGTCTTCGGCAGCAGAGACTGCAACGTTCGCGCGATCGAGGATGCGCTCGACGTCGCTGTCGCCGTCACCAATTCGGGGGTCAGTATCCGGGGCGCCGAGCACGACCGAGTGCTGGCCGGGCGGGTTCTCAAGGAACTCTACGATGTCGCCGGCGAGGGGATCGCGGTGCAGCCCGAGGATGTCAAACGAGCCGTTGCTGCGTTGAGCGATGACAGCCGCGTCAGTCTGAAGGATCTCTTTTTGTCGCCCGTTCTGGTTTCGGGGGGGCATGCCCAAATTTGCCCCAAGACTCCCAACCAAAGGGCGTACATCGAGGCGATCAAACGTTACGATGTCGTCTTCGCGATCGGCCCGGCGGGTACCGGCAAGACCTATCTGGCCATGGCCATGGCGTGTGCGGAACTGTTTGCAGGCAAGTTCGAACGGATCATTTTGACCCGTCCTGCGGTCGAGGCCGGCGAAAAGCTCGGGTTTTTACCGGGAGATTTGGCCGAGAAGGTCAATCCTTATCTACGGCCTCTGTACGATGCTTTGTATGATTTGGCCGGTGTCGAGAAAGCGGTGCAGTTGATCGAACACGAGACTGTCGAGGTGGCCCCTCTGGCCTTTATGCGTGGCCGTACCTTGAATCGCGCGGTCGTCATCCTCGACGAAGCACAAAACACCAGCCGGGAACAGATGAAAATGTTTCTCACCCGTTTGGGCTACGACTCCAAGGCCATCATTACGGGGGATGTCACTCAGGTGGATCTACCCGATGGCCAGGTCTCCGGCCTACGCGATGCGCGGGACGTATTGGGCGAAATCGCCGAACTCGCGTTCATCGAATTTGATGAGACAGATGTGGTGCGGCATCCCTTGGTCAAACGTATCATCCGTGCCTACGAGAAAACCAACGGGAATCGCTCGCCCTCGGATGCGAACAGCTGAGGTCATGACGGTTGAACTCCGCTTCGAGGCGGCTTCGACGGGTGAAGTGGTCGATGTTGAGCGTATCAAGCGGGCGGCTGGGCTTCTTCTCGAAGAAGTCGGTTGTTCTGCGGATGAGCTTTCCATTGCAATGGTGAGCGACGATGAAATCGGACGGCTCAATCGTGTGTATCGTTCCCTGGATCGTCCGACCGACGTGCTCTCGTTCGCTATCGATGAGCGCGAAGACGACGGCGAAACCGTTGCCGCTTCGGGTCACGCTACGACGGTAGGCGGGAAGGCGGAAGGGGTGTTGCTCGGTGATGTCGTTATCTCGTTGGACACGGCAAGCCGCCAGGCGTTAGCGGGCGGCTGGAGCCTGGAGGAAGAGCTGAACCGGTTGCTCATGCACGGTCT
>CAZKLE010000162.1:0-5821 GCA_964553415.1 uncultured Myxococcales bacterium
GCCTACGTCCCATGGCGCTAGTACTACCACCTCGGAGACCGCTGTGGCAAGGGGGGCGTGGATGCCCTTGGGGAGACCCCCGGATGCTCCTTTCTAGCGCCGGCGCTTGTGCACGTGCACGCTGCGGCCGTAGACGGCTTCGGCGGCTTCCATGAGCGTTTCGCTGAGCGTCGGGTGCGGGTGGATGGAAAGCGCCAGGTCTTCGGCGCTCAAGCCGGCTTCGATGGCGACCACGGCTTCGGCGATCAGCTCACCTGCGCGAGGGCCGACGATGCCGGCGCCGAGCATACGTCCACTGCCGGGCTCGGCGATGATCTTCGTCAAGCCGTCGCTCCTTCCCAGGGTGAGAGCGCGCCCGGAAGCAGCCCACGGGAAGCGCCCGACCTCGACTTCACGCCCTTGTTCCTTGGCTTGGGTTTCGGTCAGACCACACCACGCGATCTCCGGGTCGGTGAAGACCACGGCTGGGATGGCGGCGGGCTCGAAGCCGCGTCTGCATCCCTTGGCTGCTTCAGCGGCGACCAGGCCTTCGTGGGTGGCTTTGTGAGCGAGCATCGGGTCTCCGGCGACATCACCTACGGCAAACACGTTCGGCTCGGCCGTTCGCCGTTCAACATCCACGCGGATGAAACCGCGCCCATCGACTTCGACTTTGGTGTTGGCAAGTCCCAGTCCGCTCGAATTGGGCCGTCTTCCAACGGCGACCAGAGCACGGTCGAAGCTTTGTTCGGCGGCTTTTTCTCCGCCCTTTTCGAGCACCACCGTCACTCTGGAGCCCTCGACGCGTAACTCGGAAACACTGGTGTCGAGCTGAATGTTGTCGAGCCTTTTATCCAGACTCTTGGCCAGCGTACGTACCAGGTCGCGGTCGATACCGGGCAGCAAGGTTTCGGTCATCTCGACTACCGTCACGCGTGAACCCAAGGCCGCATAGACGGTGGCTAGCTCCAGCCCGATGTAGCCGCCTCCGATGACGAGGAACGTGGGCGGGATCTCATCCAAATCGAGAGCCCCGGTGGAAGTCATCACCAAGGGAGACTCGGAAGAAAGCTCCGAAGGTACGACCGGCCTCGAGCCGGTGGCGATGATGCAGGACTCAAAACGCAGGCGCTGCCAGTGCGTGTCGTCGCTCTGCAACTCGATCGTATTCGCGTCGTAGAACACACCGCGACCGCGTACGTAATCGATCTTGCGGCTTTTGCGCAGACCGCCGAGGCCGGTGGTGAGTTGTTCGACGACACCGTCTTTCCAGGCGCACAAGCCGGCGGGGTCGATGCGCGGCTCCGCGAAGTCCACGCCGCAGGCAGATGCGGCACGGGCTTCTTCGAGCAGCGCGGCGATATGCAGATAGGCTTTCGAGGGGATGCAACCACGGTACAGGCAGACGCCGCCCGGGTTGGCTTCGGGGTCGATCAGCGTGACTTTCATGCCGAGGTCGGCGGCGCGAAAAGCGGCCGCATAGCCTCCCGGCCCTGCACCGAGGACCACGAGTTCGGTTTCGCGCTGGTCGGGTTTGAGCTGGCTCATCTGCTCTTGAGTTCGTCGAGTACGGGTTGCCCGAGTACTTCGCATATACGGCGTAGGAACCGAGCCGCATCGGCTCCGTCGATCACACGGTGATCGTACGACAGCGCGAGGGGCAGACCGAGACGCGGCTGCCAGCCGCCATCGATCCATTGTGGCCGCACTTCGCTGCGCGAGACGCCGAGGATCGCTACTTGCGGTGGGTTGACGATGGGGCTGAAGGCGACGCCGCCGATGCCGCCCAGATTGGTGATGGTGAAGGTCGCGCCCTGCATCATGTCGGGTTTGATGTTGCGGCTCTTGGCGTGATCCGAAACGTCACGCAGGTCCGTAGCCAGTTCGATGATCCCCTTCTGGTCGGCGTCACGGACCACCGGAACGAGCAGCCCACGTTCGGTATCGACGGCGATACCGATATGAACGTACTTTTTGTAAACGATGCGGCCGCCCACCATGTCGACACTGGCATTGAATTTGGGAAATTCCGTGAGCGTTCGTGCCACCACTTGTAGAAGAATGGCGGTCCAGGTGAGCTGGCCACCGGCTTCTTTTACGTGGGGCGCATGCTTTCTCCGCGACACGTCGAGCTCGGTAATGTCGGCGTTGTCGAACTGGGTCACCTGGGGAATCTCGACCCACGCCCGGCTCATGTTCTCCGCCGTTTTGCGGCGGATCTTCGACATGGTCTCGATCTCGATCTCTCCCCAAACGGAAAAGTCAGGAAGTTTGGATGCGGCCAGCAAGGAGGCCAGGGGCGAGCCGGGCGGCAAGGTCAAGCCGCCGGCTGCGGCCGCCGGCCGACCGGCCTTGCCCGCTGCGAATGCACGTACGTTGTCGCTGCTGACACGGTTGCTGGCGTAGGCGGCGGCTACGTCTTCGAGCGCTATGCCGAGCTCGCGGGCAAGCTTGCGAACCGACGGAGCGGCGGCGATGGCGCCGTCGACGACCGTTACCACGGGCACGCTTCCGGCCCGGGTGCCGGCGACAGGCTGGGCTTCCGCCGCTGCGACTTGCGGTTCCGGCGCTTTGGACGTAGCAGGCTCGGGCGCAGCAGTGTGGGGTAGCGCAGACGCCGCCTTCGGCTGCTGCTCCTCGGCTCGCGCACCTTCCTCGACGATGCGCATCACGACCTGCCCTACCCGGACCTCGTCGCCGGCTTTGACGAGGATCTCATCGACGGTTCCCGGCAGCGTGCACGGAAGTTCGAACTCGGCTTTGTCGGTCTCCAAACTCATCAAGCCTTGGTCGAGGGCAACGCGGTCGCCGGCCGCGACGAGTATGTCGACGACGGTCGCGCTCTCGATATTCTCGCCAAGCTCGGGCAGGTGGAAGTCTGTGCTCATGGTAGCGCTCAGCGTAGAACGGGGTTTGCCCGCTGCGGGTCGATGTCAAGCTCTCCTATGGCGGTTTCTACGACGCTTGTCGATAGGGAACCGTTGCGGCCGAGCTCGGCCAAAGCGGCGAAGGCGATGTGGCGGGCATCGATCTCGAAGAAATCACGCAAGGCTTCGCGCCCGTCGCTGCGACCGAATCCATCGGTACCCAACGTCGTGATGGGGACGGGCGAAAAATGCGCAACCGATTCCGGGAGCGCATGGACGTAGTCGGTCGCGGCTACGGCCGGCGAACCCGAGCGCGCGAGGCACTCGCTAAAATACGGCACACGTTGCGTTTCGGCTGGGTGAAGTCGGTTCCACCGGTCCGCGTCCTGAGCGTCACGGTAGAGAGCTTTGTAACTGGTTACGCTCCAGACCTCGGCATCCACGTCGTAGTGTTCGGCCAGGAGCTTCTTGGCCTTCCGGGCCTCGTTCAAGATGGCTCCGGTGCCCAGCAGTTGTACGCGTGCTTGTGGCGCGTCGGCAGAGGCCGGTTCGAGCAGATACATTCCCTTGAGAATTCCCTGTTCGCAGCCCTCGGGCATGGGCGGATGAGGATAGTTCTCGTTCTCGAGGGTCAGGTAGTAAAAGACGTCCTCACGTTCCACGTACATGCGGCGCAAGCCGTCGCGTACGATCACGGCGATTTCATAGGCGTAGGCCGGATCGTACGCGAGTAGATTGGGGACCGGCATAGCCAGCAAGTGACTCTGACCGTCTTGGTGCTGGAGGCCCTCGCCGGCCAAAGTGGTTCGTCCGGCCGTCGCGCCGACCATGAATCCGTGACAGCGCATGTCGCCGGCGGCCCAGACCAAATCGCCGATTCGCTGCATGCCGAACATCGAGTAGTAAATGAAAATTGGGATCGTCGGGATCCCGTGGGTGGCATACGCAGTGCCCGCGGCAATGAAACTGGCCATGGAACCGGCCTCGGTAATGCCTTCTTCCAGAATCTGTCCGTCGCTGGCTTCTTTGTAATAGAGCAGGTTGCCGGCGTCGACGGGTTCGTAAAGCTGGCCGACGGGTGAATAGATACCGCACTGGCGAAACAAGGCTTCCATCCCGAAGGTGCGTGCTTCATCCGGGACGATGGGTACGAGGTAGCGCCCCATTCCCTTATCGCGCAGCAGTTTGCCGAGCATACGAACGAACGCCATGGTCGTCGATACGGTACGCCCCGCGGTGCCTTGGTAGAATTCCGAGAAAATCTCCTCTTCGGGCATCGGCAGCGCTTCTACCCGTACGCGCCGCGAGGGTACGTAGCCGCCCAAAGCCTCACGCCGACTGCGTAGGTAGGCGATCTCGGGGCCGTCTTCCGCGGGTCGGTACAAAGGAGCGCTGCGCAGAGCTTCGTCGGATACCGGTACGCCGAAGCGCGCACGAAACTCGCGGAGTTCGTTCTCGTTGAGCTTCTTTTGCTGGTGGGTGACGTTTTTCCCTTCACCGCTCTCGCCCAGCCCGTACCCTTTGATCGTACGAGCCAGGATTACGGTGGGGCCGTCCTTGTACTCGACGGCGGTTTTGTAGGCGGTGTAGACTTTCACAGGGTCGTGGCCGCCGAGGTTGAGTTTCTTGAGCTCGCGGTCGCTGAAGGGCTCGGCCATCTTCGCCAGCTCGGGGTAGGCTCCCCAGAAATGCTCGCGTATGTATGCACCCGACTCGACCGAGTATTTTTGTACTTGCCCGTCGCAGACCTCGCTCCAGCGGCGCGCGATCCAGCCGTTCTTGTCGGCAGCCAGCAGGGCGTCCCAGTCGCGGCCCAACACGACCTTGATGACGTTCCAGCCGGCGCCACGGAAAGTGGTCTCGAGTTCCTGGATGATCTGGCCGTTGCCGCGAACCGGTCCGTCCAGACGCTGGAGGTTGCAGTTCACGACGAAAATCAGATTGTCGAGTTTGGCGCGCGCGGCCAGACGGATGGCACCGAGTGCTTCGGGCTCGTCGGTCTCGCCGTCGCCGAGAAAGGCCCACACATGAGCCTCGCTCTTTGGTTTGAGGCCGCGGTCTTCTAAATAACGTGTGTAGCGGGCTTGGTAGATGGCCATGATCGGGCCCAGCCCCATCGATACGGTCGGGAACTCCCACAATTCGGGCATGAGCCAGGGATGCGGATAGGAAGAAAGGCCGCCTCCGGGTTTCAGTTCCTGGCGGAAGTTGTGCACCTGCTCTTCACTGAGACGGCCCTCGAGGAAAGCCCGCGCGTACATCCCGGGAGAGGCGTGACCTTGGAAGTAGATTTGGTCGCCGCCGCCGTCGGCCTCTTTGCCGCGAAAGAAGTGATGGAAGGCGACTTCGTAAAGAGTGGCAGCGCTTGCGTAGGTGGAGATGTGACCGCCGATGCCGTCGCTCTGGCGATTGGCGCGTACGACCATGGCCATCGCATTCCAGCGCACCAAGCTCTTGATACGACGCTCCATCTGTAAATCGCCGGGGTACTCGGGCTGCCGGTCTGTAGGGATGGTGTTGATCTGAGGCGTGCCGATCTCGAAGGGGACGGAGATGCCGGCCTTGCGTGCGCGCTCTCCGAGGTGGCGAAGCATGCGCTCGGTTTGCCGGCTGCCGGTCGTTGCGAAGAAGCTGTCGAACGAGTCAAGCCAGTCTTGTAGCTCGGCCTCGGAAATCTCGGTTTCGTCGGTCATCGTTGCGTCCACTTTGCCGGTTGCCCGTCTCGCGTTATCCTCATCGCAACGTAGCGCAGTCCGATTGCAGCTGCGATGTCACCGCGCGCTCGAGGAGGCGGCGGTCGGGTATGCCGAGATTGGTGACGAATTCGCAGTGAGGACGATGCCTGCGGTAGCCCGGTTCGCGTTTGGGTTGACGCAGGTAGGCGGCGATCCGTTCCAGCTCGGCGTCACAGAGGATCGTGCCGTGCACCAAACTCGCAGAGCGGCGGCGTTTTAGGGCGATGCCACCGACTTTTC
>CAZKLE010000163.1:0-5771 GCA_964553415.1 uncultured Myxococcales bacterium
GGAAGAAATTTCCGAGCAGATGGAAATGCCGACCGACAAGATTCGCAAGGTGCTGAAGATCGTCAAGGAGCCGGTCTCGCTCGAGACTCCGATCGGTGATGACGAAGAAAGTTCCTTGGGCGATTTTGTCGAGGACCGCCAGTCTGTGTCGCCGTCGGAGGCGGCCGTGGCCCTGAGTCTGGAGGAGCAGACGCGCAAGGTGTTGGCGACGCTGACTCCGCGTGAAGAACAGATCTTGCGCATGCGCTTCGGAATCGGGGAGCGTACCGACTACACGCTCGAGGAAGTTGGGCAAAAGTTTTCGGTTACGCGAGAAAGAATTCGTCAGATCGAAGCGAAGGCGCTGCGCAAGCTGCGCAATCCCCAGAAAACACGTACTCTCGAGACTTTCGGAGGGTAGAGGCGTCCGCATACGGCGGCGAGCGGCCCGGCCCGTCGTGTTGGTAACGCGGCAGTCGTTCGAGGAGAATTGAGGCGTGGAAGGTGGTTCCGAGCAAAGCGCAGCGGTAGAGGAAGGGCGCGCGCGCGTTCGCAAACGGCTCCACCACGGTTTGTTCGTCGGCGGTGCGTTGCTCGTGATCGTCTACGCCGCCTTGGCGATGAGTGCCGGCGGCGCCAATCTCGTCCGCCAGCTGAGTTCTCTCGACCCCAAGCTTCTCATTCTTCCGCTCATCGCGACGTTTCTCAGTTACATCGCCATGTCACTGTCCTACGAGGGGATCGCGCGGGCAGCCGGTAGCGTGCTGCGCTCGCGCGACATGCTGCGTATTACTTTCGTCGCCAACACCGCCAACTACGTATTTCCGTCCGGAGGACTGAGCGGCTTTGCGTTACGGCTCATCATGTTCACCCGCAAGGGGATCAGCACCGGACGCGCGGTCCTCATCTCGTTTACCCAGACTCTTTTGACCAACCTGACCCTCATGATTTTTATCGTCTACGGGCTTACCCACCTGATGCTTACACAAAAGCTCGCGCGCGGTAGCTTGATTGCAACTTTGATGGTGATCGTTGCGTTGCTGATCTTTCTCGCCGGCGCGCTCTATATGGTGTACCACCGCCGCGGCCGTGCCCGCGCGCTTCGCTTCGGTAGCCGTCTGGCGCAGTGGTTGCTGGCAAAGACCGGTTATCTCGAGCGCTACGGTAAGCGCCTCGAACGGCTGTTCGTGCATGTCGACGACGGAATGGAATTTTTCGCATCCAAGCCGGTGGCGATGATTGCTCCGCTCCTTTGGATTCTCCTCGACTGGGTTCTGACCGTGGGGGTTCTCTACGGAGCCTTCTACAGTCTCGGCCGTCATGTCGACTACAGCCAGGTGGCCGTCGGTTTCTCGGTGGGGATCGTCCTGACGATCATCTCCTTCGTGCCGGCCGGTGCTGGAATTTTGGAAACCTCGATGGCGGCCGCCTTTTCGAGTATGGGCATTCCGTTGGCCGAGTCGGTATTGCCGATTTTCATCTTCCGTGTCTGCTTTTATGTGATCCCGGCGTTGCTGTCGTTGTTGTTTGCACGTTCGGCTTTTAGCGAAGTCGATCCCGCCGTTGCCGAGGAGTTGCTCTAGCTTTGCGCGATACCGTTCCCGGGCCGGGCCCCACGATCGGCTTCGACGTCGGTGGACAGTCGGTCAAAGCCGTCTTGGTGGATGCCGACGGTACGGTGCTTGGTGATTGTTCCCGGCCTAGCGGAGAGGCCACGACGATCGGCGATCTGGCAGCGGTGTTGGCGGCGCTGCGTCAGGAACTCCTGGCATTCTCGCCGTTACCGTTGCCGGCAGCGCCGAGCTACGGCTTGGGGATCGCCGGGGTGATGAGTGCCGACGGCGTCTTGCAGGGCTCGCCCAACCTGCCCCAGCTGGTTGGCGCGCGTGTAGGCGAGGTCGTCGCTGACGTTCTCGGTGTCAGCGTCGTCGTTGACAACGACGCGCACTGTGCGGCGCTTGCCGAGGGGTGGAACGGGGCTGCCGCGGGCGAAAAGGACTTTCTGCTCGTCACGCTGGGATCGGGCGTTGGTTCGGGGCTGATCCTCGACCACGAAGTCTTTCACGGCTCGACCGGGCACGGCTGCGAACTCGGCCACGCCGTTCTCGTCGCGGGAGGCCGCCGATGCGGCTGCGGAAATCTGGGCTGCCTGGAAGCCTACGTCTCCGAAGTTGCCGCGCGCGGCTTGGTGGAAGAAGCGGCGGGCGCGTTGCTCGCCGCGGTGGAAGCGCGCGTGACAACAGGCGTAGGATATGCGCAGTCGGTATTTCGACTCGCCGGCGAAGGCAGTGCCGAGGCCGAGACGATTGCCGCCGGGATGATCCGCTCGCTCGGCGTCGGTTTGGCTTCGGCGGTCAACGTGTTCGATGTAACGCTTGTGGTCATAGGCGGCGGTATCGCTCCGTCTGTGATCGCGCGGCTCGATGAATTGCAGCGATGGCTGGCGCACTCGTTGTTCGCTCGCTCGATCGACGCCGTCTCCATTCGTGCCGCTGTGCACGGACACCTGGCCGGGGCGATCGGAGCTGCGCGTATGGGACGTGCGCGCGTTGACTCCCCAAAACCGCCTGAGTAGGTTCGCGCCGGAGGTCGCAGCGTGCTGTACACCAAGCTTCTCATTCCTACGCTGAAGGAGGACCCGGCCGATGCCGAGGTCGTCAGCCACAAACTCATGCTGCGCGCCGGCATGTTGCGGCAGGTGGCCCGTGGCATTTACGACCTGCTCCCTCTGGGCATGCGGACGATTCACAAAATCGAACGCATCGTCCGCGAGGAACTCGAACGTATGGATTGTCAGGAGGTCCTCTTGCCGATGGTCTCGCCGGCGGAACTCTGGCAGGAGACCGGCCGCTGGGATCAATACGGCAAGGAACTCTTGAGGCTGAAAGATCGCAATGAGCGGGACTTTTGCCTGGGACCCACCCACGAAGAGGTCATGACCGACTTGGTCCGTCGCGACGTCCGCTCCTACCGTGACCTTCCCTTGAACCTGTTTCAGATCGCGACCAAGTTCCGCGATGAAGTCCGTCCGCGTTTCGGCCTGATGCGCGGCCGGGAGTTCATCATGAAAGATGGGTATTCGTTTCACGCCGACTACGACGACTGTCGTCGAGAGTATGCGCGGATGCAGACGGCCTACTCGGCCATTTTCAAACGCTGCGGACTCGAGTTTCGTATCGTCGAGGCCGACACCGGTGCGATCGGAGGCTCGGTGTCGCACGAATTCCAGGTGTTGGCGGATTCCGGCGAGGATCTGATCCTGGCGTGTTCCAATTGTGATTATGCGGCCAATGTGGAGAAAGCAGAAGGCAGCTCGGCCGCCGAGCCGCCTCGTTACGGACACACAGCGCTCGAGCTGCTGGAAACCCCCGATGCTCGTTCCGTCGAGGAAGTCTCCGAGTTGCTTTCCGAACCCCCCGCGCGCTTCATCAAAACTCTTCTCTACTTCGCCGACGAAAAGGGCATCGCGGTGCTTTGCCGTGGCGATGACCAAATAAGCGAGGTCAAGCTGAAGCTGCTGTTGGGCTGCTCGGAGCTGCGCTTGGCCGAGGAGGAGGAAATTCCCGAACTCACGGGTGCTCCGCAGGGCTTTGCCGGTCCGGTCGGGCTCGAATTGGTGTTGGTTGCCGACGAGACCCTGCGCGGATGTGAAGGCATGATCAGCGGGGCCAACAAGGTCGATTCCCATTACCGCGGCGTGGACCAGGAGTTGCATTTTCCCGATGCCGAGTTCGGCGACCTTCGTGTGGCCGTCGGGGGGGATGGCTGTCTCCGTTGCGCCGACGACCAGGTGCACGGCCGCTTGCAGGCATACCGGGGCATCGAGGTCGGGCAGATCTTCTATCTCGGACAGAAGTACAGTAAGCCGCTGGGGGCGACCTTCCTCGATGCTGAGGGCAACGAGAGCATCATGGAAATGGGGACCTACGGAATCGGCATCACGCGTACGATGGCCGCGGCCATCGAACAGAACCACGACGACCGCGGCATCATCTGGCCGCTTGCTCTGGCGCCCTATCAGATCGTGATCGTTGCGACCAAGTGGGACGACGAAAAGGTGCGGACGGAATCCGAGCGCCTGCACTCGGAACTCAGCGCGGCGGGTATCGAGGTGCTTCTCGACGACCGCGACGAGCGCGCCGGCGTGAAGTTTAACGATGCCGACCTCATCGGCTTTCCCTACCGCGTGACGGTCGGGCCCCGCGGGCTCGCCAAGGGGGAGGTCGAAATCAAAGCCCGTGGGGAGACCGATGCACAGTCCGTTACGCTGTCCGCTGCCGTCGGGCGGATACGAGAACTGCTGGCAGGGCCGGAGGCCTGACTTGGTGGCGGCTCGCCGTTCGTCTCTCGAGCAAGCCCGGTCTCGTCTCATTTTTGCTCTCGACGTGGGATCGATGAGCGAAGCCCTAGGCCTGGTGCGCCGCCTCGAAGATTCGGTCGGCATGTTCAAGGTCGGCAAACAGCTTTTCATGCAGACCGGTCCGAGGATTATCAACAGCATCCGTGATCGCGGCGGCGAGGTCTTTCTCGATCTCAAGTTTCACGATATTCCGCGTACGGTTGCGCGCGCGTCGATGGAAGCCACGCGGCTCGGGGTTGCGATGTTCAACGTACACGCGTCGGGAAGCGGCGAGATGATGCAGCAAACCGTTCGAGCGGTCCGCCGCACCTGCCGTACCGAGCGGTTGCGAAGGCCCAAGATGCTGGCGGTCACGGTGCTTACCAGCCTCTCGGGGACGCAACTCAAAGAGATCGGCGTCCGTTCGCGAGTCGTCGATCAGGTCGTGCGCTTGGCCAAATTGGCCGAAGATGCCGGCATGGACGGCGTCGTCGCCTCGCCGCAGGAGATCGAGGCGATTCGCGCGGTCTGTTCGCAGAGCTTTGAGATCGTCACCCCGGGAATCCGCTCGGCGGGCGACGCACTCGGCGATCAAAAGCGAGTGCTGTCCGCGGGGGAGGCAATCCGCAAGGGTGCCGACTACGTGGTCGTCGGCAGGCCGATTCGCGAGGCGGATGATCCGGTAGGGGAAGCCGAGCGCATCGTCGAGGAGATCTCCGATGCGATCAAGAAGGCGGGTAAGCGCTCGCGGTCAGGCTGAGTCTTTACGGCGCGCGCAGGCGAGCAAGCGGGCAGCGGCCGGATGACGGTCGAGGAGAGGCGATGCGATCAGCATCGCACTGCCGCCGGCCAGAGGCTCGAGGCGAAGCGGTGCTTCCGTCGCGTCCTCCGTCCGCCGGCGAATCTGAGCGGTTTCGGCGGCATCGGCCGGTCTCACGATTGCAAGATGCGCCTCGCCGTTTCGCAGCGTTTGCCAGATCTCCTCGCCGGAACGTCCCAGATAGCGGAAGCGGGCGTTTGGGTCCCGGCGGCGAAGCCGGTCTTCGAGGTCGTCGCTCAGAGGACCGGGACGTCCCGCGACCAGCAGGCAGCTTCGCAGCGCAGAACGGCCGTGGAGCAGCTCGATATCGACGACGCGTCCTGCTTCGATCCCTTCGCAGGAGGGCGAGATACGAAGGAACCCGTCGGCCTCCACCACCGAGCCGATGGAGCCGGCGCCGCGGGGCAACGGCGCCGCGACCGGCATCTCATCGTCGCAGCGCACGCACACGCGTAGAAATTCTTCCATTCCCAAACGGGAAGGAATGTTACGCATGACCCGGCAACGCAGTGTTTCCGGTTCCGGCACCGCGGTGCCGAGCATGCGCACGAGCAAGGGCGCGATCATCTCGCGATACACGACGACGGCGGATACCGGGTAGCCGGGAACGGCGAACACGATTTTGCCCTCGAC
>CAZKLE010000164.1:0-5679 GCA_964553415.1 uncultured Myxococcales bacterium
ATCGTTCCGAACATGGCGCCGGTGTGGATGTTGAAGGCCCGGTAGCTGAAGTTGCCGTAGGCGTGCATCAGGAACACGACCACCGCGGTAAGTACGAAAGCGATGGTGTTGGCCTGCTTGGCATTAGCGGCCAGGGAGCTTTTGTAGAGTGCGTCGTAGACGAAGACCATCAAGAAGGTCAGCGCTACCATGATGAGGGAGCCCGTGGTTACCGCCCCTTGGCCCTCGATTAGGTTGCCGCCCATATAGAAGACGAGGCCGAGAAGAAGAACTCCGGTAATCCACGTCCAAGCCGCGCCCCATCGAAACCACCACAGCGCTCGCGGCATCAACTCGGGCACGACGGCTTTCTTGGCGTCGCCGCTCAGCTTGGCGGCCATCTGGCCGTTGACGAAGTTGAAATAGTACAAATGGCCGATCCACACGATGCCTGCGATGATGTGAAGCCAGCGGATCAGTGCCTCGAGCATACTCTTGCTATCCATGTCGTCGATTCCTCCCTAAACTTCCGTGCTGCGCTCGCCCGGGGTTATGTATACACGCGGAGAAGACGGGACGCCAGACCTTCAGCGCCCCCCGGAGATGATATTCGAAATGGAAAAGGAAGCCTCAGTGGTACCTTCGGCATCGCCGAAATTGAAGTACCAGCCTTCCTCGCCGGGAAAATCGGGAGAGGGGAGCCGGCACTTGGTGGCATGGTCCAACTGCATGTCGAACATCGTAATCGAGGGAATGAACTGCTGTTCATAGTCGTACACGGCGCGCTTTGCACCCGGGAAAGGCTTGCGGCCGATTTTCCATTGGTTGACCCAAGCTTTCCACAACTCTCCGTCTTTGTCGTAGAGTTCGGTGTACGGAATCACGAGGCTGTGCCGATCCAGGTACAAGATACGCTTGGAATAAGCGTAACCGGGAAGTTTCGAGCGCGCCTCGATCACATAGACCTCGCGGGGCTCCCAGGTGTCGTCGAAGATGAAATCGGCCGGTGGCTGGCTCCAGCGGGCGGGGAAATTCTTGGTGTGCATGGCAGCCAGCAGCTTGCGCGTGCCGAGCAGCCGCCAGTTCATCCAGGCGACGTTGCCGGCGTAGCCTCCGTAGCTATCGATATCGGTGTCTTGCCCGAACAAGGCCTCCGAACGGGCGGCCGTCGACAGACGTCGCACGCGGCGGAGCAGCGGATAATAGAGCCAACTATCGTCTTGCCGCACAGGATCGAGGTAACGGTTGTAGGTAAAGCCGATGCCTTTCAGGTCGAAGGGTTCGATGATGGGGGCGAGCGCTTCTCGGTAGCGGGCGTTATCGGATGTTTTCCACGTCGGCATCGGCTCGTGGTACAAGCGCCCCACGTGATAGAGCCGGCGAAAATGGCCGATGATGAAGTGGCGCTCGATCAGCATCGGCCCGTCGCCGATTCGTCCCGTATCGCAATCAAAGTTGCGCAGATCGAGGTCGTCGACGGAAATACGGTTCTCGTAGTTGAACATCAACTTTACGGCAGCATCAGGATCATCGACGCTGACCAGTGGAAAGGGGATGCCGGCAACATAGTTGAGCAAACGCAGCTTGTTGCCGGAGAGCCGGACTTGAGAGGAGTACTTTTCGGTCGCCAGTTCGCGCGCCGGCTCGAGCGGGATCTCGCGGGGCGCGATGACCCTCAGTTTCAATCCTCGTCCGATCGCCCAGCGGATCGATGGGCCCAGAAAGGCTTCGTATTGCTGCGCGTTGGCCGAATCGATGACGGTGCCGGGAGCCGGCTCGCGCAGCGGCGAGGCCGCGGCTCCGGCACGGGCGACGCCGACCGAAGCCAACGCGCACACGATCCAGGCTAATACTTGAAGTGATGCTTGAAGTCGTGACACCGACACGATGCTACGTGGTTGCGCGATGTCTGCCAACGCCCTTATCGCCGCCCTCCGCACGAGGCTGCAGCAGCCATCCGTAAAGGATGCCCGAAGCCAGCCCGAACATGTGCGCAATATTGTCGCGGCCGGGGCCGAAGCCGATGAGCATGCCGTAGAATGCGAGCATGGCGGCAAAGATCCGCCAGGGCCTGGATCGCAAGCCGGTGCCTGCGCGTAAGCCGTAGCCACCGAGTCCGCCGATCACGCCCGCAATGGCGCCCGAGGCGCCGGCCTTCAAGGCTGCGCTCGGCGCCAACAGGTGACTGGCGACGTTGCCGCTCAAGCCGGAGGCGACAAACAGCAGCAGGAAGCTGCCCGTGCCGAGTTCGTAGGCAAGCGGCGGCGCGACGAAGAGGAAGACGGCCATATTCGCAATGAGATGGGCGGCATTGAAATGTAGAAAGATGGCCGTCAGCAGCCGCCAACTCTCGCCTTGTTCGACGAGACCGTAACTAATGGCGCCCATCTTGATCATGCGCGCGCGGTCGACAAGATCCGAGCCTTGGTGGACATACAGGTGAATAGCGACGCAAAGCGCGACCAACAGGTAGACGACCAATGCCGAGGGCCCAAACCATAGGTCGGGCATAGCGGCGGATTGCGCCGCACCCATGCGCGAGGCATCAAGGGCCGCGGCATTGCTCGGCAGACCGCCGGGGAACTCCTCGCGAAGCAAAGCTGTGGCGCGGTCGGCTTGGCTGGGATCAACGCGGATCGACAGGATGCCACGAGCCGAATCCTCCTCGTGGAGCTCCACATCCAGCCCCATCGAAGCCAGCAGCGCAACCACCCGATTGGCACCCTCGCGGTCCTCGGTCGTGAGCAAAACCAGCCTCGAGTTGCGCATTGCTGCAGAGTGCCACAAGCTTGGGGGCGTGGATACCCGGCAAACCATCCTCGCCAAGCTGAGCGATGCGTTTTCTCCCCTCGTCATCGAGGTCATCGACGAAAGCGCCGCGCACGAGGGCCACGCCGGCAATGGCGGCGGCGGA
Organism: uncultured Myxococcales bacterium; assembly: GCA_964553415.1. Taxonomy (GTDB): domain Bacteria; phylum Desulfobacterota; class Binatia; order UBA1149; family JAJCZL01; genus CAZKLE01. The sequence goes on from CAZKLE010000164.1 coordinate 2,894, forward strand.
CATTTTCACCTACGCGTGGTCTCCGAGCTGTTTCGAGACAAAACGGCTGTACAGCGTCATCGTATGGTCTACGAGACCCTCGGTGCGGAAATGCAATCCCGCGTGATTCATGCCCTGAGCATGGAACTTCACGCCCCCGGCGAAAGCGATTAGCCGTGCGCAAAACCGATAGCACCGACGCGCAGATATTTTTTTGTTGCGTGTTGATCTTGGCCGCGGCTTTTGTCGGTGCCGCACCGGCCAAACTGCTGGTGCGAGCCGGCGCCGTGGCGCAGGCGGGGCCGGCGTTGATCGCGCGCATCGGGCCTCAGCCTGGGCTCGAGCAAACCCTCGGGGTTTTTCACGCGGCTTTTATCGTGTTACCGGCAGCGGTGGCGTTTCTCGCCATCGGCTTACCCGTTCTGATCGGCTACCTGGGGCGCAGTATCCGCAGCGGCTGGGATCGCGGCGAACTGATGCTCCTGATCGCGTTGACGTTGGCCGTCGCCGCGGTCGTAGCGCTGCCTCACACGCCCGTCTCATTTCTCGCCTCGGTTGCACTCGTCCTCGTCTTGTCTGCGACCGGAAGCTGGCCCTTGCTGAGGCGCTACGGCTCGATCGTTGGCTATCGCGTTCTTGCAGTGGGGGGCTTGATGTTTTTCGGACTGGCCTACTACGAGTATCGATTACTCGCTACGGCGGTCGAGAGCCGTGCGGTTGCTCCAACACTGCTGGTGCTGGGGACGGTGAGCTTGGTCGCCGGCTTGCCGGCCGTCACCGTGGGGGAGACGGCGCGCGGTCTGGGTCGCCTGGCCGTGGTGGCGCTGTTATGGGCGGCAACGCTTCTGTGGGCACTCGTGCCGTTCGAGCGCGCGCTGGCTGCGTCCGCCCATTCGGCGGATTGGCTCGAACTGCGAGCAACGGCCCTGCTCGCGATTGTCTTGGTATCCTCTGAATTCGTGCATCAGCGCAGACGTCAACGCGCTCGCGCCGAAGCCCATCGCTAAGCCCGCGTTGCTCGGCTAGAATTTGGGTACGGGTATTGCAATGGGTCTATCAGGAAGTTGGCAGCGCGAGGCAACGATGGCGACCTTGCGCGTACATCGGAGTACGCAGAGCAGCCGACGTCAGAACGCGAGGCCGAGACCATGAGACGGCTTTCCCACGCGCAGCGCGACAGCGACGAGTCCGACCAGCTAAAGACCGTTGAGTTGACCCACCACGGTCGCAAGACGGGGAAGGCCTACACCGTCAAGATATGGTTCATTCGCATTGACGGCTATTATTGGATCGGCAGCCTCAACCCCAACGGCAGTTGGGTACACAACGTGCGTGCATCCGGACATGCGCATCTCGATTTCGGCAACGGACAGAAGGAATACAAGTGTTACTGGATTGCCAACACGCGGGAACTCGCACGTTTCTCGAAGGAAATCACCCGCAAGTACCCCGTGCTGAGCCGTCTGGTCCGCCTGCTGCAACACAAAGGCAAGCAGGTGGCCTTCCGTCTCGAGCCGGTTATCTGACGGGGTTGACGACCGCCTCGGCGACCAGGTCGCCGACCTCGGAAGTGGAATAGCCCATTTTCCCCGCGCTCATGGATTCCAGCTTGTGGGCCAGCACGTGGACGATGGCCGTTTCGAGCCGATCGGCGGCATCGTGTTCGCCGAGATGCGCCAGCATCATCTGACTGGCTGAGATCGCCGCCATGGGATTGATCACTCCCTGACCGGTGTACTTCGGCGCCGAGCCGCCGATGGGCTCGAACATCGACACACCGTCGGGATTGATGTTGCCGCCGGCCGCGATTCCCATGCCGCCTTGAATGATGGCGGCAAGATCGGTGATGATGTCGCCGAACATATTGTCGGTGACGATCACGTCGAACCATTCCGGATTCTTGACCATCCACATGCACGTCGCGTCCACGTGCGCGTATTCGCGTTTGATGTCGGGATAGTCGGCTTGGCCGACTTCGTGAAAGGCTCGTTCCCACAAATCAAATGCATAGGTCAACACATTGGTCTTGCCGCATAGCATGAGGGTCTTTTCGCGGTCGCGGCGACGCGTGTATTCGAAGGCGTAGCGTAGGCAGCGCTCGACTCCGCGCCGCGTGTTGATCGATTCCTGGATGGCGACCTCATCGGCGCTACCTTGTTTGAGGAATCCTCCCGAGCCCGTGTACAGGCCCTCGGTGTTTTCGCGTACGACCACGAAGTCGATGTGTTCGGGACCCTTGCCGGCCAGCGGCGTCTCGACGCCCGGGTAGAGTTTGACGGGGCGCAAATTGATGTAGAGATCGAGGTCAAAACGCAGACGGAGCAGGATGCCTTTTTCCAGGATGCCCGGCTTGACATCGGGATGACCGATGGCGCCGAGCAAAATGGCGTCAAAGCCGCGCAAGTCGGAGACCGCACTTGGCGGCAACACCTCGTTGGTTTGCAGATAGCGTTCGCCACCGAAGTCGAAGTTGGTCGTCTCGCACGCGAACCCGCAGACCGAGGCGGTCGCCTCGAGCACCTTGACGGCTTCCGCCGTCACCTCGGGTCCGGTGCCGTCACCGGGAATCAATGCGATCTTGTACAAGTCTCCAGTCCCTCCACACAAAGAGCGCGACTCTAAGGCGAGCACATACGTTTTGCCAGTACGGACCCTAGGCCCGCTGTTTGAGAATGCCCGTTCGGGCTGTAATACTGCGGCCTCCGCGAACACCACCGCGACTGCGGCGCCGTACCCAAGTGGTTAAGGGAGAGGTCTGCAAAACCTCCATTCAGCGGTTCGAATCCGCTCGGCGCCTCCATTTCCCC
>CAZKLE010000165.1:0-5668 GCA_964553415.1 uncultured Myxococcales bacterium
GACAAGTTTCTCGGAGGGCCGCGGCGACGGCGCTGCCGAGGGCCCGCCGTCGCCGGCGGCCTACGGCGATTGGCGCGACGTCTACCGGGAGAAATGGACCTGGGACCGCATCGCACGCTGTAGCCACACACGCGCCAATTGTTTGTCGGCATGCGCGTGGAACGTCTACGTCAAAGACGGAGTGGTGTGGAGGGAAGAGCAAGCTCAGGCCTACGACCATGGCGGGCGCGGCGGCGCCCCCGATTTTTTCCCGCGTGGTTGTCAGAAAGGTGCTTGCTACAGCGACCTGATGTCGTCACCTCAGCGCTTGCGCTACCCCATGGAGCGCGTCGGCGATCGTGGCTTGGGCAAGTGGAAGCGGATCTCGTGGGAGCGGGCGCTGGAAAAGGTTGCCGACGGCGTTATTGATGCCGCCGACAAGTACGGTCCCGAAACGGTCGTGCACATTCCCGGACCCAACTTCGACCAGGGCCCGAGTTCCTGCGCCGAGTTCCGCTTCTCGCGCTCGGTACGTGCCTCGGTTCTCGACACCTTTGCGGGTATTGGCGACATGCCGATCGGCTGCATCCAGACCTACGGAATGTTTCTTACAGGAGGGACGAGCGACGATTGGTTCAACTCCGACTACATCGTCTTGTGGAGCGCGAACCCCGCCTATACTCGGATCCCGGACATGCATTTTTTGACCGGTGCGCGATATCGAGGGGCCCGCGTGGTGATCATCGGACCGGACTACAACGCCACGGCGATGCACACGGACTTGTGGCTCAATCCGAAAGTCGAATCCGATCCGGCTCTGGCTCTGGCCATGGCGCAGGTGATTATGGCCGAAGGCTTGGTCGACGAGGATTATGTCCGCGAGCAAACGGATCTTCCATTCTTGGTTCGCGCCGACAACCATCATTTTCTGCGCGAGAGCGATGTCACCCGCTCGGGACGAGACGATGTCTTTTTCGTGTGGGACGAGAATCAAGACCGGCGGGTGACCGCGCCCGGCAGTCAAGGAATGAAAAAAGCCTCGCTCCGGCTCGAAGGTATACGGCCCGCGCTTACGGGAATCCATGAGGTCAAGCTTGCCGATGGAACCGTCGTGGTCGTCGAGACCGTGTACGAGATTCTGCGGCGGGACCTCGATGCCCGCTACGTGCCTGAGGCGGCAGCGGTCGAGACGGGGGTGGGCGCGAGCGTGATCCGGCGTGTAGCCCGCGACATGGCTTCTGCGGGATCGGCGATGATCTACGCCTCCGTCGGCGCGTGTAAACACTACCACAGCGACCTGATGCACCGCAGTATGGCCCTGCTCATGGCGCTTACCGGCAACCAAGGACGAGCCGGTGGCGGTTTGCGAGTGGGCTCTTGGTGGGGGCTCACGGGTTTCGATGAGTTTTCGCAGATGCACGAGATGCCTTGGTGGCAGAAGCTCGTTCTCAAAGTCACCGGCCGGCCGCCGGTACGTAAGGTCGAGAAGTTTTTGACCGAGTTCAGCCGCAGCTCGACGTTTACGCCGTCGCTGCCGTGGCTCTATGTACACGGCGGTTATAAACACACGATGGGCGCGGCCGAGTACAACGATTCGGAGAATCCTCTCTCTGTCGGCGAGGCGATGAAGACGGCGATCGAGAAGGAATGGATTCCCATCTATCCTAAGCCGGGCAAGGATCCCAAGGTCTTCATTGTAACCGCGTGCAATCCGTTGCGTCGTTGGCCGGCGCCGCAGATTGCCCTCGAGCACCTGTGGCCGAAGTTCGATTTGGTGGTCAACGTAAATACGCAGATGTCGACGACGGGAATGCATAGCGATGTCTTGCTGCCCGCCGCCGGTTTCTATGAAAAAGAAGGCATTAAATACGCATGGGGTTTGGTTCCCTATCTGGTTCTCGACGACAAAGCCGTCGAGCCGCTGGGGGAATCGCGCAGCGAGTGGTGGATATTCGGAAACCTGGCGCGCGCCGTCCAGGAACGCGCGCGTGCGCGAGGCATTCCCCGGGGTAAAGACGTTTTCGGAAAAGCATTCGATCTGACCAATACGTTCGACGTGTGGAGCGAGAAGGGGGCCTACGACCCCGCCGACCAGGGCCCGGCCATGGATTACATCTTCGAACATTCGGAGATTTGCCGCGACACCACCTGGGATGAGGCGATCGAGCGCGGGGTCGTTCCGATCAAACGCAACGGCGTGTACAGCACGACCAACAACATGTGCAGCGACGTTGATTTTGAAAAGCCCTTGCACCCACACGGCTGGCAGGTGGAGGAAAAGGAATCCTGGCCTACGTTAACCGGCCGCCAGCAGTTCTATCTGGATCAGGAGTGGTATCTGGCCGCCGGCGAAGCCCTGCCGGTTCACAAGGGTCCTCCCGCAGCCGGCGGAGATTATCCCTTGCGTTTGACGGGTGGGCATACACGCTGGAGCATCCATGCCATTTGGCGCGGCGAGGAGTTGCTGCAGCGGCTGCAGCGCGGAGAGCCCGTGCTTTATATGAACGAGGACGACGCCCGCGCAAGGGATATTGTCGACAACGGACGGGTCCGGGTTTTCAACGACGTAGGTGGGTTTGAGTGCCTTGCCAAACCCGCGCCGACCGTCCAGCCCGGCCAGGCCATCATCTATCACGCGTGGGAGTCCTTTCAGTTCGCCGGCGGCAAAGGTCAGCAGGAGCCGATACCCTCACCTTGGAAGGCTCTGCACTTGGCCGGTGACTATGGTCAATTGCACTATCGCGGTTTGTACGGTGCGCCGAATTTTGCTCCCCGCGGTGCGACCGTCGAAGTCAAAGCGGTTTGAGCCTGCGCTTCCGAATTGGCCGTACCGATTCCGAGACCGTGAATCGGCATGGAGGGAGTGCTAGAAAAGCGTCGGCGCAGGCGGCAAAATCAGGGAGCTAACGATGTCGGAACCGGAGTACCCCACCAGACAGGGTTTGTGGTCACGCGGAAGCCGTGAGGATGCGGCGGGAGAGTCGAACCCTTGGCGCTCGTATTCGGACAAGCTGGGCAAGCGCGCCTTCTCGAAGCTCGCGGCTGCCGGCGAGGGCGACGGAAAGTAGACCGGGAACAAATCGAACACGTTTCAGTCGTGGCCGCCGCAAGGAGCGCGTCGGCTGCGAGTGAGCCAACATAGGCAAGAGGAGGGTGATGAGCATGGGAGCAAAAATTCCCAAGACCTACAAGAAATTCATCGAGCGGTTTCCCGACCTGGGCCAGGCCTGGGAATCGATGCGTAAGGCCGAAGCGGCCGGTCCCTTTGCGGAACGTGAGGTCCGGCTCATCAAGCTCGGCATCGCTTTCGGCAGCATGCGCGAAGGTCCCGTGCATTCCGGCGTACGCAAAGCACTGGCTGCGGGAGTGTCGCGTGAAGAAATCGAACAGGTCGTGGCCTTGTCGGCGAGTACCATCGGACTTCCTTCGGCTGTTGCCATGTTTTCGTGGGTGCTCGACGAACTCGACAAAGCCTGAGGAAGCATCATGGATATAACCGATGCACTACTTGGAGAGCACGCCGTGTTGTATTCGCTGTTCTCAAGGCTGGAGCAGGACCTTAGCGGCAGCTTGAGCGTGGACGAGATCCGAGTCGCGGTGTCGTTGCTCGAGGCCTCACTGATTTCGCACGCACAGCTGGAAAACGAGCTGCTGTTCTCCGAACTCGAGAAACATATGGGGCCGGGCGGCCCGGTAGCGGTGATGCGAGCCGAGCACGATGAGATCGACCATGCGCTCGCCGTCGCCGTCCAGGCGGCGGATGCCGCCGCCGCTGCCCGTCATCTCCTTGATGCGTTGAGTATCGCGCGGCAGCATTTTGCCAAGGAGGAGAGGGTCTTGTTCGGTTTGGCTCGCCAAGCCTTGGGAGAGGCGGAGCTCGCTCGTCTTGGCGCAGCTTGGTCCGAACGTCGCAAGGTGTTCATCGGCTGAACCCTTGTGATTGGCCACCGGCGGCCGGCCGCGCTGGGTACGGAAAATTCCATCTTTAAATAGTCGGCCGGTTATGCGGAACCTGGTCCGAAATACCCGATTAGGGGGTTGACCGTCCCCGGTCGGGGTGGTGTAGTGGCGGCGTCTCGGCTCCGCTGCGGGGTGTGGCACCGGGATGCTGTGGAGTACATGGATGGCCGCCCCTGGTATATTGCTGCGCCGTCGGCTGCGTTCGCACGTCGCGGGCGCTTCCGCAACCAAAAGGAGAATCCCATGATCGCAAGACGCATACCGTCGATGATGTTGGCCACGGCCGCTGCCGTGATGTTCGTGGCCCTGGGAGCCGGAGTTGCAGAGGCGCAAAGCTCGGCCGAGGTGAAGTGTGTCAACGGAACCAATAACGCGTCGTCCAAGGTGGGCAAGACGGTCGGCAAGAACAACGCCAAATGCGTAGGCGATGCGACCAAGAACAAGATAGGCGATGCCGATATCTGTATCGACGGCGATCCCAAGGGCAAGATAGGCAAGGCCACGGGTAAGGTCGACACCACCGATACGAAAAGTTGCAGTGGAGTCGGCGTATCGCCTCCCTTCGGCTTCACCGGTGCGGCTACGGCCAAGCAGTCGCCTCAAGACAAGGAGCGAGCGCTGGTGCGCGACATCTTCGGCGCTACCGTACAGGCATCGATCAGCAGTTCAGGTGGCACCGTAGGCAAATGCCAGGCGGCGGTAATCAAGGCGGTGGAGAAGCTGTCGGCGACGGTGGGTAAGGATTTCGTCAAATGTAAGAAAGACGGATTCAAAGCCGGCACTATCACCACCAGCGCGAACCTGGAGCCCTGTGTTGGCGCGAATCTGAAGCTCAAGATCGACAAGGCCAAGGCGAAGGTAGACAAGACGCTGGATAAGAAATGCCCCGTCAACTTTGATACCGCCTTCGGCGGGGACTGTCCGGGGCCGAAATCGGCCTTCGGGGCCTGCGTGAAGGCCAAAGCCGTGGGGCGCACGTGCGAGGCGATCAACGCGGTCGACGGATTGAGCGTGGGCTGCGATCTGGTCGACGACGGCATTCTCAACGGCACCTCGATACAGTGCAACAACAGCATAGTGGAAGCCGGCGAGACCTGTGACGACGGCAACAACACAGACGACAGCAACGGCTGCGACGCGGCCTGTCAGCGCAACGACGTATGCGGTGACGGTTCGACGCAGAGCCTGTTCGAGGCCTGCGATGATGCCGGCGAGTCGGCGACCTGCGATGCCGACTGCACGGCAGTGACTTGCGGCGATGGAACCTTGAACACGACGGCCGGCGAGGTCTGTGACGACGGTGCCAACAACAACAGCGGCGAAGGCTTCTGTCTGGGCGACTGCTCGGGTCTACAGGCCTGCGGTGACGGCATCCAGAACGGTACAGAGCAGTGCGACGATGGTAATACGAACGATGCGGATGCTTGTCGAAACGACTGCAGTCTGGCTACTTGCGGCGACGGGGTCGTTTGTTCGGACCCGAGCTGTACGACAGGTCCGAGCGGTGGCGCCGAAGCGTGCGACGATGGCGGCGAGTCTGCGACGTGCGACACGGACTGTTCGCCCGCGGTATGCGGAGATGCGTTGCTGAACACGACGGCGGGAGAGACCTGCGACGACGGCGGCGAGTCGGCGACCTGCGATACGGATTGCACGGCGGCGGTATGCGGCGACGCGTTGCTGAACACGACGGCGGGAGAGACCTGCGACGACGGCGGCGAGTCGGCGA
>CAZKLE010000166.1:0-5633 GCA_964553415.1 uncultured Myxococcales bacterium
CGGCCAGACCATCGTGTTCTTCGTCATGACGGTGGCCGCGGCCGAGGCCGCGATTGGACTGGCGGTAATCATCTCGCTGTTTCGTAATGCCGGGACGGTAAAGGCCGATGAAGTGAGCCTGCTGCGATGGTAGAAAGCGTCGCCTTCCTTCGGTTCATCGTTTTGGTTCCTCTGGCGGGTACCGCGTTCAATGTGGTGCTGGGCCGGCGGGTTCCGCGCCCGGTGGTCGTGACGGTGGCTTGCCTGGCCGTTGCGCTCGCGTTTGCCACCTCGTTGCGCGCGTTCTTCGCGTTGCCCGCACAGGGTGCTCTGATCGACAACGTTTATACGTGGATCCACGCGGGTGATTTGAGCGTCGACCTGGCCTTGGTCGCCGATCGTCTCAGCGTGCTGATGTGCCTGACCGTCACCGGCGTCGGTCTGCTCATCCATGTGTATTCAATCGGCTATATGAGCCACGACTCCGATGTCGCACGCTATTTTGCCTACTTGAACCTCTTTATGGCCTCCATGCTGTTGCTCGTGCTCGGTGCCGACCTACCGGTCATGTTCATTGGTTGGGAAGGGGTCGGGCTGTGCAGCTATCTGCTGATCGGCTTCTGGTACGAGGACGCCGACAAAGCCAAAGCGGGGATGAAGGCTTTTCTCGCCAACCGGGTCGGAGACGCCGGCTTCCTGCTGGGGATGTTCGTGTTGTTCTGGGCGATGTCGGCGCACGGCAACGCGAGCCTTCGCTTCGCCGATATCAACGCCGCGGCACCAAGCCTGGGTGTTGCCACCGCTACGACCGCGGCGCTGCTGTTGTTCGTGGGCGCCACCGGTAAGTCGGCGCAGATCCCCTTGTATGTTTGGCTGCCCGATGCGATGGCCGGTCCGACGCCCGTTTCGGCTCTGATCCACGCCGCGACCATGGTGACCGCCGGCGTGTACATGATCGCCCGTCTGCACGGTCTCTACGACTTCGCTCCTCAGGCTCTACATGTGATCGCCACCGTCGGTGCCCTCACGGCATTGTTTGCCGCGACCGTGGCAATTACCCAGAACGACATCAAAAAGGTCTTGGCCTACTCGACGATCTCGCAGCTCGGCTACATGTTCGTCGGACTCGGTGTCGGTGCCTACTCGGCAGCCGTCTTTCATCTGATGACTCATGCCTTCTTCAAGGCTCTGTTGTTCCTTGGTGCCGGTAGCGTCATCCACGCCATGGGAGACGAACAGGACATCCGCAACATGGGCGGGTTGCGCCACCTCATGCCGAAGACTGCGCTTACGTTTCTCGTCGCCACCTTGGCAATCGCCGGGGTGCCCGGATTGTCGGGCTTTTTCTCCAAGGACGAGATTTTGGCAGCGGCCTTCAGCGGTGGACATTATGGGATCTGGGTCACGGGCGTGGCCACAGCCGGACTGACGGCCTTTTACATGATGCGTCTGCTCGTCCTGACGTTTTACGGTGAGTATCGCGGCGATCCTCTGTCTTACGGGAAGATTCACGAGAGCCCGGCCTCGATGACGGTGCCGATGTCGATTCTTGCCGTCCTGGCCGCGGTCGGTGGTTACCTAGGCGTTCCCTCTTTGCTCGGCGGACACAACGTGCTGGGTGCTTTCTTGGAGCCGGTCTTGGGCGGCCATGAGGCACATATCGGCGCGGTTGCGGAGTTCGGGCTCATGGCGTCTTCGGTTGCGTTGGCGGGCATCGGCATCTGGCTGGCGGTTGTCCTCTATACGGCGGCCCCGGACGCCGATGTTCCGCTGAGCCGGCGAATGGGTGGAACCTACCGCGCGATGGCCGCTGCGTATTTCATCGACGCCTTCTACGACAAGGTATTCGTACGCGGTACGGTTCGCTTGGGACGCGGGTTGTGGCGTGTTGTCGACGTGGGTGTCATCGATGCGTTGGTCAACGGTACCGGGACGGCCGCGCAGAGGCTGGGGATGAGTGTTCGGCGATGGGCGAGCGGGAACGTCGCCGATTATGCCATGAGTTTTCTCATCGGTGTGGTCGTCTTGTTGGGTTTTCTCGTTCTCAAGGGTTTGGGATAGATCGTCGTGGGCTTGTTGACCGCTATCGTCTTTACCCCCGCCCTCGGTGCGGCAGTGGTCGCTTCGTTGCCGGAGCGGTCGGCTTCGTTTTTGCGCCGAGCCGCGGTGGCGATTTCTCTCGTCCCCTTTGTTTTGTCGCTGTACGCCTGGCGGCTGTTCGACGTCCGTGACGGCGGATTCCAATTCGTAGAACATCTCGCCTGGATGCCGTCTCTCGGTGTGTCCTACAGTCTCGGCATCGACGGCATCTCCTTGTTGCTGATCCTGCTGACGGTTTTTCTCACGCCGTTGGTGTTGATATCGGCGGGCGACAACATCCACCGCCGCGATAAAGGCTATCTGGTTTCCATGCTGTTGTTGGAAACCTCGATGCTCGGCACTCTTGCCGCCCTCGATCTTCTGCTCTTCTACGTCTTTTGGGAATTGATGCTCATCCCTATGTTCCTGATCATCGGCGTTTGGGGGGGCGAACGCCGCGTGTTCGCATCGATCAAGTTCCTTCTGTTCACCATGGTCGGGAGTCTTCCCATGTTGGTCGCGCTCATCTACATGGGCTTGGTCATCGGATCTCCGGCCGGACATCCGAATTTTTCCCTCACCGGCCTCTACGATATCCAGCTTTCTAGCCAAGCCCAGTGGTGGTGTTTTGCCGCCTTGGCCGTCGGTTTCGCGGTCAAGGTTCCCATGTGGCCCCTGCACACCTGGCTTCCCGACGCCCACGTGGAGGCGCCTACCGGTGGGTCGGTGATCCTGGCCGGGGTGATGCTGAAGATGGGCACGTACGGGTTCGTGCGTTTCGTATTGCCGCTGTTCCCGAACGTGTTGGCCGCCTCCATGCCCTGGCTCACCGTGCTGGCGGTGATCGCCATTATTTACGGTGCGTTGGTGGCGATGGTCCAGCCCGACATGAAAAAACTCGTTGCCTACTCTTCGGTGAGTCACTTGGGTTTCGTCATGCTCGGGATTGCCGCTCTCAATCAGATCGGCATCGAAGGCGCCGTTTACCAGATGTTGAACCACGGCCTTTCGACCGGTGCACTGTTCTTGCTGGTCGGCATGATCTACGAACGCCGGCACACACGGCTGATTTCCGAATACGGTGGCTTGTGGAAGCAGCTGCCCGTGTATGCGGCCTGTTTCCTTATCGTCATGCTTTCCTCCATCGGCCTCCCCGGACTCAACGGCTTCGTAGGCGAATTTCTGATCCTGCTCGGGACCTTCCATGCGCACCCGGTAGCGGCCGGCTTTGCCGTTAGCGGTGTGATCCTCGGCGCTGCCTACATGCTGTGGTTGTTCAAGCGTGTCATGTTCGGCCCCCTCGACTCTCAGCGTAACGGCAGTCTGCGCGACATGAGCGGCCGAGAGTTGGCGGTGATTGTCCCGATGATCGCACTGATCTTTCTGATGGGCGTCTATCCGCAGCCCTTCCTCGACACGATGCACGCTTCGGTCGCGCGTATCGTGCAGCGTGCTTCTTTGCAACGACCGGTGGTTGATCGTAGCGCGTCGGTCGAGGAGGAGTTTGAATGAACCTTTCGGTCGAAGGGCTCGGCATTCTCATTCCCGTCGCTGCCGCCTGCGGCTTGGGGGTGCTGGTGCTGCTCGCCGAAATGTTCGCTTCCGCCAAGCGCCTTGTTGCCGTAGCGTGGCTGGCCATCCTCGGGCTGGTGGCGGTCGCTTGGAGCGGCCACGCGGCGATGGCGGCGGGCATATCGGGAAGCTTCCAAGGCGTCCTGGCACTGGACGGCTACTCCGTGTTCTTCGGCTTCCTTCTCTGTGCGCTGGCGGTGGTTGCCATCCTCATGTCGGTCGACTACCTACCCGAGGCCGATGTGCACGCGGGCGAGTATTATCCCCTTGTGGTCTTTGCGGTGGCGGGCATGCTGACGATGGCCGCGGCCACCGATCTGGTGATCTTCTTCCTCGGTCTCGAAATCATGTCGATGGCGGCATACGTGCTGGCCGGTATCCGTAAGCACGATCGGCGCTCCAACGAAGCCGCGCTCAAGTATTTCCTGCTCGGAGCGTTTGCTTCGGCTTTCCTTTTGTACGGAATCGCCGTGCTCTACGGGCAGACCGGTTCGACCTCCTTCGCGGGCATTGCCGGTGCGGTGGATGCCGCCGGGGGCGATGGGCGTATGACTCTGCTGCTCGGCGTCGGCCTGGTCTTGGTCGGGTTGGGGTTCAAGGTCGGTGCCGTGCCGTTTCATCTGTGGGTTCCCGATGTCTATGAGGGCTCGCCGACGTCGGTAACCGTATTTATGGCAACGGCTGTCAAGGCGGCCGGCTTTGCAGCGTTCGTGAAGATTGTCGTGGTCGCCATGCATGCCTTTGGCGCGCAGCTCGGTGACATCCTGTGGGCGGCCTCGGCACTGACCATGACGGTCGGCAACCTGGCGGCGCTGAGGCAGACGAGCCTCAAGCGTATGCTCGCCTATTCCTCGGTAGCCCATACCGGCTATCTACTCATGGGATTGGCCGCCGGTACGGCGCCGGCCGCTGCGGCTGTTCTCTTTTACCTTGCCGCCTACGGTGCAATGAATCTTGGCGCTTTCGGCGTGATGATGATGCTCGCCCGGCGCGGCGATCAGGCTGAGGACATCAGCGACTTTGCCGGACTCGGCCGCACCCGGCCGATGTTGGCTCTGGCGATGACGGTCTGCATGCTGTCGCTCACGGGCATACCGCCTCTTGCCGGCTTCGCCGCGAAGTTCTACCTCTTTGCGGCGGTTTTGCAGGCGGGACGACCGGTGTTGGTGTTGGTGGCGGTGTTGAACAGCGTTTTGGCGGCCACCTATTACATTGGTGTTGTCCGTAGCATGTACTTCGACGAGGGTGGCTTGGTGCCGGTGGGTGTACGCCCGCATTTGGCCGTCGGCGTGGGGATCGCCGTCATTGCGACCATCGTGCTCGGCGTGGCTCCGTCTGGACTGCTCGAGGCCGCATCTTGGGCCTTCGACAACGTTGCTCTGCTTCCCTAACGCCTCTTTGCGCGGCCGGGGTCAAAAAGCCAAGAAAAAACCGGGCAGCGGAGGGGGGCCGCTGCCCGGTCATGTTCGAAGAGGAAGAAAAAGGAGGAGAAACTTCCTCTTCTCGTGGGGCTTCAACTCTACGGACGTCGAGCAGTCCGTTTCATTCACCCTTTTGACTCTACCATGATGTTTTTTTACCGCGCGACCGAAAAAAGCCCCGGAAAGCAGCGATGAAGCCCTGCTACAGCCGACTGTACGCGGGTTGTTGGGCAGCTCTTTTGGCCATCTGCACAGCGGCCGCCCTGGGGCCGGCTGCGGCAGCGGCGGCGAGCCCGCCGGTCAACGGCAAATCCAATCTCCCGCTACGGGTGGTTTCTCTCGTACCGGCTCTTACCGATACGGTTTTCGCCCTTGGCGCCGGCGATCGCCTGGTGGGGGTCTCGGATTACTGTGATCTGCCGGCGCAGAATTCCGGGCTGCCGAGAGTGGGCACTTTTCTCGCCCCGGTGGTCGAGCGGGTGTTGCTCCTGCAACCCGATACGGTTCTCACCTCTCCGACACCCGGTAACGAGAACGCCGTGCGTGCTATCGAGCGTGCCGGCGTGCGCGTCGTCGTCATTG
>CAZKLE010000167.1:0-5629 GCA_964553415.1 uncultured Myxococcales bacterium
ACACGCGCGAACAATGCGATGGAACTCGCGCCCATCGCGAAACCGTTGATCACCTTGGCATGAGAGGCATCCCCATACATAGCGAACAAAATCCCCACGCCCACCAGCCCGAGGCTCGCGACCGCAAGCCCCATGACCGCTCCACCGTTGAACGCGACCAACAGGGCACGTTCCTCGCCGCCGTCTTTGGCGGCCTGCGACGTGCGTGTATTGGCAATCGTAGCCGAGGTCATACCGAAAAACCCGGCAGCCATCGAACAGACCGCGCCAAACAAGAACGCGCAGCCCGTCGACCATCCGAGTTGCCACCAAAGCAAGATAAACACGGCAGCCTCGAACCACAGGAGGATCACGTACTCTCGTCGCAGGAACGTCATGGCACCTTCGCGAATGGCCTCGCCGATTTCCTGCATGCGTTGGTTGCCCGGAGATTCCCTCCGAACGGCGAAGTACAACCAGGCCGCAACCAACAGGCCCGCGACACCGGCGTAACTCGCTAAATTGGTCAGAAACTCCATCCTATTTCTCTTCCTCCTCGCTCTAGTTCCGAGCGTCACGCGCCCAGGAATTACTCTCCCGAAGGGCCCGCCGGCGCATTAAAATCGGCCATGGCACGATCAATGCCGCACGTCACGACGGTGCGGACAGCTCGAGAGGCGAGCACCGTAACACGTTCGACCTCCTCTCTGTCCGAATGGTCGAAACGATCGAGCACGTAATCGGCTGTATCGGTTCCCGCCACCGGCCGGCCGACTCCGACTTTAATACGAACGAAATCCGCCGATCCGCACTCGGCGATGATCGACGATATACCCTTGTGCCCACCCGCACCGCCACCCGCACGAACGCGAATGCGACCGAGCGGCAAATCTACGTCGTCGTGAACGACGACGAGATGCTCCACGGGCACTCCGGTCGCAAGCAGCGCAGCGCGCACGCTGCGGCCACTGAGATTCATGTAGGTCTGCGGTTTGATCATCACCACCTCGGAACGGCCTAGTCTCACGCTGGCCGTCAGCGCCGAGTATGCCCGACGCCGGATGCGAGTGTTCAGCTCTCGCGCGATCGTCTCGACGACCGCGAAGCCGATATTGTGTCTCGTCCCGTTATATTCCCTACCCGGGTTCCCAAGTCCAACAACGCAATACACAGCTCAAGCCGTCGAACGACAAACAATTGCCGTGACGCCGCCTATTCGGAGGCCTTGTTGGGCTCGCTCTCCGCCGCCTCGCCTTCCGCCGCTTCGGTGCCGCCTTCGGCAGCTTCGAGGCCTTCTTCGCCTTCGACCGGCTCCTCGACCTTCTCCACCACCGGAGGCACGACCGTTACGAGGGTGTAATTCTCCGTGTCGACCGCCTCGACGCCCTCGGGCAACTGAAGCTCCTCACGATGAACCGCACCGTGAATATCGAGGTCGGTCACATCCACCTCGATCTCCTCGGGAAGTTGGTGAGGCAAGGCCCGTACGATGATCTCTCTACGAATGGGCTGCAGAATCCCCCCGGAGGTTATCACGCCCATGCATTTTCCCGTGTAACGGATCGCCACCGGCGCCTCCACCGGCTTTGTGAGATCGACGCGAAGAAAGTCGATGTGCAAAGGGCTCCCCTGCACGGGGTGAGTCTGAACCGACTTGACAAGAGCCATATGATCGTTGAGCGACCCTCGGTCGGCGCAGAACTTTATCAGGTGGGATCCGCCGCCAAGACCGGCCAGCGAAAACTCGCGCGCATCGACCGACAACGGTACGTTCTCGCCGCCGGCACCGTAGACCACGGCCGGAATCCGACCTTGCCGCCGAATTGCCTGCGGGCGAATCTTGACGTCACGTTCCTGGACCTTCAGTTCGATGGTACGCATGGTTTCTCCTTATCTCGGCTCTCTCACACCGCCCGCTCAGACGAACAGAGAGCTGATCGATTCCTCGTCGTGGGTGCGGCGGATCGCTTCGGCAATCAGATCGGCCACCGACACCGTATGAATCTTGCTCTCGGCGATCACAGCCGGCGAAGGGGTTATGGTATCGGTCGTAATCACGACATCGAGTGCGGATTCATGAATTCGTTCGAGCGCCGGGCCCGATAAGACTCCGTGCGTGCAACAAGCAAGCACCTGCGAAGCACCAGCCTCCATGACCGCCTCGGCCGCTTTGCACACCGTTCCGGCCGTATCGATCATGTCATCGACGAGCACCGCCGCACAGCCCGCTACGTCGCCGATGATACGCATCTCTTCGACCTGATTGGCCCGGATGCGCCGCTTGTCGATGATCGCCAACGCAGCCTCGAGCCGCTTGGCATAGGCGCGGGCGCGTTCGACGCCGCCTGCATCCGGGGACACCACGGCTACCGGCAAATCGCCGACTTCCTCTTGTATTTTCGGCATGAGAACCGGGTTGGCATACAGATTATCGACCGGCACATTGAAAAAACCCTGGATCTGCCCCGCATGCAATTCCATCGTCATGACCCGCGACGCGCCTGCCGTCACGATCAGATCGGCAACCAGCTTGGCACTGATCGGCACACGCGGCGCCACCTTACGGTCCTGCCGTGCATAACCATAGTACGGCACCACCGCCGTAATCCGCTTAGCCGACGCGCGTCGGAGCGCGTCGATCATCAGCAGCAGTTCCATCAGGTGCTCGTTGGCGGGAGTCGACGTGGACTGAACGACGAAGACATCGCCACCGCGGACGTTGTCGGTAACCTCGACCAACACCTCACCGTCGCTGAAACGGCGCACCTCGGCCGCCGCCCGATTCACACCGAGGTTGCGACAAATGTCGTCGGTAAGTCCGCGGCTGGCGTTGCACGCAAACACTTGAAGAGCATCTCTGGCTATAGCGACCACCTCATTTCCGCTTACTGTTCCTCGGGCTCCCGCTTACTACCCGCCGCCGACAAGCCCTGCCGAAAAAGCTGGGCGGGAAGGATTCGAACCTTCGAATGCCGGGACCAAAACCCGGTGCCTTGACCTGACTTGGCTACCGCCCATCAACTCTTGACAGCAGGTCGGCGCCGGAGCACCTTCACTGCAAACGCCCTATCCGCTCCGGCAAAGCCGCCCGCAGCGGCAGCTGCCTCCCGGGCCGTGCCGAATACGCCCACCACCGCCGACCCGGTCCCCGACATAACCGTTGCCGAAGCGCCCGCCCCCATGAGCCGCTCCACGAGGCGCGCCACATCGGGCACGGCAGCCACAACACCGGCCTGGAAGTCGTTGTGCAGCGAGTCCCCGAAGCGGCTACGACCCAACCGCAACAGCGAACCTGTAGTGCCCTTCGGCCTTGAAGTCAAACTTTTCAAGGCGTTAGCGTAGGCCCACGCCGTCGAAACGCGGGCCTCGGGCACGGCGACGACCGCGTGAAGTTCGGGCAAGCCGCTGACGAAGCGCAGCCGGTCGCCGATGCCGGTCGCCAGAGCCGGCCGCGAGCATAGGCAAAAGGGGACGTCAGCCCCCAGTTGGCCGGCCAAGGCGAGCAACGATTGCCGCTTCACACGGAAATCAGGCAGGCGGTTGAGCGCGTATAGGACCCCCGCCGCGTCGCTGCTGCCACCGCCCAGACCGGCACCGACGGGAATGCGCTTGCGAAGTTCGATCTCCACCCGCCTTGGCGAACCGCTTGCATCGAGAATCGCTTCGGCGGCGCGAGCGGCAAGGTTGCTTCCACCGCCGGGGACGCATTCGCCCGCCAAAACTCGGCACACCACCCGCGCCTTGCGCGGTGCCCTCGAGTGGACCCTGACCGCAAGGTCGTCATACAAAGACACCGGCACCATCAGTGTCTCGAGCAGATGATACCCGTCCTCGCGCTTGCCGACGACGCGCAGGCTCAGATTTACTTTCGCGGGGACACGCAAACGTAGGAATATGGGAGGCAACGACATCGCAACCATCGAACTCGCTACGAGTTTGACGCCTGCGTTGGCGCATGACAACAAGCGCGCATGGCCGATGCACTCGAGGTCGCGAAAAGGTTGGCCCGAAACGCGGGCGCTCTCATCGCCAGCAACTTGTCAGCTCGCAAGCAGGTTGATTTCAAGGGTGCCGTCGATCCAGTGACTTCGATCGATCGCGAGTGCGAAGAACTGATATTGAAAGGACTGCGTGAGGCTTTCCCCGAGCACAATATCGTCGGCGAAGAAACGGGAGGCCGGGAAACGCGGAGCGGACCGTGCTGGTACGTCGATCCCATCGACGGGACCTGCAATTTCGTACACGGTATTCCTCACTGCGCCGTCTCGATTGCCGAACTCATCGACGGAAGGCCGGAAATCGCCGTCGTCTACGACCCGGCAAGAAACGAGCTGTACCATGCACAACGAGGCAAAGGATCCCGATGCAACGGTGTGGCGATCGGCGTTTCGCCCGTGAGCGAACTCGACCGTTCCCTACTCGTCACCGGATTTCCCTACGACCGGAGAGATAAGAGCGCCTTTTACCTAGCCTACTTCGAGACCTTTCTGTGCCGTGCGCAAGATCTGCGCCGACTCGGATCGGCAGCGCTGGATCTGTGCTGGGTTGCTTGCGGCAGGTTCGACGGATTCTTCGAGTGGGGCCTCAAACCGTGGGACACCGCCGCCGGTTGGCTGATCCTGCAGGAGGCCGGCGGACAGGTCACCGACTTCCGAGGACAGGCCTACGATCCCCGCGGCAACTGCATCCTGGCGACCAACGGACGGATTCATCGGCAATGCCGCGAAGTTCTCCGCACCCTTCCCTCCGCGGCCGACTGACGCACGCGCGCACCCAGCCACCTGCATCTTGTAGTTTCGTTCGCCGATGCCCCTGGCTATAAACGGTGCCGTCATGACCTACGAGAAAGATATGGACCTGAGCGGCCGCCGCGCCATCGTAACCGGGGCAAGCCGCGGTATCGGCCTTGCGATCGCTGAGCGATTGTCGCGAAATGGTGCGCGCGTGGCTCTGGTGAGCCGCAGCAAAGGGAGCCTGGATACGGCCGCTGCGCGCCTCGCCGGTGAGTCGCTGGTACTGGCGGCCAACATGAACCGCCCGGCCGAGGTCGCGGGTATCGTACCTACACTCGAGCAAACCTGGGGCGGAGTGGACATTCTCGTCAACAACGCAGCCACCAACCCCGTCTTCGGCCCGCTCATCGAGCTTCCGATCGAAGCGTGGGACAAAGTGATGGACACCAATGTCAAAGGCCCCCTCCTTCTGGCCCAAGCCGCTGCTCGCAGCATGGTCGCACAGGGATCGGGTGCCATCGTAAACATCGCTTCCATAGGCGGCCTCGAACCCTCGCCCATGATCGGCGCCTACTGCATCAGCAAAGCGGCGGTCATCCACATGACCAAGGCCTTGGCTATGGAACTCGGACCTCAGGGTGTGCGCGTAAATGCGATCGCTCCCGGCTTGGTCGAGACGCGCTTTGCAGAGCGACTCATCCGCACCCCGGAGATCCACGAGGCCTCCGTGAGCCGGGCCGCGCTGCGTCGGCACGGGCAGCCCGAGGAAATTGCCGGCGCCGCCCATTACCTGGTCTCCGACGCTTCCGCGTTCATGACCGGTCAGGTCATGGTATTGGATGGAGGCACACGTTACTGAAGCGCCCTCGTAGCTCAGGTGGATAGAGCACCGGCCTCCGAAGCCGGTTGCACAGGTT
>CAZKLE010000168.1:0-5520 GCA_964553415.1 uncultured Myxococcales bacterium
AAGTGGCCGAGCTGTTCGACCGTCGTCGCCAAGGCCTACGCTTGCTGGCGACCATCGACGAGCAGCTCAAACGAGCAGGCGAACTCGGCGGCAGTCGACCGGACACCGCAGCGAGGGGGGGGCGTGATTCAGGCGCGCGTGCCGGGCCGCGGGTGGCGGTGGTCGTCGGCCGACAACCACTTGTGCTGGCTGGTCCGGGGAGCTACCTGGGGGAACTCATCCCGATATGCGGTGGCCGCAATATCGCCGCCACGATCGGCGGTCGCTGGCCGCACGTGAGTCTGGAGGCAATGCTGGCGCTGCGACCCGATATGATCGTCGATTTGTCCATGGGCTCGGAACGTCCCGGTAGTCGGGGCAGACTGCGTACATACTGGGGACGTTTTTCTTCCTTGCCCGCAGTGGTCCACGATCACCTGTATCTAGGTGCGCCCAACCTGTTCCAACGTCCGGGGCCGCGCATCGGCGAGGCGGCCCTTGCCCTTGCCGGCATGATCGCCGCGTCTGAGGGGAACTGACAGCGATGCATGACGGTGTCTCCGCCGCTCCCGCCTCGCCGGCCGCTCCCGCTTGGAGCGGCGCCCGTTTGACGGTTCGGCGTATGCGCAATGGACTGCTGGCCACAGCGGCCTTTGCACTCGTCGCCATGGTGCTCGCTCTCCTGTACGGCGGTGTTTCCCTCGACCCGTCCCGCGTCGTTTCGGGAGTCGGCCCCGACCGGCTGATCTTCTTCCAGGTTCGCTTGCCGCGTGTTCTTCTAGCCGCCTGGGTAGGCGCCGCCTTGGCGGTTGCCGGTGCGGGCTTGCAACCGATGCTGCGCAACCCGCTGGCAAGTCCCGACATCATCGGCGTGTCGGGAGGAGCGGCGCTGGCCGCGGTCGCGTCACTAGCCTTGCTTCCCATCGGTTTCGTCGGCGAGATTCTCGTACCTCTCGTCGCTTTTGTGGGGGCGGTAGTATCGAGCGTCATCGTCTATCGGCTCTCCTTGGTACGCGGCCGGGCCGAGCCCTACACGCAGATTCTCGTCGGCGTCATTTTCAACACAGTGGCCGCATCGTTGATTTTGGTGATCAACGCGATGGTCGATCTGTTGCGCTCGCAGTCCATCGTGTTCTGGCTTATGGGTGGGATCGAGCTGCACAGCTACCGAGTGTTGATGTTGGTTGCCGTCCTGATCGTCGTCGGGACGCTGGTGTTGATCCGCGAATCCCCCAGTTTGAATCTGCTCGCGCTCGGCGACGAAGGCGCCGAACAGCTTGGCGTAGACCTCGCCTCCAGTCGGCGGCGGGTGTTTGCGGCCGCTTCGTTGATGGTCGGGGCTGCGGTTTCCCTGACCGGCGTGATCACCTTCGTGGGTCTGATCGTCCCGCACGTGTTACGACGCGTCCTTGGCAGCGACAACCGTTTGCTGGTTCCCGCCAGCTTCTTCGGCGGTGCGGCTTTTCTGGTACTCTGCGACCTAGCGGCGCGCGTCGTCATCGCCCCTTCGGAACTCCCGGTGGGTGCCATAACGGCGTTGACCGGCGGTCCGTTCTTCGTGTACCTGCTGCGGCGCCGGGTTCGGCCCATGAGCGAGCGCGACGGATGACGGCGATTGTCCTGCATAAGGTGTCGTTTGCCTATCCGGCTGCGCCTCCTCTGATGCGCGATGTCTCCCTGGCGGTCGCCGAAGGGGGCATGCTGGCCCTGCTCGGGGCCAACGGTTCCGGCAAGACCACGCTCTTGAAGATTCTCTTCGGCAGCCTGCCTACGGCCGGCGGCACGGTTCGCGTCTGTGACCGGGATCCCGCTCGGGCCGACCGACGCGAGTTCGCTCGCTTGGTCGCCGTGGTTGGTCAGCAGCCCGAGCTCGGCTTTGCCTACACGGTTGTGGAGGTTGTCCTCATGGGACGCGCGCCGCATGTAGAGGGTTTCCGCCTAGAGTCGGACGCCGATCTTGCCGCCGCTGCCGAGGCCATGCGGGTGACGGGCATCGAAGATCTTGCCGAGCGCCCCTTTGATAGTCTCTCGAGCGGTGAACGACAGAGGGTTTGCGTGGCGCGTGCGTTGGCGCAGCAGCCACGGGTGCTGCTCCTCGACGAACCGGCGGCGCACCTCGACATCAAGCAGCAGGTGATGCTGTATGAGCTTCTTTCCCGCTTGAATCGCGAGGAAGGATTGACGGTCGTCTCGGTACTGCATGATCTCAACTTGGCGGCTCTGTATTTCAAGAGTGTCGCGATGCTGAAAGCGGGGAGGGTGTTCGCCGTCGGCCCTCCCGAACAGGTCATCACCTACGCGAACGTTCGCGAGGTCTTCGATACCGATGTCTATGTGGATCGCAACGACGTCACGGGGAAACTCAATGTTTTGCCGCTGCCGTCGCGGCTCGACGAGAGTTCGAAGTGACCGTCAATCACTGCAACGGTGGTATAAGCTACGGCGATCCAGGCTGGGCTCAGACGGTGGTGTTGCCAGAGATGGCGACAAAGATCAGCGCCGCTCCCATCAGCAGCGAGGCGTCACCCCTTTCGTTACGGACCATCGAGGCCTGCGTTGACCCAGCACCGGTACAACCGCATGATCGCGCAGACAATGCGGTGTTCCGTTCGGCACGCGTGGTTGTCGTCGAGAAGATCCCGTCGGGCGCGAACCGCTACGGCGGATCCGAACTCGGGCACAGCATGCCGAGATCCAAAGGGAGAGGCGAAGGTTGAATCCTGTAACGTTGCTGGGCACGATCGCAGTCGTCGTGCTTTCGATCACGACGCACGAAGCGGCTCACGGCTTTGTCGCCGACCGATTTGGCGATCCGACCGCACGTCGACTCGGTCGCCTAACGCTGAATCCGATCCCACATATTGATCCGTTCTTTACTATCCTCTTACCGGCAATCCTGATTCTGTCGGGATCGGGCATTATCATCGGTGGCGCGAAGCCGGTGCCTGTAAACGTTACGCAGCTGCGTCACCCCCGGCGCGACTGGGCTATGGTCGGTGCCGCCGGGCCGCTCTCGAATCTTTTGATCGCGGTGTCACTGGCCGCTGTGCTCTCGTTGGCGACCCACACCGGGTTATGGACGAGCGCCTCGTCGGGTAGCGAGATTGTCGTAATCGGGATCTTCGTGAACGTGCTACTTGCGGTGTTCAACCTGATTCCGATCCCTCCGCTCGACGGTTCGCGGGTGGTCCAGTATTTCCTCGCTCCCGATGCCCTGCGGGTTTACGTGTCCTTGGAACGCTTCGGACTGCTCATCATTCTCGCCGTCGTGTTTCTTCTTCCGGGCTTCCAGAATGTTCTCTTGTCCGCCATTCTGACGATCGTGTCGGCCATCAGCGCTGTCTTCGGCGTGTCCCCGGACGTGAGTTACGTTTTGCGTGTACTCTTGTCGGCGGGCTGACAAAACGGGCCCCTTCGGTTACCGTGACCGCTCCCCGCCTGCGCTCAGCATAAGGTTGACTTCCGGCAAGGGGGATGTTAACAAAAATCCTTTTATGTTCGCGGGGTTCCATGCTTTTTAACTACGCCAACGTTCTCGTCTTTCTCGGCCTGGGCTTGTTCCTTTGCGCCTTTATGATGGGACTTGGGTCGCTCTTGCGTCCCTCCAACCCCGAGCGTGCCAAGCTGACGACCTACGAATGCGGGGAGGAGGTTCGAGGGGACTCGTGGATCAACTTCAATATCCGCTTTTACCTGGTCGCCCTCATCTTCCTCATTTTCGACATCGAAGTCGCCTTTATCTATCCCATTGTCGCCGTCTTCAAACAGTGGGTTGCCGCCGGTCGTGGAATGTTTGCGCTGACGGAGATGTTTCTCTTCATTGCCGTCCTTGTTGCCGGCCTCGTCTACGTATGGCGAAAGGGCGATCTGCAGTGGGTTATGAAAGTCGCCGTTCCCGATCAGGCCGCCTCGCAGAAAGTAGTTCCCAAGGTAGGTGGGACCATCCATGTCGCTGATTAACGCCGTTCCCGAGATGGTTCTCACGAGCAAGGTCGATGCCATGCTCAACTGGACGCGAAAATCGTCGCTCTGGTACATGCTCTTCGGACTCGCATGCTGCGCCATCGAAATGATGCAGACCGGCGGTCCCCGTGCCGACCTCGACCGCTTCGGCATGGCGCCGCGTGCGACGCCGCGCGTTTCCGATCTGATGATCGTGGCCGGTACGCTGACGCTGAAGATGGCTCTGCGTACGAAGGTTCTCTACGACCAGATGCCCGATCCAAAATACGTCGTATCGATGGGGAGCTGCGCGAACTGCGGCGGCCTGTTCCAGCTGGCCTACTCGGTATGCGACGGGGTCGATAAGATCCTGCCGGTCGATGTGTACGTACCCGGCTGTCCACCGCGTCCGGAAGCCCTGACCGAAGGGCTCATGCTGTTGCAGGACAAGATGATGCAAGAAAAGTGGCTCGCCCGTAGCGAGCCCGTCACGGTGTCCTGAGCCTATTTGTATGGATACGAAGGCTATCCACGCGCGTTTGCGGGAGCTGTGCGGTGCAGCGTCCGGCCAATTTGTAGAGGGCCGTTGCGAGGACCATATCGAGCTGGAGGCGGGAACCATCGACTCGCTGTGCCGGACCCTTCGCGACCAGCCCGATCTCCGCTTCGAGCACCTGTCGAATCTGACGGCCGTTGATTACCTGGAAGAGAATCGGATCGGTGTGATCTACCACCTGCATTCCTACACGCACGCGTGCTGGCTGACGCTGAAAGTGGCGGTGGATCGCGATCAGCCTCGCGTTCCGACCCTGGAGGGCGTCTACCCGGTTGCCAATTGGCTCGAACGGGAAGCCTACGATCTGGTCGGCGTTGTCTTTGAGGGCCATAGCGACCTCCGTCGTATCCTCATGCCCGAGGACTGGCTGGGGCACCCGTTGCGTAAAGATTTCCGTGAGCCCTCGCAGTATCACGGCATCTCCACTGCGCGCGAGAGCATGCTCACGATCGTGCGAGAGGACCAGTGAGCGTAGAAATCGAACTGGAAGGCGCCGGCGGTCTTGCCACCGAGGAAATGGTCCTCAACATGGGGCCCCAGCACCCGAGTACCCACGGGGTACTACGATTCATCGTCACCGCCGATGGCGAGGTCATGCGTCGCGCGGTTCCCGATATCGGCTACCTGCACCGGTCGATCGAGAAGATCGCCGAAAAAGTCGGCTGGCACGGCTTCATGCCCTATACCGACCGTGTCGATTACGTTGCCGCCATGACGGCCAACCAGGGTTGGGCGATGTCGGCGGAAAAGCTCGGCGGTATCGAAGTCCCCCGGCGCGGGGAGTACTGCCGTGTGATCGCCGCGGAACTGGGTCGCGCCTGTAGTCATCTGCTCGGTTTCGGTGCGATGGGGATGGACGTCGGCGCGATCACACCGTTCACGCATGCACTGCGCGAGCGCGAGATGATCAACGATCTGCTCGAAGAACTCTGCGGTGCACGTCTCACGTTCAACTACCTGCGTATCGGCGGAGTCGCGTGGGATCTGCCGCCCGGTTATGAGGAAAAAGTCCTGACCTTCCTCGATCACTTCGAGCCGGCGGT
>CAZKLE010000169.1:0-5519 GCA_964553415.1 uncultured Myxococcales bacterium
GGGGAGGGGGCGGTGGACCACATGTGGCGACAGCTGCGCGGCGCAGCGAGTGAACGGCAGATCGAGAAGCCCAAGCTCGGCCTACCCCACAACCTTGGGGGTGCCCCCGGACGCTGCGTGCGTTTCGTCTCCGTCGCAGGACTCTAAGAACGCCGGGCAGTGGGCTGCCGGATCTGCATGCCAAGCAAACCCCACGCCGCTGTCCAGGTACTCGCCGACCTGGTGACGCGCGACGACGCAGCCATCGATCTGCCGGCCGCTGCGCTTACGATCGCACGGGTGGAGTACGACAAACTCGATCCGCCGGTTCACCTCGAATCGTTACGGCGTCTCTGTGATGAAACGGCGGCTGTCATCGAACGTGTGGAGGACGAGGACAAACTCACGGGGCTGAGCCGGCATTTTGCCGACCAGCTCGGCTTTCACGGGAACAGGGACGATTACGACGATCCGCGCAATAGCTGTCTCAACCAAGTGCTTGTGCGGCGGACGGGACTGCCCATTTTGCTTTCCGTTGTGTATATCGAGTTGGCCGCGGCTTGCGGCATTCGCTGTGAGGGCGTCGGATTTCCGGGTCACTTTCTCGTTCGTCGTGTGGATGACGGACGTATTCTCGACCCCTTTTGCAAATGCAGAGATCTGACCGAGAAGGACTGCCACCGTCTTTTGGAACGGCAGGGATTGCCGGCCGCTCGGTGGCGAGACGAGTTCCTGTCGGCGGCGCGCAAGGCGGAAATCCTCCAGCGCATGCTCAATAATCTGCATCGTTATTACGCCGGCGCAGGCGACGCCCCGCGTCTCAGGACGGTCGTCGCGATGCTTCGGGTGATGCGGAAAGTCCGTGAGACGGGCGGCGGCCTCGTGCATTGACCGCGGGTTTGCGTCGATCAACGACAGTGTTCGCTCACGACCGGCTTGCGCTGGCATGCCATCGAGTCGGTGACGCCGGCCGAGACGAAGGCACAGGCATTGGTGATCGCCCCCCGCCGAGCCTCATCGAGGGTTTTCCCGCTTACTTTCCGGCATTGGCTCTTGCCGTGATACTCGACGCAAACCTCGCAGCTGTGGGCGTCGAGGTTGAGGGTTTGCCAGATGAGGATTGCCAAAACACCGATCGCCAGCGCTAGGCCGACGGTGCCCACGCGAGTGAGGCCGAGCGAGTGCTGCAATCGAGGTCGCGGCCTGGTGGGTGTGGGCTCGCCGGCCGAAGGCCGCCAAGCCTTTGTTGTTTCCACCGGCGCCATGCGGGAGACGTTAACGGCTTACCTGCCTGGGGGCAACCGTGAACCTACGTCAGGCGTGGACTATAGTACCGTTCATGTCCGATTCCTCGCCGCCGCCGAGTGGGGTTGTAGCGTGTTTGATCACGTTGCTCGCCGACCCTGATAAGAAAGTTCGAAGACGTGCCGCCGGCGCGCTTGCCGCCGTGGCGCGAAGCGAGCACCACCACGCTGTGCTCATGACTGCGCTCGCCGACCCCGATCCGGAGCGTCGCTGGGGAGCATGTTTCGCGCTCAGTCTTGCCGGCCGATCGTCGTCACGGACCTTTGGCGTGGCACTCGACTGTTTGGACCACCAAGACCGGGACGTAGCTTGGGCTGCGGCCCGGATTGTCGTTGACGCCTGCCGTGAGGATGGCTCCCGTACGGCGGTGTTGAGGCGCTTGATGGCCGACCGAGCGGCGGGGCTGCGTAAGATGGCGCTCTACTGTTTACGCGACATCGGCGGCTCACCGATGTCGCTCTTCTGCGAGGCATTGGAGGATACGAGCACGGCGGTACGCTTGGCCGCTCTGGCGGGTCTGTTTCGTCTCTCGCGAGAGCCTGACCGCCCGCCGGCTGATGCAGCCGTCATCACCCGGGTACGCGACCGTTTGCGATGCGATACCGAGCCCGGAGTGAGGCGCGCATCGGCTGCCGTGCTCGGCCGTATCATGAACGGCGATCACGAGTCGTGTCGCGCACTCGAAGCGGCGGCCGGCGATCAACGCGATACATCCATGGCCCGTGCTGCGCGTAGCGCTTTGGCGGCGTCGCGCGGTGGTTGATAAAGGTATTCTCCCTGGGAGGTAGAACAATGAGCGATTCCGAACCCCGACTTGCGGAACGATCCTGCGTACCCTGCCGCGGCGGCGTGTCTCCGCTGAGCAATGAGAAAATCGTACCATTACTCGCGCAGCTCGACGGATGGCGGGTGCAACGCGACCACCATCTAGCCAAAGAGTATTCGTTTGCGGACTTTGCCGAGGCGTTGGCGTTTGTGAATAGGGTCGGGGAAGTTGCCGAACGTGAAGGACACCATCCCGACATCGTGCTGACCTGGGGCAAGGTTGGCTTGCAGATTTGGACGCATAAGATCGACGGTCTCAGCGAGAGCGATTTTGTGTTCGCCGCCAAAGCCGACGCGGTGTTGTAAGCGGACCGCTATCGTGTCGGTCGGATCTCCGCACGCAGGCCGAGACCGGCGGCGACCTCGCGGATGGATTTGATTGTCTCGCGCTGCGCCGCCCGATCGCCCAGAGTTCTTAGGTGAGCGAGAATTTCTCCTTGCAGAACCCCAGCGAGCAAGGATTGGGGGTGCCGTCTGCTGAATTCTCCTCCGAGAAGACGAGCGGCGTCGGCGTTGGTGGCGGGGAGTTGCGTGTGGACGCGTAGGTACTCGGCGACGACGGCTCGGAAACTCCGCGGGTGGTTTTTGGCGAACGCCGCGTAGCGGGCCGCTCCCGACGATCGTTCGCTGTAGGCCTCGAGGTGGGGCAGCAGAGTGCGACGCAAGTCCGCACTGGAAAGTTTGAGCGGATAGGGAAGGGGAAGTGTCGGCAGCCGCAGGTGGTAGCCCTGGTACCCCTGATGCAGGCGGTCGATACGGAGTTTGCCCATATCGGTCAGCAAGGGAAGGAGACCCGTTGCTTGGGGCCGGCTCCGAGCGAGCCCGTCCAGCCGGATCAACGCTTGAATGGATGCCGCTTCGTTGTCGAGATCCATACTCTCGATATCGGCCAAGGATAGATACTGTGCGGCCGCCAGAGCCGTTCGCCCGAGTTTGGCGGCGGTGGTGGCCAGACTCGACTCCAGGTCGCGTGCGGTCCGCGGCTCACCGGTGTAGTAGCGGTACAGATCGCTCATGAGGAGCACGGAAGCGACGTAGATCTGTCTCTCTTCTTCGTGTTGTCCGCAACCGAGACGGCCGGCGGCGAATTCGGGGCTGAGTGCGGTATGCACGCGGCGCAGAAGCCTCAGAGATTCGAAGTAGCTTCCTCGTTTGAACGCGGCGACGGCGTCTTCGTATAGAGGGGCCGGTCCGGATACGCTACGAGTGCCCCCGAAGGGGCCGTCGGGAGTAAGGATCGCGTTCCACTTTTGCTTTGCCGTGCTCGCCAACAGTGTCAGCGAACTGTCCTCGGAGTTGACGACCACGAGGTCTGGAAATCCATCGCCGTTCAGGTCGGCGGCCAAGCCGGCAACCGGTGCGTCGCCCGTGGTGAGGGGCCTGATGGAAGCGAATCCGCCCCCGTCCGTTCCATAGAGTAGAATGAGGTGGTCGGGGTTGCTGGTGGTGACGAGGAGATCGCTGCGGCCGTCTTGGTTGAAGTCGGCGGTGGCCAGGTGACGTGGTGCCGGCCCGACCCCTAGACGTTTCCAGAGACGAAACCGACCTTGCCCCGTCCCCACCAAAACGTGGACGCTGCCACGCTCGAAGACGGTCACGGCGAGATCGGTGACGCCGTCTTCGTTGAAATCGCCCACGGCGATGCCGCTGGCGTGACGCCCGCCGATGTCGGCCGGGACGCCGTCGTTGAAACCGCCCTCTGTCCTGCCCAGAAGCAGCCGAATCGTTCCATCGTCCGCGTCCGGGATCAGGAGATCCGGGATGCCGTCGTCGTCGGCATCGGCGATCAGCAATCCTGCCGCCGTCTGTTCGCCCGAGCGGATCTCCCACGGTCCGAAGCCGGCGTTCCCGGCGTTGAGGCTGACGCCGATGCTTCCGTTCTTGCCTACGGTGGTGATGTCGGGTCTCCCGTCTCCGTTGAGATCGGCAAGAGCCACAGCGATAACTTCGTCCTCGGTGTCGCGATCGACACGCGCGGCGCGACGACGTTCTCCAACACCGCGGAACACAGAGATGGACTTCGCGGCTCCGTTGGCGGTGACGATGTCGAGGGTCCCGTCGCCGTCGATGTCGGCGACGGCGAGATCGCGGACATCCTCGGAGGCGGCCATGTCGACGACCCGGTAGCCGCGCCTGGGGTTGAGCAGGTATTCACGTACGATGCCCGACTCGCCGCCGCTTGCAGCGACCGGAGTCCCGGCAGCGACGATATCGGTATCGCCGTCACCGTCGATGTCACCGACGGCAGCGGCGATCGGCCTTCGCCCTTCGGGAAAAACCAACTTCGTGCGTGTGTAGGCCGGAACCTTCAAGACGGTGGCTTTCGCCTTCGTATTCGTCAGGGGACTGCGGCAAGCGGCGGCTCCGGCGCATATCGCCGTCAGGGTGATCAAGAGGACGGCGCTTGCAGGAACGGTCCTGTCGGACGCATTTCCCGCCCGGCGATGAAAGGAGAGCTTGTGCACGGCTCCGTCGTTGTATCTGAAAGGCCCGGACTTTTTTAGTCGGCATCGGCCTTGCGGGGGGCCTCGCACAGCTGGGGTTGACGGCGCACGAGTTGCGGTCGATAGTGCCGGGGATGGTGCTTTGGAGGCGGTTGGTGGTCGTGCTCGTCTGCGCGGTGATGCCGGTCGGCGTTCTTGCTGCGCCGGCGGCCGCCGAATCGGGTTTGGATGCGCGCGTCCTGGCGGCCAAACGGGTCTTCGAAGAGCTCACGAGCCTTCGCGACGGCCAGATTCCGCAGAAACTCATTCAGGATGCTCGCTGTATTGTCGTTATCCCCGGCGTTCTCAAGGCGGCCCTGGTCGGGGGCGGGAGGTTCGGTCGCGGGGTGGCCAGTTGCAAGGGCGACAAGGGACACTGGAGCGCGCCGCTGTTCGAGACTCTGTACGGCGGAAGCGTGGGACTACAGATCGGCGTTTCCTCGACGGATGTCGTTTTGTTTTTCTTGACCGAAAAGGGGGTGCGTTCGCTTCTCGAGTCGCGGTTCACCTTCGGCGGCGATGCCGGTGTTGCCGCGGGTCCGATCGGACGCACGGCTCAGGCGGGCACCGATCTCACACTCGAGGCCGAAATCTATTCCTACGCGCGTTCGAAGGGCCTGTTCCTAGGGGTCTCCCTGCAAGGGGCGCGGCTTGCCTCCGATACGAAGTCGACCACCGAGTACTACGGCGAATACAACAGCCCCGAGGACATACTGTTTCACCAGGCTCAGCGGGGTCTTCCGCGTAGTGCGCGCGAGTTGTTGTCGTCGTTTCCGTAAAACGCCCTTCGCGAGCGCGAGAACAGGCGCTCGTTTGAGAATCCTCTCCCTGTGGACTATTCACTGACGCATGGCGGGTGGGGTTGTCAGCGGGTTCATCGAAACCCATTTTCGGCACTTCAACGCGGCCGCGCTCGCCGATGCCCTG
>CAZKLE010000170.1:0-5367 GCA_964553415.1 uncultured Myxococcales bacterium
GGCCTTGGTAATCACCGCCGGCGGCGGCTTGGCGATGTTGGTGGGATTCATCATCCTGGGCATCCTCGCCGGCAGTTTCGAGATCACCGACGTCATAGGCGCGCGAGCGGCCATTGCCGGCAGTCCCTGGGCACAGTGTGCCGCATTGCTGGTCATGCTCGGCGCATTGACCAAGTCGGCACAGTTCCCTTTCCATCTCTGGCTGCCGAGCGCCATGGAGGCGCCGACTCCGGTGAGCGCCTACCTGCACGCCGCAACCATGGTGAAGGCCGGCCTCTACCTGGTGGCCAGACTCGGCCCGGCCTTATCGATCGTTCCCATTTGGACGCCCACACTTACCGCAGTAGGGATCGGCACCATGACCTGGTGCGGCTATCTGGCTCTCCGCCAGACCGATCTCAAAGCGTTGCTGGCCTTCTCCACCGTCAGTCAGTTGGGCCTGATCATGGCATTGCTGGCTCAGAACCAACCCGAAGCGACGACAGCGGGCCTCTTGCACATGATCAACCACGGGCTTTTCAAGGGCGCGTTGTTCTTACTCGTCGGCATCATCGAACACCAAGCCCACACTCGAGACCTCACGCGCCTACCCTCGCTGGCCCGAACGATGCCGCGACTGTATGTGCCGATGGCTCTCGCAGCCGTCTCGATGGCGGGCATCCCGCCGTTGGGAGGATTCATCTCCAAGGAAATGTTTCTCGATACGGTCCTCCGCCTGCCGTGGCCGGTGGTCGTGGTCGCGCTGCTCGGGACCTGCCTGACGGTGGCTTACTGCCTGGCGCTTGCTGTCGGTCTCGGTATCGGACGCCGCTCTGCCGAAGCAACGGCCGACTCGTTGCACGATGCACCGCTGAGCCTGCTGTGGGGACCGTCGTTGCTGGTGGCCGGAACGGTGTTGCTGGGGTTGGCCCCGCAGCCGCTGGTCGGTGGTTTGCTGCGGTCGGCCACCGAGGCGGCAACCGCCTCGCTACATGCGCACGTACAGCTATCCCTCTTCCACCTGAGCCCGACTCTGTTCGTCAGTGCCACGGCGATCCTCGCGGGGGCGTTGATTTTCGCGTGGCTGTGGGTGCCGCGAACTCCGCATGCTCCAAAACTCATCAGCGATCGTGTCTACGAGAACTGGCTGAGCGGACTCGAAAAGTATTCCCAGGCCCTGACCGCGAGCTACATGAGCGGTTTGCTGTGGCGCTACCTGACGATCATCGCCGTCACCGGTATCGGCACGATGGGGTTTGTGCTCGCGTCCACAGGTTTCGCTCCGGCTTCGGCCTGGCCGGCGCGTCCCGCCTATAGTTTCGGATACGCTGTTGCGTTCATTCCCGTAGGCGCAGCCATCGGCGTGATGTTTGCGCCCACGCGCCTTTCCGCCATCCTCGCCTTGGGTGCCAGCGGCTACAGTATGGCGCTGCTCTTCTCGCTTCTCGGTGCTCCCGATCTGGCGCTCACGCAGATCATGGTCGAAACCGTGTCGATTGCTCTGTTCTTGTCGGCTTTCGTCCATCTGCCCGCCTACGGATCTTCCGAGTCACGCCGCTTTCGCCCCTTCAACCTGCTCATCGCAGCGGTTTCGGGTTTCGGCATAGCGGGGCTCGTTTGGCACGCACGTGGTCAGCGTGTTGTCGACACGATCTCCAAATACTATATCGCCCACAGCGTCGAGCAGGCCGGCGGCCACAATGTGGTCAACGTGATCCTAGTCGATTTCCGCGGCCTCGACACGATGGGCGAAATCACGGTGCTGGGCGTCGCGGCTTTGACATGCTACGCGCTCATCAAACTGAGACCCGAGGCCGGTAAGTCATGAGTGCGCGTTCGATCATTTTGTCGACCGCCGCTCGGGTGGCCTACCCGGTGCTGATCGCATTCGCCGTATTTCTGTACTGGCGGGGGCACAACGCCCCGGGTGGCGGCTTCATCGCCGGGCTGCTCACCTCTGCCGCCATCGTCTTACGATTCATTGCCCGTGGCCGCAAGAGAGAGCCCCGTTTGGGCGTTCCCTTTGTGACCGTCATCGGCGTTGGGCTGGCGATCGCCCTGACGACGGCCTTCGGACCTCTGTTGTTCGGACACATGTTCTTCACCCATACCTATGGATTCATAAACATCCCGCTGATCGGCCGCATCGAGCTCGCCAGCGCCGGTCTCTTCGATCTGGGGGTCTACGTCGTCGTCGTCGGCAACGTCATCACTGTAATCAGCGCCATGACGGATCCCGAATAACAAGGAAGAACATGGACGTCCCTATACTACTGACGATCGCCGTAACCCTGACCTGCGGAATCTATCTCGTACTCGAGAGGATCTTGTTGCGAGTCGTAATCGGTCTCGGCCTGCTGTCGAACGGCATCAATTTGTTGTTGTTGTCGACGGGCGGGCTCGAAGCCGGTTCGCCGCCGATCCTCGGTGCCCACGCATCGGCGCCGTCGGTCGACCCACTGCCGCAAGCGTTGATACTCACGGCAATCGTAATCGGCTTCGGCGTAACCGCGCTGTTGCTAACGCTCGCCTACCGAACCTATGAAAGTTTCGGAAGCGATCACCTTGGCGACCTGCACGGGCGGCTGAATGACGAGTAATCTCCCCGTTCTGCCGGTCGCCCTGCCGATGGCCGCGGGCATCGCGCTGATCTTTTTGCGCGATCATCCACGCCTGTCACGCATCTTCGCGCTTGCGGCGAACATCATTGTTCTGGCAGTGGCCGTGACTCTCGTCGAAACCGTACGCACCGACGGCATACAGGTTCTCAACTTCGGAGAATGGCGGGCACCGTTCGGAATCGTCTTCGCCGTCGACATGCTCGGCGCATTGATGGTGCTCGTTACCATGGTCGTGTCGACGGCTACCTTGCTTTTCGCTTGCTTTAGCCTCGACGAGGCACGCGAACGGATGTTTTTTTACGTCCTGTTCGAGTTCTTGCTGATGGGGGTCAACGGTGCGTTTCTGACCGGCGACCTCTTCAACATGTTCGTATGGTTCGAAGTCTTGTTGATCAGTTCCTACGGACTCATGGCCTTGGGCAGCGAACCGTACCAGTTGCAGGAGACCTTCAAATATCTGGTCATCAACGCCATCTCTTCGAGTCTGTTTCTGGTCGGCGTCGCACTCATCTACAGCTTGACCGGCACCCTGAATATGGCCGATATTTCCTTGAAGCTCGCCGAGGTATCCGATCACGGCACGCTCGCGGCCGTTGCCGTCATCTTCTTGGTGGTGTTCGGCATCAAGGGCGCGCTGTTTCCCGTCTACCAGTGGCTGCCTCGCTCCTACTTCGCGCCCCCGACGGTGGTCAGTGCTCTGTTCGGCGGCCTGCTGACAAAGGTAGGCGTATACGCTCTGTACCGCGTTACCTCGCTCTTCTTCGCGACGCACGTGCCGTTCGTCTTGCCGCTGCTGGCGTTCGTAGCCGGTGCAACGATGCTGTTGGGGGTATTGGGAGCCCTGTCCCAGTGGGACATGAAACGGATCCTTTCCTACCACATCGTCAGCCAAATCGGCTACATGATCATGGGGCTGGCGATTTTCACGCCTTTGGCACTGGCCGGCGGGATCTTCTACATCATCCATCATATTCTCGTGAAGACGTCGCTGTTTTTGGTGGCCGGTACCGTCGAAGCCTCGCGCGGAACGACGCATCTTCGGCGCTTGGGCGGGGTCATCGATCAGGCCCCGGTGCTGACTGGTTTGTTTTTCGTCGCGGGTCTCGCGCTGGCCGGTACGCCTCCCATGAGCGGGTTCATCGCCAAGTTCATGCTCATCCGAGGAGGCATAGAGGGGCACTATAATCTGACGGTATTCGTTGCGGTTCTCACGGGGTTTCTCACGTTGTTTTCGATGATGAAGATTTTCCGCTACGGCTTCTGGCGCCCCGCCCAAGACTCGACCTGGGAGACGACCGGAACCACCGCTCGCGTGACTGCCGTCG
This sequence comes from uncultured Myxococcales bacterium, assembly GCA_964553415.1. Lineage (GTDB taxonomy): Bacteria > Desulfobacterota > Binatia > UBA1149 > JAJCZL01 > CAZKLE01. The sequence goes on from CAZKLE010000170.1 coordinate 3,926, forward strand.
CCGTGCTGGTCGGCTCGGCTGTGATTCTCGGTATCGGTGCCGCGTTTTGTGTGCCCTACGCGCGACTCGCGGCCGAACAGCTCCTACACCCTGAACTCTATATCCAGGCAGTCCTCGGGGGACATTGAGATGCGCCGTCCGTGGATCCTCGTCCGGCTTGTTTGCCGCTTTCTTTACGAGCTTGTGTTGGCCAATTTGTCGGTAGCACGCATCGTGCTGTCCCCCTCACTGCCGATTCGCCCCGGTATCATCGCCTATGAGACGAAACTAAAGTCAGATCTGGCGCTCACCTCGCTGGCCAACATGATCACGCTGACCCCCGGCACTCTTACGCTCGATATCAGCGAGGACCGCCGCGTTCTCTACATCCATACCCTGAACATACAAGACCCGGTCGAGGTCGCGGGATCGATCCGCCACTCGTTCGAGAGAATCCTTTTGGAGTTGGAACCGTGATTGAAAATGTCGCTACAGGATGCATGATCGCGCTCGCGCTCTCCATGCTACCCGCTCTGTACCGCATCCTTGCCGGCCCGAGCATCGCCGATCGTGTCGTCGGCGCCGACAACCTGGTGACCATCGTTACCGCCGTCGTCATCCTTACGGGCTTCGTGCAAGGAACGCGCGAGTATATGGACGCGGTTATGGCGATGGCCGTGTTGGGATTTTTCGGGACCGTTGCTGTCGCCAAATACCTCATCCAGGGGCGAGCCATTGATTGAAGTTCTGGCCAGCCTCTGTTTGATCGCGGGTACCTTTTTTGTCGTCCTTGGGGCGCTCGGACTCATGCGCATGCCTGATGTCTACAGTCGCCTGCACGCCGTGACGAAAAGCTCAACCCTCGGGCTGGCGGGGGTTCTGGCCTCCTCGGCTCTGATGTTCGGCACGGCGGGTGCCAACGTACTACCGGAACTTCTCACCGTCCTGTTCGTGTTTCTCACCAATCCGGTGGGTGGGCACATGATCGCGCGTAGCGCGTACCTGATCGGCGTGCCGTTGTCGGATCGCTCGGTGATGGATGCTATGAAGCGGGCGGGTGAACACGGCGGGAAAGAGCACGACCAGCGCTAGACGCGCGTGAAGCCGTCCGCAGGCGGCAGACTCCGTTTGGCGGGGCGCAGGCGCCCTCGCCAAACGCAACCTGCCGCCTGCTCGCGAGATCAGTGCGCGTACATGGGCTCCTTTCTGGATTCGAGCGCACTTCTTGGAACGGTTGCTATGAGGGGTACGCCGTAGACATCAGCCTGGCTCCGTGCGGCATGACCGCATGTGCAGCAGAGTGAACATAGTCGCCCAGGGTTTCCCGGAACTGATCGGCGTGATCTCGACACCCGTCGATATCACGCCCAGGTTGACGACGAATCCGAACTGAGCGTACGCTTGTTTGCAGTGAGCCGTATTCGTGTCGACGCCTCCGGTGCTACCCCTGTAGCCGTGCAGAT
>CAZKLE010000171.1:0-5315 GCA_964553415.1 uncultured Myxococcales bacterium
CCGGGATGTCGTTGATCGAAATGTCGGTAAACAGCCAGTTGTTCTTGAGAATTTCGATCCGTCCGACGATCAGCATGGAATTGCTGACCAGGCATCGCCCGGGCTCCAGCGACAGGCGCGGCTTGAGTCCGGAACTGGTGCAGAGTTCGTTGTAATGGTTGCCGATGGCGGTACCGAAGTCGGCGATCGACTTGACGTCGGCGTCCAGGCGGCCGAAGCGTTCGAGGATCTTGGCCAGACGGATGCGCCGCGAAAGTCTCATATTGCGCATGCTCTGGGCCGGGTATCCGCCGCCGAGATTGATCTCCTCGATGTCGATGCCTCGGCCTTTGAGCTGGCCGATCAGCTCGAAGATTTTGTCGAGCGTGTTCAGGTATCGATTCGGCGTGAACACCTGAGAACCGATATGGGTCATGATGCAGACGAGTTTCAGGTTCGGCAGTTTGCTGATGGCGATTGCCATGGTCAAGGCTTGGTCGATCGGATAGCCGAATTTTTTCTTATAGGTGCTGATCACCTTGTCGTAATAAGGCTTACTGAGGCAAGGATCGATACGCATGCCGACATTGACTGTCTTGCCCAGACGGCCGGCGAGTTTGTTGAGCATGCGTGCTTCGGTCATCGACTCGATGTCGATCAGGTGGACGCCGAAGCGTAGGGCTTCTTCGAGCTCACTCTCGGTCTTGCGAGGCCCGTCGAAGACGACGTTTTCGGGTCGCATGCCCGCGCGCCGCGCCAGTTCGAGATCCAAAGCGCCGGAGATCTCCGCCCCGCAACCCTCTTCGCACAACGTGCGGATGACGATGCTCTCGAAATTCGATTTTACCGAGTAGTAACACTTGAGACCCTCGACCATCGAAAAGGCCTCGCGGAAGCGGCGGTAGTTGTCTCGCAGTTGCCCGACGGAGACCAGGTAGAAAGGTGTCGGGTGAGTGTCGGCGAGTTCGGCGAGATCGTATCCGTCGAAAGTCGCTTTGCCGTCGGCGTCCCATTGAAAATGTGTCGTCGTGTCTTTGCCGGACATGTATGTTCAGCCCTCCAGAGCCATGCGTGTGCTTTGTCGCTCGAGCAATCCCGACGCGTTGCCGTCGCCTCCGTGGCGGCGGGGATTCCAGGTCGAGTTCGCAGCCGATTGAACTTGGAAGTCTACGGCGTAACAGGCGGCGAAACAATGCCCCCCGACGCAGCGCCCCGGAGTCGGCCGCGCCGCCGCGGTCGCGGAACCCCCCGGGTGGTGCCACCGCGTGGATCCTGCCGTTTGCGGTCGCAATAGGCTACATAGGGCGAGTACGCCCGAGCACGGGCGCAAGCCCATGACAGCCGCCGGCAAGCAACACCCCGCCCGCATCGCGGTGAGCGAAGGAATCGATGCGATCGCCCCCTCCGCATGGAACGCGCTGGTGGACGCGGGCGATCCCTTTCTCGACCATGGCTTTCTTGCCGCCCTGGAACATTCGGGGGCGATTGGCAATGCGACCCCGTGGCAGCCTCGCTACATTACTCTGCATAGAGGCGGCGAACTCAAAGGTGCCATACCGTTTTTTGTTCGCTGGGATTCACAGGGGGAGTTCATCTTCGACTGGCAGTGGGCTGGGGCGTTCGAGCGCGCGGGCATCGACTACTATCCCAAAGGTGTAGTCGCGGTACCGTTTACGCCGGCCACCGGCCGGCGCATTCTCGTCGCCCCCGGGGAAGATACGGCGGCCACGGCCTCGGCTATGGTCGGCTTCATGGACAGGTATTCGGCCGAACACGGCCTGTCGAGTTGCCATGTATTGTTCTGCAGCGAAGAGGAGCAGGGATTTCTTTCCGAGTTTGGATACAGCCCGCGGCTGACCCACCAGTTTCACTGGCTCAATCGGGGGTACCGTGATTTCGACGACTACCTGGCCGCGTTACGTTCCAAGAAACGCAAGCAGCTTCGTCGCGAGCGCGCAGCGTTGCTCGACCTTGGTCTCGACATCCGGATCTTCGAAGGCGCCGACATCGGCCGGGAGCATATCGCCGCGATGTGGCGCTTCTACATTGCCAATGCGCAACGGCCCTGGGGGCAGGCCTATCTGAACCGCGCAACGTTCGATCGCTTTCTGGAGCTGTGCCGCGAGCACGTCGTGTTGGTGCTGGCGCGCGACGGCGAAGAGTGGGTGGGGGGATCGATCAGCTTTCACAAAGGGCCGAACCTCTATGGGCGCTACTGGGGCTGCTCGCGCTTCATCCCCAACCTGCATTTTGAGTGCTGTTTCTACCGTCTCATCGAGTACGCGATTGACAAGGAACTCGCTCTGTTCGAGGCGGGAGCCCAGGGGGAGCAAAAGTTCCTGCGCGGTTTCGTTGCACGGCCGATCTACTCAGCGCACCGCATCGAGCATTCCGGTGCCAAACGGGTGATCGACGGTTTTCTGGCCGAAGAACGCCGCCACGGCCGAGAAATGATTGCCGGCTACAACCGTGTTTCGCCCCTCAAGAGCGCGCGCCGGAGGGGGTGAGGCGGCAGGCGGGACCTGGGGCCGGCAGGCGGGCTTTTTTCTTAGCTGGAAATCTTGCCATACTCGTAGGCAAGGCGATGCGAAGAGAACCGATAAAAGCGGTGGCCGAAGCGCCCGGGGACGAACGACCCGTGGGCGGCCAGCCGGACCGGCAGGTCCTCACCCGTGAGCGTCCCAAGCTCAAAAAGCCGGACATGTACACGGTGGTATTGCTCAACGATGATTACACACCCATGGAGTTCGTGGTCTGGGTTTTGCAAGTTGTCTTTCACCAACCTGATGCCGAGGCGACGCGTCTGATGCTGCAGGTTCACAAGACCGGTCGAGGAGCATGCGGGGTGTTCACCCACGACGTTGCCCGCAGCAAGGCGATCCAAGTCGAAGCGCTTGCCAAGCGTCATGAGCATCCCCTGCAGGCGAGGCTCGAGGTCGTGGGCGCGGCGTGAGGCCGCAGCGGCGTTTTTACTCATGCTGATTTCGGAAGAACTGGAAAAAACCCTGCAGCGTGCCTTCGAGTACGCCAAAGCGAACCGGCACGAGTTCATCTCGCCCGAGCACCTGTTGTTTGCTCTCACCGAAGACCCCATTGCCGCCGATGTTCTCGCTCACTGCGGTGTTGAGCTGGCTCCCTTGCGTGCCGAGATCGACGAGTTCCTCGATGAAACCATGCCCACCTTTCCTTCCCGGGCGGAGGGCGACGCGGGTGTGCCGGGTTCGGTGGCGCTCGAAGGTCCGGCGCCTGCCGAAGACGTCAGCGAAGTGCACGTGCCGACGCCGCGCGAGGAGCCCGAGCCGCAGTACTCGTTGGGTACCCAGTTCATTTTGCAGCTTGCCGCTACGCATGTGCAGTCCTCCGGCAAGGATCAGGTGGACGGTGGCAATGTGTTGGTTGCTTTGTTCCGGCAGGAAGAATCCTACGCCGTCTATTTCCTCAAGAAACGCGGGGTGAGTCGGCTCGACGTGGTGCGCTACATTGCCCACGGGATTTCCAAAGTGGACGAGCCCTCACCGTCGTTCGAGAACGGCGAGGGCGTAGCCGCTCCCGACGGGGAAGCGGAGGGGAGGCCGAGCGATCCGCTGGGTGCCTTCTGTGTCGACCTCAACGAAAAAGCCGCGCGCGGCGCCATCGATCCCTTGATCGGGCGGCGCCGAGAAGTCGAGCGGACCATCCACATCCTCTCGCGCCGACGCAAGAACAACCCCATCTTCGTCGGCGATGCCGGTGTCGGGAAAACGGCCATCGTCGAAGGCTTGGCACTACGTATCAACGAGGGCGAGGTGCCCGCGTCGCTGCTCGGCGCTACCATCTACGCGCTCGACATGACGGCCCTGCTCGCCGGCACGCGTTACCGCGGAGATTTCGAAGAGCGCTTACGGGCCGTGATCGAGGAGATCAAGTCGGATCCCGACAACCGCATTCTGTTCGTCGACGAGGTGCAGAACATCATCGGCGCCGGAGCCGTCGCCGGCGGGGCGATGGACGCGTCCAACATGCTCAAGCCCGCCTTGGCGGCCGGCGAGATCAAGTGCATCGGTACGACGACGTACAAGGAATACCGTCAGGTATTCGAGAAGGATCACGCACTGTCGCGGCGCTTCCAAAAGATTGATGTCAAGGAGCCCGAAGCCGAAGAAACCTTGCAGATCATAAAAGGGTTGCAGCCGCGCTACGAGAGTTTTCATGGCGTCAGCTACAGTCCGGCGGCTGTCAAAGCCATGGTCGAGTTGTCCGGCAAATATATCCATGACCGTTTCCAGCCCGACAAGGCCATCGACGTGATGGACGAGGTCGGAGCCGAGGCAAAACTCCGTAACGACGATGCCGACAAGACGCCGAAGATATTCCCGCGCGACGTAGAACGGATGGTCTCGCGTGTGGCCAAGGTTCCGACCAAGACCGTGCGCGTGGACGACAGGAAACGTCTGGAGACGCTGGGGCGTGACCTCAAGCTCTTGATCTACGGGCAGGACGGCGCCATCGATCAGGTGGTCGAATCGATCCGCCTGTCGCGGGCCGGTCTCGGGGAGCCCGATAAGCCGATCGGATCTTTTCTGTTCACGGGCCCGACCGGGGTGGGCAAGACCGAGGTTGCGCGTCAGTTGGCGACCGTTCTCGGCATAGAATTCGTCCGCTTCGACATGAGCGAGTACATGGAAAAACACGCCGTGTCGCGCCTCATCGGTTCACCACCGGGCTACGTGGGCTTCGACCAGGGAGGTCAGCTCACCGAAGCGATCCACCGTAACCCCCACGCAGTATTGCTGCTCGATGAAATCGAGAAAGCCCATGCCGATATCTACAATGTTCTCCTGCAGGTGATGGATTACGCGACGCTGACCGACAACAACGGCCGCAAAACGGATTTCTCGCAGGTGATTCTCATCATGACCACCAACACCGGTGCGCGAGAGAGCATGGCCAACCCTCTTGGTTTCGAACAGAAGCCCGCCTTCAATGAACGCAGCGCCAAAGCGGTGGAGCGCCAGTTCAGCCCCGAGTTCCGCAACCGGCTTACCTCGGTGGTGCAGTTCGGCGGTCTCGACGTGCGCATCGCCGAGCAGATCGTCGAGAAGATGATCGGCGAGCTGGAGGCTCGTTTGAAGTCGAAGAACATCTCGCTGGTTCTCGAGGCTTCGGCGCGTGTGTATTTGGCCGAGAAAGGTTTCGATGACCAATACGGCGCGCGTCCTTTGCGGCGTCTCATCGAGGCCGAGATTTCGCACAAGCTCAGTTCGCAGATTCTCTTCGGAGGCTTGAGCAAGGGCGGCACCGTTACCATTCGAGCGAAGGACGGCAAGCTCGAGTTTTCCTACTGACGAGGCACCGTG
>CAZKLE010000172.1:0-5184 GCA_964553415.1 uncultured Myxococcales bacterium
AAGGCGGTGGTCGGATCGAGCTTCGCTCCTGTATCGCCCGAGGTCCCCGAACTCGAACTCCCCACACTCGAAGCCCCCGAGGGGTCTCCGGCCGCAGAGGGGGCACTGCTCAGAATCGTGGGTAAACCCGGATTTGCGGTCGGTATCGGGCCCGATCCACCGGGTGCTTGCCGCCGGGCCGCGCTTTCAGACGATTCAACTCGCGATTCTTCCATACGGTCGAGAATGCGTGCGGGAGCACTGCCGGAGTCGGGCGATGCCGCTTTGTCGCGGCGATTGCTGCGCGTCGACCGATGACCATCCTCGTTACGGTGCGACCCGGCTGCAAATAGGCGAGGGGGAGTATGGATCGGGGAGCGCGAGTCTCGAGGATCGGGACCGCCCGCCGGCCGCTTGACGGCTGACGAACGCGTCCGCGCCCGCGCAGAAAGGGTGCTCAGGCGTTTCTCGCTTACGTCGCTGCCGCCCACTGCGGTGGCACTGCGCACTTCGATTCGTAGGCCGGCCTGCACGCGCGCCGGGTCCGCGACCTTTCCGCTTGCCAACATGCGGCAGGCGACGAGATCGACCGGCGGCGAAAACCCCTGTGCAGAGCGTAACGTGATGTCGAGCCGGCCGTCGCCGTCGTCGCGGAAGCTCGCATCCACTGAGGGAAGGAGCACGGTGCAGGCCGGGCTGTGGCCGCCTGCCGGGCGCGCGCCCGAACGGGAATAATCAACCGACAATTCCGCCTTCGACAAAGCCTGCGAGGGCCCCGGAAGCCGAATGACGACGTTGATCGCGGATCCCGGCTCCGACGAACAGCCCGAGTAAACCGCGCCGAGCAGCAGTAGCACGCAGGCCGCGCCCATGCACAGCCGTCCGTTGCGATCAGGGTTCGAGTACGCAGTTGCTGTCACAGCCGTCGCCGCTTTGAGTCTGGCAGAACCCCCCCACGCATTCGCTTCCCGCGGGTAGAGTGCACGGTGTGCCGGCGTTGCTTCCCGCCTGGCAAGTGCCGCCGTCGTCGCACTGTTCGAAGAGACCTTCGAGCAGGTTGTTTCCGCACACGTGATTGTCCTGGCAGCCGCCCGTGCAGCCGTTGCCGTCGTTCACCGTATTGCCGTCGTCGCACTGCTCGGCCGTGCAACCACTGCAGTTCACGATACCGTCGCCGCAGAGTTGGGTCGCCGAAGCCGAGCCGCTGTCGCAGGTTTCGCTCACACAGTTGACGGTGCCGTCACCGCAAGAACAGGGGGTCACGGTCTTGATACCCGTGAAACAAGCCACCGACATGTTGCTCAAGTCCGAGCAGTCGGTCGTCGTGTTGACGAAGTCGGAGGCGTTCGGGGCGATTCCATCGGCATCGACGAAACGGCAGGTCGACAGTATGCGAGGTGCGGCAAAGCCCGAGCTGTCGGCAAAACCTTGCGATAGTACTTTGGCGGCATCGTTGTCGTTGAACGCCTCGAGTGCCGTGAATCCGGCTCCCTTGGCACAGGCAACGGCGGCTCCGGCACCGTCGAAGTCACCACCGGCCGCGGAGTAATCGCTGTCGAACTGCAAGGCACCCACCGCGGTCATGGGGAAAACGAATTCGTAGGTAACGTCGAAAGTGGCACTGCCGTTGCCCGGCATCGTCGTGGTCGTCGGCGGGTTGGTGACGGTCGTGGTACTGGTCACGACGGTGCTCGTGGTCGTCGAGGAAGTCGTGGTCGTGCTGCTGGTGCTGCTGGTCGAGGTCGTCGTCGTGGTCGTCGTCGGCATCATCGTGGTTGTCGTGGGGTTGGCCACGGTCGTAGTCGTCGTGGTCGAACTCGCTTGGCATTTCCCTGCCGCACCCGTACTCGAGCTGATCGTCAAGACAATTGCATTGAGATCGTCGGCAATCAGACTGCCCCCGCTGGCGTCTTTCGCGCTTTTTTTGGTGAAGATGAAGTTGCTTGCCGAGGGCGTGATGGGGGACGCGAAAGTACATTGAAAGATGTTGTCGCTTTTCTGCATGCCGGCCGCCGATTTATTGAGTGTTGCTGTCAGAACGAAGGTGCCGTTATTGTCGCTGTCTTCCTGATCATCGAATACGCTCGAGTCCAGGCCGATGTTGCTGCACTGAACGGTGGCAGCGGTCCCGCACAGTTCGCCTTGCCTGTACTCCATGCTGAGTTCCAATTGCGACAGGCTGACATTGGTGGTCGTCAGGCTGACGGTCACGGTGAAGAGCTGAGGATTGCTCAGTTTTGGGCCGCAGCCGGCGATGCCGATCAGGGTGGCCAGGGCCAAGGTTGACAGTCCGCAGGCGGTTTTCATGCTGTGCGATGCGGCCACGACTGCCGACTCTCCTCCAATTCTAGGCCCAAAGCGGGCAGGCTGCCAGCCGAAAGGTCCGATACGGCTCTTTCCTAAGGGAGAGCCGTATCGGACCGTCGGTGCCCGGAGCCCTCAGGGCTCGGTCGTACAGACGCTGCTGCAACCGTCGCCGTTGGCGTTGTTGCCGTCGTCGCACTGTTCATCGCAATCCGCGATGCCGTCGCCGCAACGGCAGGTCTTGACAACCTGCTTGAATAGAATGCGGCCCGGCCCGGTTAGGCCGCCGGCACCGTTGACTGCACTGGAGGATGTCGCCGGGATCGGGAAGATGCCGATGAGCTCGGGTACGGATGTGTCTTTCCTGCACACCGTTGCGTTGCAATCGGCATTACTCACGCAAGCGATCGGCGGATCGTCATCGGCGCAGAAGTTCCCCAACGGCGACGGTGATCCCATACCCGTGATCGTGTTTCCAAAGCAGGGTTTCGGAGCGAAAATGCACGTTGTGCCCGCGCCTTGCTGGGCGCACTGGGCGTCGGTACTGCACGGAATGAAGTCCTTGATGTCGCAGTTTCCAGTCGTATCCAAGGGATCGCATTGCTCCGGCACCGCGGCGCCGCAGATATTGTTGGCACATGCGTTCGGCTTACTCTGCTGTGCGTTGGCTTGGATGTCGCCGCCGGTTCCTTCGACACAGATCTCGCCCGAGCCGCAATCACCGTCGTCCATACACGGGGCATCGGGATTCTCGCTGCCCACGGGTCCACCGGAGGCTCGGCAGAAGCCGACGTGGCAGTAGAAGCCACAGGCGATCGGCTGGGCCGGTGCCGCCGCGCAGGTCCCCGCCGTACAATCGGCATTCGAGGCGCAAGCACTCAGGTCGTCGCTACACCGCAAGCAATCGGCGTTAGACGCGCAGGCCTGCAAGGTGCCGCTGATCGTGTCGGTGCAGAAGCCGCCCACGCCGTTCGGGTTAATCGGGAGGGCTTTGCACAAGAGCTTGGCGGTCTTGGACACCGTGGCGGTGGACAATTCGCGGAATGGTACGGCCAGGCCCAGGCCGGACACGTTCTGAGAGGGCTTGGGCGGACAATCCCCGGAGGTCGCACCGAAGTCCGGGCTGGTCGACTCTACCGTGCATGGCTGACCGCTGTTGGCGGTATCCCCCACACAGGTTCCGCTCGAACCGACCGCGCCGGTAGGGGTGTTGCACACCGGGCAGGGGTTGGTGATGTTGGTCGCATGCACACGCGATCGTAGATTGACTGCGGCGCGGCTTTCTCCGGTAAAGGAGTCCGCGGTACCGGTGATATCGGTCTGGAAGAAGGTCGTCACACACACGGGAGTGCCCGCTGCGGCTAGTGGCAAGGGCCCGCCGAAGAAGCGTACGCAGCTCCCGCCGCCGGCACCCGTGCATTGGGCATCGCTGGTGCACGGATCCATGGAGGCGAGACAGCGCTTCTCGTGGGTGGGGCCGGTGATTTCGCAGGTCGAGTTGTTGGGGTCGTCACAGTTGCAGGTCAGGTCGCAGGTATCGCCTCCGCTACAATCCGCATCGGTCTTGCATACCGTTTGCGCGGCGGTGCAACGCCTGAGTACGTCGATCGTAATGCGTGCACCCGCGATGAGATCCTGATTGAGCCCCGCACCTGTCCAACCTGAATCGAGGGTGCCGCCGTCTATGGCGATCAACTCGGCCGACGAGCACGCGGGGCCCGAGGTCGGCGGGCAATTCGGGCCGCAGTCTAAGACAACCGCCTGTCCGACGCCTTTTCGCAAGGTCAGCAGGGCGTCGGACGCGTTGACAGCCATATTCTTGTCCACATCGCATATACAAGCGTCGAACGTGTCGCTGCAGGTCGTGGCACCGACGCCGGTGGTCAAGATGCGGAGCGCGTCGGTGGCGGAGGGCTTGGTGCCCGTAGTGACCGGTTGCCCACAATCGCCCAACGAGGCCGAGGCGCGCAGGGGTAACAGGACCAAAGCGGCGACAAAAACGCCGGCGGCGGCGAGTTGAATCTTTCGATGTGACATTCGGTTTCTCCCAGCTGAGCTACGTAGGGCGTCCTCGGAGGCGCCCCAGCCGCCCGCGGCTTGCCAGCCCCTACGAACCCGCTCCTTTAGTGTACTGTCGTTTGTCGAGGCATGACAAGGGACATAATCGACATTCCGCTGTGTCGCAAGCGCTGAGCGCTTCTCTGTACTTGTTTGCGAAAAAAAAGGCCGGCTCGGAAACCCGAACCGGCCCTTTTTGAGAAAGCCGACGGACGGCTACGGTACCGTGCAGTCCGCAGGGCAAGCGTTGCCATTGTCCGTGTCCGAGGTTTGGCAGAATCCGCCCGTACACTCGGCGCCGAGGGGCAGCGTGCAAGGTGCGCCCGGATTGCTGCCGAACTGGCAACTTCCGCCGTCATCACAGGTCTCGAAGACCGACTCGACGATGCCGTTGCCGCAAACGTGATTGTCCAAGCAATTGGCATCACAGCCGTTGCCGTCGTCAACCGCGTTGCCGTCGTCACAATCCTCGCTCGTGCACTGACTGCAGTTGACGGCCCCGTCTCCGCAGGTGTTGGTGGCCGCGGCGGCGCCGGTATCGCAGTTCTCCGCCACGCAGTTCACGGTTGAATCACCGCATGAACATGGTGTGACACTCGTGACCGCCGTGAAGCAACCCACCTGCATCGAATTCAGGTCCGAGCAATCGGTGGTTGTGTTGGCGAAGTCGCCGGGCGCCGGAGCGACGCCGTCGCTGTCGTTAAAGCGGCAAGTGACGAGATCGCGCGGGGCGGCGAAGCCGTTGCTGTCGGCAAAGCCCAACGACAGCGTCTGAGTGGCGTCGTTGTCGTTGAAGGCCCCGAGTGCTGCGAAACCCGCCGGCTTGGCGCACACCACGTTGGC
>CAZKLE010000173.1:0-5048 GCA_964553415.1 uncultured Myxococcales bacterium
CCAAACCGCCCGGGCGGTAGAGCGCGCGGGGGGGGCTGTTCGCTGCGGCCCACGCTTTCTCGGGGTGCGGGTTCGGCGCGTGTCCCTGCCAGTCGGCGCGCGGGTGCATGCGGGTGATCAAGGCGGGCGGAACGAATCCCGTGTTGTCGAAGTTGCCATCCGACGCCGTCGCGCCGGCTATGCCCAGACAACGTGCCTCGGTGGTGGTTCCGTCGGGACGTCCGACCGACGGGTTGAGCGGGTCGAAGCCGTCGAGCCAGTCGAAGTACTCACGCACCACGGCTTCCAACTCGAAAGGCGTGTACTGGCAGTGGCCGGGTGTGCTGCCCCAGACCTGCTGGAACGCCTTGGCCCCTTCGGTTGCAGTATCGGCGAAGAACTTTTGGAACTCCGGAATGCATACGTAGTCCTGATCGCCGGCGAACGACATGATCGGGTAATTCACTTTCTTGCCTTTGCCCTTCAGGAAACTCACGAAGGTATTCTTCCTCAGTTTCTTGCGGCCTTTGCCGGGCGTGAGTCGGGGGACGACCGCATCGAAGGCTGCGGCGAGCGCCGGATCGGTGCCGATGATCGAGTAGTCGAGCCCCTCGTTCCAACCGAAGCGCTTCCCATTCAGGCGTTTCCTATCGGCAACGAAGTCACCCATACCGAGGAACACAAAACCGCCGACCTGAAGAAGGTCTGCCGACGTACCCGTAACCGTACCGGAGAACTTGCTCATGGTAACGAAGTCGTTGCGCCGTTGAACCTGCGCCGCAGCCTTGACCGGGTCGGGGTCAGACGTGAAGATGCCGAAGCACTTGTCCATCTTGAGGGCCATGTTCAGCTGCGAGATCGTGGATTCGCCGACGTCGGGCTCGCTGAAGAACTGTGCCCCCTGTACCGAATCGCACAGGTTGTCGTAGATGAGGCGAAAGTCGGTCGCGACGTCCCACGAAGGGCCGCCACCGGCCGAACACGGACAAAGCGGCACTGCGCCGCTGATATCCTTGCCGGGTTTGAGTCTCATGATGGCGTCGACGGTCACAGCGCCACCCATCGAGAAGCCGCTGACGACTACCCGAGTCGGCTTGCCGATCGCCGGTGTCTTTTTCATGAACTTGAGGATGTCTTTGAGGTCCTTGCGGCTCCGGAAGGCGCTCCAGCCGGTTTGGCTGTAGGTGCTCGCCGCGATTGCCTTACCATCGGGGATCATGATGTCCTCGAAGCCGAACAGCGTGATCTCGTTGCATTTCTCCACACTGATTCCCGTGCAGTCGGCATCGGTCGTACACTGCGTTTTGGGTGCGGCCGGATTGGTGTTTTGACACACGTGATGCGGCGCAATGTTCAGACGATTGAGATCGAAGCCGTGGTTGATGATGAAGAGATCTCCATCCCAAACATCGGGAACCAAGAGTCTGAAGAAGGAGCCTTTTTTTCCCTGCCCGAGGTATTCGGTGCAGTTGCTCCCACTCGGGCACTGGGCCATGGCCTGGCCGCCGAGCATAACGAACGTTGCGATCAGCCCGATAGCGGCTGAAATGGTCCTGTGTTTCATCGTAGTTTCCTCCTGGCGTTGACTGTCTTGCCTGCTGCTCTCTCTCGCTTCATCCCCGACGTTTGAAAAAACCTCTGTTGTCGCGAACCACGTCGATGCCGGGATCAACTTCACGGGCTTTCTCGACGGCTTTGTGGGCGGCTCCCGGGTCGGGCTTCAAAGTGTAGGCGTTGGCCAGAGCGATCCAGCGGTCGGGGTTGCCGGGATCGTGCTCGGCCGCCCAGCGTAGATGGTAGTCGGCCATGGATGCCATGCTTGTTTTTAGCAAAAGGTCGCCGAGCGCCGCGTGGGTCTCGACGGAAGAATAGGTTTCCGTCGCGCGAAAAAACTGTTCGTAGCCCAGCCCCAGGTCTCCGGCTTTCATGGCCCGCCGACCGGCCTCGATCATGCGCTCGGCGGCGATGCGCTGCTGTTGTTTGCTCAACGGTTTGCCACCGTTGTCGTGGATCATTTCAAGATCCGGGCGTTCGGCCGCAGGCTCGCCGTCTTTCGCCCGCAACTTGGCCAAACGTTCGGACATCGGTATGGCCTCGGCCGCCAGCTGGGCTTTCGCACGACGGTCGAGTTCGACGCGGCGTTCTCTACGCCTCTCGACTTTTGCCGGCGTAAGCGAAGGCCTGTGTTGGCGAAGCCCGGGTTTGGCCGAAACGGCCACCTCGGTAGGGCTGGACGATGTCGAGCTGACGAACAGTCCCAGGCCCACAACCACAAAGGCTAGGGTGAGGACCGTGCCCACGACCGCCAACAGGCGCGAGCGGTGCTGATTCAGTTGGTTCATATCCAAGAAGGGCGAGCTCAACGCGACTATGTAAGCTCATTTATCCGACCTTGGTCAAGGGCAGGATTGGCTGGTTGCTTAACGCGTCGCATCAGCAGCCTCGTGGGCCCCACGCACGACGAGGTCGAAGAGCTGCGCCGTGGAGTAGCTGCTCAGAGCCCAAAGCCGAGGGAACATGCTGATCTCGGTAAATCCCGGTAACGTATTGATCTCGTTGAAATAGACTCTCCCATCGGCCCGCCCCAAGAAGAAATCGGCCCGCGCTATGCCTCGGCAGCCGGTGAGTCGCCACACCTTGCGCGCCAAATCGCGGATCTTTTCGTAGCTTCCCGCGTCCAGGTTGGCGGGTGCAATCAATTGGGCATCGCCGCTGAGATATTTGGCTTCAAAATCGTAGAATTCCCCTTTTGGAACGATCTCACCTGGGGGACTAACCTCGGGCGGCTCCGCTTCCAGCATGGCAACTTCGATTTCGCGGGCGTCGAGGGCTTCTTCGATGACGAGGCGTGGGTCGTACTTGCGTGCCTCGGTCAGCGCCGCTGACAGGTCGGAGGCTTTTTCGACTCGGCTGATTCCTACCGAAGAGCCGAGGTTGGCCGGTTTCACAAAGCAGGGAAACCCAAAACGCCGGCGGATCCTTGCTGCTAGTTGCTCGGCTGATGCGCTTCCGGCCTCGAGGAAATCCGCCTGCGGTATGCCTGCGCCGGCACACAAAAATTTCATGGCCAGCTTGTCCATTGCCAGCGCCGAAGCCTGGCAGCCCGCGCCGACGAAGGCGACGCCGGCGGCCTCGAGTAGGCCCTGAATGCTGCCGTCCTCACCGCCCGGACCGTGCAGGATGGGGAATACCACGTCGATGGGACTAGGTGCTAGGTCGCGGTTTTCAATCGGGGAAATCCATGCTGACCGGCCGTCCCAGCGTAAGGTAACGGTGTCGCCGTCATGCTCGGCGACTTCGGCGAGCTCGTACGAAGCGCGCGCCAGTAGATCGTCGAAGTCGCCAAGCAGCCAACGTCCGCTCTTCGAGATTCCGACGATGGTTAGCTCATGCCCGCTTGCCCGCAGGCAAGGGACGACGGCGGCTGCCGAACGGATCGAGATGGGATGTTCGGCCGACTTGCCACCCATCAACACCAATACATTAAGCCCGCGGCTCGACACGCCTCTTGTTTACCATTCGAGCGTTCGAGGCGCATCCGCGGGTTCGTCCGGAGACCCCTGGGGTCCATTTTTAGTATTAGAGCTTGGAATGAATAATAAAGACTGTTATAAGTAACGTCGAAAGGTGGGGTGCTAGTATTACTTAGATTAATGGACTGTATCTTTAGGGGGGCGCTATGCATGTTGAAACGTTGAAAGTGTTCTGTGACGTCGTGGAGAATCAGAGCTTTTCGCTCGCCGCTTCGCAGAACTTCATCACTCAGTCGGCTGTCAGCCAGCAAGTCCGCGGCCTGGAAGAACGCTACGGCAAGCGTCTCCTGGAGCGCAAACGCGGCAGCGTTCGGCCGACGGCTGCGGGAGAAATCCTGCATCGAGCGAGTCGCGAGATGATTCACACTTTCAACGAAATGGAAGCGCAGCTGCAGGGACTGCGCAACGTCATCACAGGCAGCATTCGCGTCGGGACCGTGCACAGCGTCGGCCTGTATGAGCTTTCGGACCCGTTGAAGGCGTACTTCGCCGACTTCCCACATGTGAACGTGTATTTGGAATACGATCGTTCGAATCACATTTATGATCAGGTGCTTCGCGGTAACGTCGATCTCGGCATTGTCGCATACCCGAGTGCGCGCGCGCAGGTTACGGTGATCGATTTCGTAAGCGATCGTCTCGTCGCTGTCTGCAGGCCTTCCCACCCTCTGAGCGAGCGCAGTCGGATCCATTTGCGTGACTTGAACGGGGAAAAATTCGTCGGCTTCGAGAAGGGCATCCCGACTCGGCTGGCTCTCGAACGGCTGTTTCAGGAACAGCAAGTCGCCGTGCAGCACGTAGCCGAACTCGATAACATCGAAATGGTGAAGCGTCTTGTGGAAGTCGGGGCGGGGGTTGCCGTGATACCGGAAAAATCCTGTATCAACGAGGTCAAGTCCGGGAGCCTTGTCGCGGTCGAGCTTATCGATGCCGGCGTAACACGGCCCATCGGCATCATTCACCGGACGGGCAAGCACTTCAGCCCGGCGGTTGAACGCTTCATCGAGTACTTGCAGGCGAGTTCGGATCGGCAGGGCCGTCGGCCCGATCGACCGGCGGCGTAAGCAGGTTTTTAGCTCAGCGCCGGGATGACCTCCTCGGCGAAAAGTTCGAGGGAATCCGGCATGCCCAGGTCGCCGAAGATGATAGCGAAGTCGCTTACCCCCTTGGCTATTTTTTCGCGCAGTCCGGCCACAACTTGTTTGGGAGTCCCGAGCAACGCCATTTTCTTGATGTCGACCCAGCTGCCGATCATCATTTTTGCCATCATGCGTTTTTCCTGAAGATGCTCGTCGTCTCGGCCGATGATGATCGGCAGCTGTTCGCTGACGGTGATCTGCTCGATGTCGCGGCCCACCGCCCGACAGTGGCCGGCAAGAACGTCGAGTAGCCGAGAGACTTCGTGTGCGTTGGTCATGGGGCAGTTCCAGCGAGACGCGTATTTTGCGACCAACTTGAGCAGTACTTTTTCGCCGGCGCCTCCGATGGTGATGGGCAAGGGCTTCTGGAGAGGCTTCGGTGCGCACGGGGCATCGA
>CAZKLE010000174.1:0-5023 GCA_964553415.1 uncultured Myxococcales bacterium
CGACGGCGAAACCGGCTTGCTGGTACCTTACGGGGATGTGGATGCGCTCGCACGTGCATTGTCGGCTATACTGAAAGACCCGGATCTACGCGCGCGCCTGAGTCGCGCCGCGTCGGCATGGGCCGCGAAGTTTACATGGGAGGCGAGTGCGCGCGAGGTGGAGTGGATGTTGGATGCGGTCATAGAAGGCACGCCCGTGCACGCCATTCAGCCGCGAGAGTCTCCGTTTTCGAAGTAAATGCGTAAGCGTCCCCTACTATTCGCGGCCCTGGTCGCCGCCCTGGGCTTCTGCTACTTTTCAGCCTACGTCGGCTACGGTATCAACTTCGAAGACGAAGGAACGCTGCTCTATCAAATTGAGCGCACCGCCGACGGACAGACTCCCTACAAAGACTTTCATATCGGCTACACCCCTGCCATCTATTACGTGCACGCCGCCGTCATGCGGACCTTCGGCTACAACATCATGCCGGGCCGCTGGTTGCTGGTGGCCGTCAATGCCGCCTCGCTGTTTTTTCTGACGCTATTGGCACTGCGCGTGGCGCCTCCGTGGTTGGCATGGTTGCCCGCGGTCTTTTACATGGTCTCGATCCCCGTGCATCCGGGGGCCTTTGCGGCTTTCAATATTCCCTATCCGGTTTGGTACAACGTGCTGTTTTTCTGCGCCGGCGTGCTCACACTGTTGCGTTTTGCCGAGTCGGGCCGCCTTGGCTGGGTGGTGCTGGCCGGTCTGCTCGCCGGCGTCGATTTCGCTTTCAAACCCAATGCCGGGCTGTTTCAATTGGCCGCTTCTTCGTTCGCCATGCTCGCCGTTGTGCCGATGGGTCCGGAGTCGCTGCACACCCTACGCGAAAAACTCGCCGGCATTTGGTGGTGGATGCTGTGGACCGGCACCCTGTTGGCAACCTGGGGGGTGTTCGCCGGCAAGATCGGTACGACCGAAGTCGAAGTCCTGCTGCTGCCCGTTACCGTGGCGGCTCTGGTGTGCGCTTGGCGTAGTTCGGTAACGCCGCCGACGCTGACCTATCCGAGCATTATCGGTGCAAGCTTGGCCCTGATCGGATCGTTTGTTGCGATCAACCTGCCGTGGATGATCATCGTTCATAGCCAACTCGGTACGCAGCAGTTCCTCGTCAAGGTGTTCTTTTTCGGCGCCGACTTTGAAAAGTTTTATTACCTTCCCTATCCGGTCATTGGTCGAACGGTGGTCGCCGGCTTTGTCGCAGCTGCGCTTGCGATGACTGCTCCGCGCGTGCTGGCCGGCACGCGCCTTAGCCCCGTGCGTCTTGCCGTCCTCGGCCTGGCCGGCTGCGCGCTGGCGGTTTTGGTGCCGCAATGGCGTGCACTCATGCCGCAGGGCTTTGCCAGTGCCGTCACCGGAGAGATCGAGTTGGCGATGTTCGCGCTCGTCGTCGTCGTGCACTGGCTGGCCTTACTCGTCGCCATGCGCAGCATCGGTACCAGCGAAGACAGTGCGCCGAACTCGGCGCGCAACATCATCTTGGTGGTCGGCTCGGTGTTCATGTATCTACAGCTCTATCCGCGCACGGATTACATGCACTGGATCACCGCCGCGCCGCTGTCGATGGTTCTCAGCGCCGGCCTGCTGGCGATCGTTGCCGAGCGCTGGAGCAAGGGCGCCAGCCTGTCCGGTCGTATGCTGATCGGCGCAATGTGGCTGGCGCCGATCGTGCTCGTGATGGTGGTGCGTGCAGCGCCGCGTCTGCAGGCGATCGCCGTCAACGAGAACGGTGGTTTCGGTCGTCCTCCCTCCGTGCGGCTGCAGGCCGAACGTGCGCCGGTGTGGATGAACGCCGGGCGCACGGAGCGTTACAGCGAGTTGGCCGAAGTCGTGCGCTTCGTGCGTGAACACACCGCCCCCGATGAGCAGGTGTTCACCTTCCCGGCTCTCGATATCGTTTCCTTCCTGTCCGATCGTCACAACCCCACTCGCCATGGCTATTTTTTCCCGCGTTGGCCGGGTCACGACTCCGAAGCCGAGGTCGTCGCCTACCTGATGGAGCGCAAGCCGCGCTATGCCGTGGTGCTGCACGCCCACGCGCCCTTCTTCGTCAATGCGCCGATGTATTACTATGACCTCGGCCGGTACCTCAATACCTATTACTCGCCGTACGCGACGATCGGCCGCTACATGGTGTTGCGCCGTCGTGTCGCGTCGCCTCAGGGCGAAGGAATCGAAACCGTTTCGGTCACGCCGGCATCGATGCCGGTGCCGAGATGGCTGACCGACGGGCTGTTGTCGGCCGACGCGGCCGTGCGCGTCAACACGCTCACTCGTGCCGACGCCTTGATGATCGAACGCTACCAGGCCGACGTCGTGCGCGCTCTGTCCGATCCGGTGCAGGCCGTGCGCGACCGCGCGGTGTGGACCTTGAAGCATTCGCAAGACCCGCATATCGGCGGCGAGTTGACGGCGGCGGTACGCGAAGGCCTTTTGTCGCCGCGTGAGCAGGTTCTGGCGATGCGGGTTGCAGCGGGCGGTGTGGACGCCGGGGGTGTACGCAACCTCTTCGTCTTGGCCCGAGAAGGGGCGGGGCGAATCCGCGGCGAGGCGGTCAGCGATTTGTTTTTCGCTTCGGCCCGCGAGCGTGCCTCCGAGTACTGGCCGGGGCGAGGCCAGCCGCCCGGGCATCTCGGGGTGGTCCCGTCACGCGGGGACTACGACCGAACTTTGCCCGCCTGGATCAAGGATCCCATCGTCGATGGCAATCTGCGCCGGGCGGCCATCTGGGCCTCGCGCGATCTTCCTGCCGACAAAGTGCGAAGTGTCCTCGACGACGAAAGCATGCACGACGATATCCGCCTGCGCGTGCTCGCCGCCTACGAGTCGGCCGCACGTGGGCTGCCGTCTCTGTCGACCGGCACGGCGCTGTCGATGATGGCTTTCGGGATACCCGAGCTGGAATACATGGTGCCGCGTCTGGTGCAGCGCGTGTACGACGGCAGCGATGAGGCCGATTGGCAGTTCGCCGAGGCTTTGCGGCGCGGTGCGCCTTTGGTGCGGCGCCAGGCCGGCTGGCTGGCGGCCACCGTCGGCGGTCGTCGCACGGTGGAAGCCGCCGCCGAGAACCTCTACGACGCCGACCCGCAGCTACGCATGTCGGCTCTGTGGGCGATCCACCGGCGCGGCGAGCTTGGCTATCTCGATGATATACGGCATCTGCAGGACGACGGCGACTTCGAAGTTCGCCAGTTCGCCGAGCGTGCGGTCCGTCACCTGAAGCGGCTGTCGGCGTTGAGCGCCGCGGCTGCGACCGCTACACATTAGAGACGATGGCTTCGGAACACTTCACAGGCGAGCGTCCCGGTTGGGGCGCTGCGGGTTTCGTGATAGCAACGGATCATGGATACGGAGTCTGCATCGCTTCCCTGGGTGTGGGACTACGATCTCGACGAGACGCAATTCCGGCGGATGCTCGCGGGAGAGCTTCGACTCGGCCGTCTCGACCAAAACTGGGCGGCCGTTCGTTTGCTCGAGTATGCCCCGTATTCCGAGATCGTCCGACTGCTCGGATTTCGGGGACTCGTAATCGGCTGGCAGCGCTGGCGCACGAATCTGCGTTCGCAAAGCCGTGTGCGGGGCTTGGACTTTCTCGTCGACTGGTTGCCCAGCCACCACCCCGAGTTGCTCGAGCCCGACGCGGATGGATAGCGACTTCTATCACCAACGCCTCTACCCGTTGCAGGACCGGGCGCTTCAGGCATTTTCCGGCGCGGACACCGGTTTTTATCTGGCCGGCGGTACGGCGGTTTCACGCGGCTATCTGCACCATCGCTTCTCGGACGACCTGGATTTATTCGTCAACGATGATCCCTCCTTCAGCCTGTGGGCACAGCGCTTGATCGACGCCTCGCTCGGGATATCGGAATTCGACGTGCAGGTTTTGCAACGCGAGCGGCGCTTCGTCCGCTTCGAGATCTTCGAGGCCGACATCGCGCTGAAAATTGAACTCATCGACGATGTGCCGGCGCATGTTGGTGACATCCGAGAGGATTCGGTGTTGGGTCGGATCGACAGTGCGGAGAACCTTCTCGCCAACAAGGTCACCGCGGTGGTGGATCGTGGCGAGCCGAAAGACTTGGCCGACGTCTGGGGCTTGTGCTGCAAGCTCGGACTTTCCCTCGACGACGCGATCACCCACGCCCGTAGCAAGGCGGCCGGAGTGTTTCCGGCCGACCTGGCTCGTGTGCTCATGGATGCTACCCCGGAGGACTGGGCATTGGTGCGTTGGGCGAGTGGGCCCTCGCAGGAGGAATTCCTGCAAGGCCTGCACACTCTGGCGGAAAAACTGATCCTGGTAACGTAAGTTGACCACCGCTGCGGATCGGCTGTCGGCGTTGAGCGCTGCGGCTGCGACCGCTACACATTAGGGACGATGGCTTCGGAACACTTTACAGGCGAGCGTCCCGGTTGGGGCGAAGATTTCGACTACGACGAGTCCCGTCACCGCGCCGCCTATCTGTACGCGCGGAAATTGGCAGCAGGTAGATCGGTGCTCGACGCCGGTTGCGGCGAGGGCTTCGGGACCGTGACTTTGGCCGACACGGCCGCCAAGGTCCTGGGTGTCGACTACTCCGAGGAAGCCATCGCGGCTTGCCGGAAGAAATGGGACAAGCCCAACTTGAGTTTTCGGCGCCTCGACCTGACCGATCCCGAGGATTTTGAAGAGCAATTTGACCTGGTCTTGAACTTCCAGGTTCTCGAGCACATCGAGAACGAGCCGCCCTTTCTCGAAGGCCTCGAGGCGCGCATCAAACCCGGCGGTCAACTGATGCTCACCACTCCGAACATTCTCGAGACCTTTTCGGAAAACCCCTATCACGTCCGCGAATACACCTGCGCGCAGTTGCGAGAGCTGTTGGGAACAGTCTTCAGCGATGTCGAGATTCTTGGCATGCACGGCAACGCCAAGGTTACGGCCTTTGATGCCGGCCGCGAACGTGCCGTCAAACGAATTTTGCGGCTGGATCCTCTGGGCCTTCGCAAGCTGCTACCGCAGGC